>NZ_PDJK01000001.1:337171-674343 GCF_002564045.1 Amycolatopsis sulphurea | reverse complement strand
GGAGCAGCAGGCCGAGCAGGGCGGCCCGACCCGCGAGGAGGTCCGGCGGTTCCGCGAGATGCTCGGCCACCCCGCCCTGTTCGGCGAAATGCTCCGCTCGCACGCCAAGGTCGAGCGGGTGCTCGCCGAGGCGATCGCCGAACGCGCCGGAGAAGACGCAAATCCGTTGCACGCGCGGATGATGGCGGGCATCGTGCAGGTTGCGTCCCGCGTCGCCTTCGACA
This sequence comes from Amycolatopsis sulphurea, assembly GCF_002564045.1. Taxonomy (NCBI): domain Bacteria; kingdom Bacillati; phylum Actinomycetota; class Actinomycetes; order Pseudonocardiales; family Pseudonocardiaceae; genus Amycolatopsis; species Amycolatopsis sulphurea. The sequence continues at coordinate 674,119 of NZ_PDJK01000001.1, read as the reverse complement.
GCTGGCTGGGCTCGGACACCGAAGAGGGGAACATGCCGGTGTTCGCCGAGCTGCTGCGGCAGGCGCAGGCGGGCATGCCGGACCTCACCGCCCTGGCGGCCCGCTCCACCCCGCAGGAGCGTGCCGTGCAGGCGTCCTGATCCACCCGAACCGACCCGAACCACCACAGATGTTGGGGGAACCACGACCGTGCTGGTCAGATTGCTGCGCAGACATCTGCGCCCTTATCAAGCCACCTTGTGGCTCGTCGTCGTGCTGCAGCTGGCGCAGACCATCGCCGCGCTGTATCTGCCGACGCTCAACGCGGACATCGTCGACGACGGCCTGGTGAAGGGGGACACCGGGTACATCCTACGGATCGGCGGCGTGATGCTGCTGGTCACGCTGGTCCAGATCGCCGGCTCGATCGGCGCGGTGTACTACGGTGCGCGCACCGCGATGGGGGTCGGGCGCGACGTACGCGCCGCGGTGTTCCACCGGGTGCAGGACTTCTCCGCCCGGGAGGTCGGCCAGTTCGGCACCCCGTCGCTGATCACCCGGACCACCAACGACGTCCAGCAGATCCAGATGCTGGTGCTGATGACGCTGACCCTGATGGTGTCCGCGCCGATCATGTGCGTCGGCGGCATCGTGCTGGCGATCGGCCAGGACGGCCCGCTGTCGCTGCTGCTGCTGGTCATCGTGCCGGTGCTGGCGATCGCGGTGGGTCTCATCGTGTCCCGGATGCGCCCGGCGTTCCGGCTCATGCAGACCCGGATCGACCGGATCAACCAGGTGCTGCGCGAGCAGATCATGGGCATCCGGGTGATCCGGGCGTTCGTGCGCGACCGGCACGAGCGGGCCCGCTTCGGCGAGGCCAACGACGAGCTGCTCACCGTCTCGCTGCGGGTCGGCCGGCTGATGGCGCTGATGTTCCCCACCGTGATGCTGGTGATGAACGTGTCCACGGTCGCGGTGATGTGGTTCGGCGGGCACCGGATCGACGGCGGGCAGATGCAGATCGGTGCGCTCACCGCGTTCCTGAGCTACCTGCTGCAGATCCTGATGTCGGTCATGATGGCCACCTTCATGTTCATGATGGTGCCCCGCGCCGAGGTCAGCGCGGAGCGGATCAGCGAGGTGCTCGACACCGAGCCCAGCGTCCTCCCGCCTGCCGAACCGGTCTCCCCCGGCACCGTGCACGGGCAGCTGGAGCTGACCGGCGCCGGGTTCTGCTACCCCGGCGCGGAGAAGCCGGTGCTGCAGGACGTGAGCCTGCTGGCGCGGCCCGGCGAGACGACCGCGGTGATCGGCAGTACCGGCAGCGGGAAGACCACGCTGCTCAACCTGATCCCGCGGCTGATGGACACCACCACCGGCGAGGTCCGGGTGGACGGGGTGGACGTGCGCCGGCTGGACCCGGCGGTGCTGGCCGCGACCGTGGGCATGGTGCCGCAGAAGCCGTATCTGTTCTCCGGGACGGTCGCGAGCAACCTGCGCTACGGCAATCCGGACGCCACCGACGAGCAGCTCTGGCACGCGCTGGAGGTCGCGCAGGGCAAGGACTTCGTGCAGAAGATGGACGCGGGCCTCGACTCCCCCATCGCCCAGGGCGGCACGAACGTCTCCGGCGGCCAGCGCCAGCGGCTCGCGATCGCGCGGATGCTGGTGCACCGGCCGGAGATCTACCTGTTCGACGACTCGTTCAGCGCGCTGGACTACGCGACCGACGCGGCCCTGCGCCGCGCGCTGGCCGCCGAGACCCGGGACGCCACCGTGGTCATCGTGGCCCAGCGGGTCAGCACGATCCGCGGCGCGGACCGGATCATCGTGCTCGACGACGGCCGCGTCGTCGGCACCGGGACGCACCGCGAACTGATGGAGGGCAACGAAACGTATCGGGAGATCGTGCTGTCGCAGCTGACTGAGCAGGAGGCCGCATGAGCGAGGAGAGGAGCACCGTCGCCACCGAGACCGGGGAACGGGCCGCGGCGGAGCGCATGCAGAACCGCCCGGCCCCCGCGGGTCCCGGTCCCGGGCGGTTCATGGCCGGGTCGATGCCGCCGGAAAAGGCACTCGACTTCCGTGGTTCGCTCGGCCGGTTGTTGCGCCTGCTGAAGCCGCAGCGGGCCGCGTTGCTGGGCGTGCTCGTGTTCGGCGCGGCGAGCGTCGCGCTGACGGTGATCGGGCCGAAGGTGCTCGCGGAGGCCACCGACCTGATCTTCGCCGGGGTGCTCGGCCGGTCGCTGCCCTCAGGCACGCCGAAGGACGCGATCGTCGACGGGCTGCGGGCACGGGGCGACACCACGCTCGCCGACATCCTCGGCCGGGTCGATCTGATACCCGGGCAGGGCGTCGACTTCAGCTCGGTCGGGCGAGTGCTGGCGATCGTGCTGGCGCTGTACGTGATCGGGTCGTTCCTCGGCCTGGTCCAGGCCCGGCTGACCACGAGCCTGGTGCAGCAGGCGGTGTTCCGGCTGCGCCAGGACATCGAGGAGAAGTTCGCGCGGCTGCCGCTGCGCTACTTCGACCGCCAGCCGCGCGGCGAGGTGCTGAGCCGGGTCACCAACGACATCGACAACCTGGCGCAGTCGCTGCAGCAGACGTTGTCGCAGATCGTCACGTCGTTGTTCACCGTGATCGGTGTGCTGGTGATGATGCTGCTGATCTCGCCGCTGCTCGCGCTGATCGCGCTGCTGACCGTGCCGGTCTCGGTGTTCGTGGCGGCCAAGATCGGCAAGCGGGCCCAGCCGCAGTTCATCCGGCAGTGGGCGACCACCGGGAAGCTCAACGCGCACATCGAGGAGATGTACACCGGGCACTCGCTGGTGCGGATCTTCGGCCGGCGGGCGGAGTCCGAGCAGGTCTTCGCCGAGCAGAACGAGACCCTGTACGGGGCCAGTTTCCGGGCGCAGTTCATCTCCGGCACGATCCAGCCGGCGATGATGTTCCTCGGCAACCTGAACTACGCGCTGGTCGCGGTGATCGGCGCGCTGCGGGTGGCCTCGGGCAGCCTGTCGCTGGGCGACGTGCAGGCGTTCATCCAGTACTCGCGCCAGTTCAGCCAGCCGGTCACGCAGATCGCCAGCATGGCCAACCTGCTGCAGTCCGGGGTCGCCTCGGCGGAACGGGTGTTCGCGCTGCTGGACGCGGACGAGCAGGAGCCGGAGCCGGCCCACCCGGCGCATCCGGAGGTGGTCCGCGGGCGGGTCGAGTTCGAGCACGTGTCGTTCCGCTATCTGCCCGGCACCCCGCTGATCGAGGACCTGTCGCTGACCGTGGAACCGGGCCAGACGGTGGCCATCGTCGGCCCCACCGGGGCGGGCAAGACCACCCTGGTGAACCTGCTGATGCGGTTCTACGAGATCGACGGCGGCCGGATCACCCTGGACGGGGCGGACATCGGCGAGATGGACCGCGAGGAGCTGCGCGACAAGACCGGCATGGTGCTGCAGGACGCCTGGCTGTTCGGCGGGACGATCGCGGAGAACATCGCCTACGGCGCGGACGAGGCGACCCGCGAGGAGATCGTCGAGGCGGCCAAGGCGACCTATGTGGACCGGTTCGTGCGCATGCTGCCCGAGGGCTACGACACCGTGCTCGACGACGAGGGCGACACGGTGAGCGCGGGCGAGAAGCAGCTGATCACGGTGGCCAGGGCGTTCCTGGCGAAGCCGGCCATCCTGATCCTGGACGAGGCGACCAGCTCGGTGGACACCCGCACCGAGGTGCTCATCCAGCGGGCGATGAACTCGCTGCGCGCCGGGCGGACGAGCTTCGTCATCGCGCACCGGCTCTCCACCATCCGCGACGCGGACGTCATCCTGGTGATGGAGGACGGGCACATCGTGGAGCAGGGCGACCACGAGACCCTGCTGAACTCCGGCGGGGCCTACTCCCGGCTGTACGCGGCGCAGTTCGCCGAGGCGATGGCCGAGACCGACTGATCCGCGGCCCGGCGAGGCCCCTGGTATGCGGGGCCTCGCCGGGTCCGGTCGGTCGCCGGGTCCGATCAGGAGCGGATGATCAGCTCCCACTCGCTCGGCGGTGCGCCGGCCGGGGCCGCTCCCCGCGGGACACATGCGAAGACGTGCGCCTGTCCTTGCTGGGCAAGGATGTTGCCGGCCGACATACAGGCGCCGTACGAGGCGTAGATCCGCGGGGGCGAGGCGTCCGCGGCGGCGGTACCCGCCGCCGACACTGCGATGGCGGCCGACGCGGCCACCAGCAGACCGGCGGACCGGATCGTGCGCAAACTGGTCATGCGTAGCACTCCTCGGGGTTGTCCGGATGGGCGTGGCCGACTCTTCCAGCGCGTCCGCGCAGGTCACAGCGGACGGTGCGAGATCTGCCCGAACACGCACCCAAGCCCGCCCCGAATGAGCCCGAACGGTCGTGTCACCCGGCGCGGTCCCGTCGCACGCGCCGGTGACGACGCGGTGGTCCAGACCGCACCACCACCCACGGTCGAGCCACCCGCTCCAGCCGGATCTCCCCCGCCAAGCCGCCTCCGCCCGAGCCGCAGGGTCCCTCGGCAGCTCACGGCCGTGGGATGTTGCGCAGGTTGGACTTCGCCAGGGTCAGCATCTTGCCCACCCCGCCGCCGAGGACCGTCTTGCTCGCGGCGAGGGCGAAACCGCGGACCTGCGCGGCGGTGATGCTCGGCGGGATGGACAGGGCGTTCGGGTCGGTGACCACGTCGAGCAGCGCCGGGCCGTCGCAGGCGAGGATTTCGCGGATCCCGTCGCGGACGTCGGCCGGATCCTCGATCCGGCGGGCGTGCAGGCCGGCCGCGCGGGCGAGGGCGGCGAAGTCCACCCGGTCGTGGTCGGTGCCGAACTCCGGCAGGCCGTCCACGAGCATCTCCAGCTTCACCATGCCGAGCGAGGAGTTGTTGAACACCACGACTTTCACCGGCAGGCCGTGGGTCTTGAGGGTGAGCAGCTCGCCCAGCAGCATGGCCAGGCCGCCGTCGCCGCACATCGCGATCACCTGGCGGCCGGGGGCGGCCGACTGCGCGCCGATCGCGTGGGGCAGCGCGTTGGCCATGCTGCCGTGCACGAACGAACCGAGGATCCGCCGGTGCCCATTCGGGGAGACGTACCGGGCCGCCCAGACGTTGCACATCCCGGTGTCCACAGTGAACACCGCGTCGGCGGCGGCCTCCTCGTCGAGCACGTCGGCGACGTACTCCGGGTGCAGCGGCACGTGCTGCGAAACGTCCGTGGTGTAGGCGTCGACCACCCGCTGCAGGCTGCGTTCGTGCTTGCGCAGCATGTCGTGCAGGAACGAGCGGTCCTCGCGGCCGCGCAGTTTCGGCAGCACCGCGCGGATGGTGGCGCCGACGTCGCCCTGCACGCCGAACTCCAGCACCGTGCGGCGGCCGATCCGCGCCGCGTCGATGTCCACCTGCACGGTGTTGCGCTGCGGCAGGAACGTGTCGTACGGGAAATCGGTGCCCAGTAACAGGACCAGGTCCGCCTCGTGCATCGCCTGGTAGCAGGCGCCGTACCCGAGCAGCCCGCTCATGCCCACGTCGAACGGATTGTCGTACTGCACGAACTCCTTGCCCCGCAACGAATGCCCGACCGGAGCGCCGACCGTGCCCGCCAGCGCGAGAACGTCCGCATGCGCGTCGCGGCAGCCCGCGCCGGCCATGATCATCACCTTCTCCGCGCGGTCGATCCGCTCGGCCAGGCGGGCCACGTCGTCTTCGGCGGGCAGCATCGCGGGCGGGCTGCCGAGCGAGGCCGACTCGCCGGTGGCGTGCGCGGCCGTTTCGTGGGAGACGTCGCCGGGCAGCACGAGCACGGCGGCGCCCCGGCGGCCCACCGCGTTCTGCACGGCGATCCGCGCGAGCCGCGGCATCTGCTCGGGCGTGCTGACCAGCTCGCAGTAGTAGGAGCATTCCGCGAACAGGTGCTGCGGACGGGTTTCCTGGAAGAAGCCGGTGCCGATCTGGGCGGCCGGGATGTGCGAGGCGATCGCGAGCACCGGCGCTCCCGAGCGGTGCGCGTCGTAGACGCCTTGCAGCAGATGCAGATTGCCCGGCCCACAGCTGCCCGCGCACACCGCGAGCCGCCCGGTGAGCTGGGCCTCGGCCGCGGCGGCGAACGCGCCGGCCTCCTCGTTGCGCACGTGCACCCAGTCGATCCCGCCGCGGGCCGGCCCGCCCGAGCGGCGCACCGCGTCGACCACCGGATTGAGGCTGTCGCCCACCACGCCGTAGATACGGCGCACGCCGGATTGCCGGAGTACGTCGATCAGCTGCTCGGCCACCGTCGCCATGCCGGGTTTCCCTTCGCAGGCTCCTCCGGCAGTCTGGCATCGATTCCGGGAATCCGCCGCGCCATTGACAATAATTCCTGTCAATGGCAGCGTACCGGGCGAGCCGAACGGAGGGCACACGATGGCGCACGAGTTCGAGACCGCCAAGGAGGTCCGGCTGCCCGCCTCGCCGGAGGCGGTGTGGCAGGCGGTGGCGAGCGGGCCGGGCATCGATTCCTGGTTCATGGGCAGGCACGAGGTGGACGCCGCGGCGAAGCGGATCCGGTTCCGGCTCGGCGAGCTGCGGTCCGAGGCCGAGATCACGGCCTGGGAGCCACCCCACCGGTTCGCCTACCGCGAGGCGCCCGGCGAGGACGGTTCCTTCGACGCGTTCGAGTACCTCATCGAAGCGGCCGAGGGCGGCACTTCGGTGCTGCGGTTCGTGCATCGTGGTTTCAGCGCCGCCGACTGGGGTGACGAGTACTACGAGGCGTTCTCGCTCGGCTGGGACATGTACCTGCACACTCTGGGCGAGCTGCTGCGGTACTTCCCGGGCCGTTTCGCCACGTACGTGACCGCCGACGGCCCAGCCTCCGCCGCCGTCCCCGAGGCGTGGCCGAAGCTGCTCTCCGCGCTCGGGCTGCCGCCCGAACCTGTTGCCGGACAACAGATCTGCTGCCGGCTGGCGGGATTACCCGCACTCGAAGGCGTGCTGGACTACACCACTGCGCGCTACCTCGGCATCCGCACGCCGGACGCGTTGTACCGATTCCACGAACGGTCCGGCCTCGGCCTGCCGATCGCGATCGGGCATCACCTGTTCGAGTCCGACGTGGACGATGCGGCGGAAAGCGCGAAGTGGCGTGAGTGGCTCGTGAACGCACTCTGACCGGTCAACCGCGGCGCACCAGCAACGTGACCCCGGCCGCCGCCACGACCACTCCGGCGGCGAGATTGCCGAGAAGAGCCGCGGACGACGCAGCTGTCTCGTCGCCGTAGCGCAAGACCAGCGGGGAGACCGCGGCCCACGCGCCGAGCACCGGCAGCACCCAGATCAGCGGCCGCGGCCGCACCGCCGCCAGGAGCACGACGGCCAGCCCGGCCACGGTGTTGCTCACCGCCAGCTCCGCGGCGCCGCCGAAGCGGATCAGCCACGGCGCGGCGATCAGATACAGCCCGGCCAGCAGGGCGAGCCCCGCCGCGGCCGCAGTGACCGCGCCGGTCCGGGACGCGGTACCGGATCCATCGGACATCTCGGATCACCTCAGCAGGAATCGGCTTCCCTGGTGGGATACCCGCTCCGGCCCGCGATTACTAATCCGGCCAAAAGCAGGCCGACCCCCACCCGGCACGTAACCGTTGCTCCGAAGCCATGAGGCCGTGACTGTGGTCGGATTGGTAATGATCGGCACAGTACGCCGGGATCCGTTCCCCGCGCTCACGCCCCGGCCGCCGCGCACGCCTCCCGCAACCGCGGCCGCACCGGAACGGCCGCACCGACCCCGGACACCGCGAACGCCCGCAGCACCAGCGATCCCGTCGCGACCACGGAGAGTGCCGGACGGGACCGGCGAGCCTCCTCCAATGCCCGCAATCCGGCACAACTGAGGTAACCCACCCGGGTAAGGTCGACGACCAGCTTCTCCCCCGCCCCGCACGCGTCGGACAGCACCGCGCGGAAGTACCCGACCGAGGCCAGATCGATCTCCCCCGCGGCGGTCACCAGCACCACGTCACCGTCCCGGACGGTGGTGAGGAGGGTGAGACCGTTCGCCCCGCGGCAGGAAGCCATCCATACGACGGTACCCGCCCCCGGGGGCCGGTCAAGGGTTCCGGCGGGGCAGGTCACCGAGATGGACGCGTGCGGTGCGCGATACCGGCACCGGATCGTGCGGTGCGGGTGACTCACGACGGATCGTTCGGGTGGTCCGGATCGTGCGGTGCGGGTGGCTCACGACGGATCGTTCGGGTGGTGCAGCTTCGGGGACGGGTCGTTCGGGTGGGGCGCGAGGCGTGGCATGCCGCATGGGCCCCTGTGGCAGCTTCGCCGGGGTCATTCGGACATGAGCGAAGCAATGCCGCGTCGCGCTGATGAGACCGCGCCCGCAAAAGAGGCCGCCGCGTCGCTTGACGCCTGCGCACGCCCTCCCTGTTTCGTCGAGCCTGTTCAAGCGTGCCCGCGAGCCGCATCAGCGACCCGACCGCGCAGCCGACCCCCGTGCCCTGCAAGGGCAGCACGCACCCGCCCGCGCGAGAAAGCCCCCGTTTACAACCGGCTACGCCGCCAATCACGCCCACGCATCCGACCGAACCCGCGCAAACTGTTCCACCGCAAGCCATTCAGGCCCCCGGTGGGAACGGCCTTACCCCACACAGGTGAAGCCAAGCATCGACACCGTCACCCTGCGAACCCGCCCCGCGCCCATCGACCTACGCGGCGCAGTACGCAATCCGGACCTGTCACAGGCGCCCCGGCCACGCCACCGCTCAACCCCGCACAGAGCCCCAGGGTGTCGGCAAAGTCGGTGTGAGGGGACCTGCGCAGACCGCGGAGGTCCGTGAAGGGGCCCTTCACAGACTCAGAGTCCGTGAAGGGCCCCTTCACAGACCCGAGACAGGTCCGGCACACACCACCAGGTGATCGCACACCTCGAACACCTCCGCTTCGCCCCGCGGCCGGGCGCAATCGACGACGAAGACAGTCGCCGTCGATGGATGACGCGGCAGCCACGGCCCACTCTGCTGATCACGAGTCCTCGACCGACTTTGCCGGGACCCCGCACAGAGCCCCCACCGCGCCGGCGCTCACCACTGGGCGAGCAGCTTGTCCCGCAACTCCGGCGCATCGGCCAGGCCATCACGCAGAGCGACCTCCCGCCGTGACCGCAGGCTCTCGTGCGGTGCCTCCGCCCAGTCCAGCGGGCCGTGCGGCGGCCGCGGGTCGTACTCGATGGCGAATTGCACCCCCCGGGCCGCGGCCGGGCCCGCGATCCGTTCAACCAGGTGCAGGGCGAGGTCGATGCCGGCCGACACACCGGCGGCGGTGATCACCGGGCCGTCCTCCACCCACCGCTGCGCGACCGGCTCCGCACCGAAGGCCCGCAGCAGATCCCGGAACAGCCAGTGCGTGGTGGCTTTCCGTCCCTCCAGCAGGCCCGCCTCGCCGAGCAGCAGCGAACCGGTGCACACCGAGGTCATCAGCGCGGCCCCGGCCGCGGCGTGCCGGAGGTAGGCGATCAGCGTGGTGTCGGACAGCGCGCGCAGCGTGGGCGCGGCCCCGCCGGGCACGAGCACCCAGTCCGGATCCGGGACCTCGGCGAAAGTATGGCTCGGCGCGACGCGCAGCGGGGTGTCCGTACCCAGCGCCTCCCGGGTCTCGCCCACGACCACGACCCGCACCGACGGATCGGTGGCCGCGTGGTGGTTGAGCACCTGAAGCGGGCCGACCAGATCCAGCACGGTGAAGCCCGGGTACACGACGAAGGCGAAGGTCTTTTCGGTCATCTCCCCACCATCCCGCCGCACGCCGGGTGCCGCCCGGCCGATGTCCGGAATCCTGCGAACCCTGTCTTCCGGACGGGCGGGGCTGCTACCGTACCGGACATGCCGGGCGCCCCGCGGCAGGTCGTGCTCATCGGGTACGCCGACGCCGAACTGCTGGACATCGCCTGCGTCGCGGACGTGCTCGACGCGGCCAACCGGCTCGGCGCGGGCCGGCCGTACCGCGTCCGTCTGGCCACTGTGGACGGACAGCCGTTCCCCTGCCAGTCCGGACTCACCCTCACCCCGCACGCGCGGCTCGACCAGATCCGCGGCGAACTCGACACGCTCGTGGTCGCGGGCGGCACCGGGCACCGGGCGGCCGCCGCGGACCAGCGGCTGCTCGAACACGTCCGGCGGCTGTCCCAGCGGAGCCGGCGGACCGCGTCGGTGTGCACCGGATCCGGCGTGCTCGCCGCGGCCGGGCTGCTCAGCGGGCGCCGCGCGACCACGCACTGGGCCCACGCCACGGAGCTGGCCGCGCGGTACCCGGCCGTGTCGGTGGACCCGGTCCCGCTCTTCGTGCGGCACGGCGATACCTACACCTCGGCCGGCGTGACCAGCGGGCTCGACCTCACGCTCGCCTTCGTCGAGGAGGACAACGGCCCGGCCCTCGCCCGCGAAGCCGCCCGCACCCTGGTGACCTACCTGCAGCGGCCGGGAAACCAGGCCCAGGTGAGCATGTTCCTGTCCGGGCCGCCGCCGGAGCACCGGCAGGTCCGCGACCTCACCGCCTACGTAGCCGAGCATCTCGCCGGGGACCTCGGCACGCCCGTGCTCGCGCGGCAGGCGGGCATCAGTGCCCGGCAGCTCACCCGGCTGTTCGACGCCCATCTCGGGACCACGCCCGGGAAATACGTCCGCACCGTGCGCGCCGAGCACGCGGCCCGCCTGCTGTCCGGCACCGACCTCCCCCTCACCGCCATCGCCCGGCGCTGCGGCTTCGGATCGACCGAAACCCTGCGACAGGCCTTCCTCGACCACTTCGACACCCCGCCCTCGGCTTACCGGCGGGTGCACGTGCGCACCGCGTACGTGTGAGCGAAACGCCGGATCCGCCCGGCTCCTCCCCCACCCGGTACCGGTGAACCCGCCGCCGGGAGGGCAGGATGTGCGCCGTGGCACCGCGCGACTACCCCGACGACGACCCCGGCCCCGCACACCGGGACCCCGGCCCGCGCGCCCGGCCGGTGCCCCCGGACGACCCGCGCCGAGCCCGGCGTCCCCGCACCGGCGGACCGGAACGCCCTGCCCCGCCGCGACGACCGGGTCCGGCCGAACCTCCGGGATGGCCCGGCGCGGACTCCAGCGGACAGTGGCATGGGGCCGATGCCGATGCCGGACGGCCTGGCGGTGACCCGACCGGCGCACCCCGGCCCGGCCCCGAACAGCCGCGCAGACAGCGACCCGGTGCCGAACCGACCGGCGCAAGGCGGACCGGCAGCGACCCCACCGGTGCGCGGCAGGGCACCGACCCGGCAGGCGCGCAGTGGCACGCGGCACGACCCGAGGACGATCCGGCCCGTTCGTTGCGGTCCGGTGCCGACCCGTCTGGCCGGCCACGACACGAACCCGGTCCCTTTCGTCCTGAACGGCCCGGCGCGCCACACCGTACCCGCGCCGGGCACACCGCGGACGGAACCGGCCGTGCGCGCCGTCCGGGCGACGAAAGTGTTCCGGCGGAGGGCGAGTCACCCCGGCGCCCGGTCCGCCGCGACGGGGACACCCCGCACCCGGCCGCGCCTCGCCGGGCCACCGGCGAGCATCCGGCGCCCGGCCCCCCGCGGGCCGGACAGCCACCCGGGGACGACCGGAGCCCGGCCGGACCGTCCGAAGTGGACACTTCGGGATCCGGTCCGCACCCGCCGATCCGCCGGGCACGCACCGGACCGGGCACCCGGAACCGGCCGGACCGCCACGACGGGCCGGACCACCGGCACGGGCGGGCCGACGACCACGACACCGGCAACGACCATGGTCCGGACCACGGCCACCCACCCGACAACGCCCCCGCCGTCACCCATGGACATGGACACGGCCACGGCCCGGCCGCCCCCGCGTCGAAACGGGTCCGCACCCTGCTCATCTGGCTGCTGGCCCCGCTCGCCGTCGCGACCGTCGTCGCGATGATCGTGCTCTATCCCTGGGGAAAAGCGCTGCCGTCGAGCGCCGTCACGCAGGGCACGCCGGTGGCGGCGAGCATCGTCACCGCCGCGTCCGGGCCGTGCCTGCAGCCCGGTCAGGTGCAGGTCGGCTCGCAGCCCGCACCGGGCGACAAGCCCTGCCTGACCGTGCAGCTGCGGATGACCGACGGCCCGGCGACGGGCAAGTCCCTGCAGCTGACCGTGCCGATCGAGCCGAGCACCCCGCGGTTCTCCGCCGGAGACGACGTGGTGCTCGCCTACAACGGCGGCAACGCGCTGGATCCCCAGTCGTTCCAGCTGGTCGACTTCCAGCGGAGCACCCCGCTGGTGCTGCTGGCCGCGCTCTTCGCGGTGGCGGTGCTCGTGCTGGGCCGCTGGCAGGGCCTGGCCGCGCTGGTCGCGCTGGGGCTGAGCTTCGTGGTGATCGTGCTGTTCGTGCTGCCCGCGATCCTCGCCGGGGAAAGCCCGCCGCTGGTCGCGATCGCCGGGGCGGGCGCGATCATGTTCCTGGCGCTGTACCTGACGCACGGGCTGTCCGCGAGAACCTCCGTGGCGGTACTCGGCACGCTGGTCAGCCTGGCCCTGATCGGCGTGCTGTCGGCGATCTTCTCCGCGGCCGCCTCGCTCACCGGCCTCGACGACGCCACGACCACCCTGATCGGCTCGCTCGGCCACGGCATCGACGCCCGCGGTCTCCTGCTCGCCGGGATCGTGATCGGCGCGCTGGGCGTGCTCGACGACGTGACGATCACGCAGACGAGCGCGGTGTGGGAACTGCGCCGTGCCAACCCGTCGCTCGGCTGGCGCGAGCTGTACGGCGCGGGCCTGCGCATCGGCCGTGACCACGTGGGTTCGGCGGTCAACACGCTCGTGATGGCCTACGCCGGCGCCGCGCTGCCGGTGATGCTGTACTCCGCGATCTCCGGCGTCGGGCTGGGTTCGCTGCTCACCAGCGAGGACATCGCCTCGGAGATCATCCGCACGCTGGCCGGTTCGGTGGGCATCGTCGCGGCGGTCCCGGTGACCACGGTGCTGGCCGCGCTGATCGCCTCCCGCGAGCCGATGGACCACCTCATCAGCACCACCAAACGCGCTGCGCCACCGCAGTAACACCGGCTCCGCCCCGGTCCCGCCCGGCCTCCGCGGGTGCGGTACGAAGTGCCCGACGCCGCACTCGAGGGTCCCGGCAAAGTTGGTCGAAGGGCCTGTGGCCAGCGGAGTGCCGCGGCTGCCGCGTCATCATCGGCGGTGCCTGCCATCGTCGTCGATTTCGCCCGGCAGCGGGCGAAGCGGAGGTGTTCGAGATGCGCGACCACCTCGTGGTGTGCGCCGGACCCGTCTCGGGTCTGTGAAGGGGCCCTTCACAGACTCAGAGTCCGTGAAGGGCCCCTCCACGGACCTTCACAGACCTCCACGGTCTGCCCAGGGCCCCTCACACCGACTTTGCCGACACCCCGACGCCGCACTCGAGGAGGGGCCGTGTTCACAGCCGTCCTGGCCGGACCCCGGGTCACCGTGCACCTCGTCCGCCGTCTCTTCGCGGCGGTGCTGGAGGCCGCCGAATCGGTGCCGCGCATCGCCACCGCCCTCGACAACGTCCGCGCCACGCTCCGCCAGCTGGAACGGCTACTCACCTACGTCGCCGGGGAACTGCCGGAACTGTCCGACCAGCTCGACCGCATCCGCGCCCGGGTGGACGGCCTCGAAGAACAGGCACCGCAGCGCACCGAGCCCGCCCGGCCCTGAGGGACGGCCGGGATCAGTCCAGCGTGGCCACGAACCGGCTCACGGCCTCCATCGGGAAGCGCTGCAGGTAACGGCCGGACGGGGCGGCCGAGGCGAACTGGTACAGCGGACGTTCCGCGACCGCGTCACCCCGGGCTTCCGCACGGAGTTCGGCCACCAGCAGCTCGGAGAAGACCAGCCCGTTGGCCTCGGTGTTGTTCAGCAGGGCGTCCGCGAGCCGGCGCAGGACCAGCGGGCCGAGTTCCCGTCCGCCGGTGCCGGCGAACGCGGCCACGTCCAGCTTCACCGAGCGGCGGCGGTGACCGGCGTGCACCAGCAGGCCCACCGTGCGGGTGCCGCGGACGTCGGTGACCACCACCTCCACCCGCGGCACGGTCATCAGGTCCACCCGCCGCACGCCCCACGTCCGGACCACCAATTCGGTGCCCTCCAGCCAAATCCGCCGGCGGAAGGCGAACAGCACCACGTACACCAGCGGCAGCCCGATCACCCCCGCGGTCACCAGCCCGGGCACCCGGCCGCCGATCAGCCCGGCGAGCCCGCCGAACGCGGCCGCCACCATCAGCACGCCGACGATCCCCGACCACAGCCGGCGGCGGCGCCCCTTCGGGTCCTGCTCGAACAACGGCGTGCGCTCCGGCGAGGGCACGCTTTCCCCGCCGCTCACCGCGCCGCGCCGGGCAGGTGCGGGTTGCCGGCGCGTTCTCGCCCGAGCGTCGTGGCCGGGCCGTGGCCGGGCAGCACGACGGTGTTGTCGGCCAAGGTGAGCAAGGTGCGCAACGATTTCTCCAGGTCGGCGCCGGAGTCGCGGGTACGCCCGATCGACCCGGCGAACAGCGTGTCCCCCGTGAGCACCAGCCTGCCACCTTCGTCCGTTTCGACGGTGAACGCCACCGACCCGGGCGTGTGCCCCGGCAGCGGCAGCACCCCGACGGTCAGGCCCGCGACGCTCAATGGTCCTTCGGCGAGCGGTTCCCACGGCCCCTCGTAGCCCTCGGCATCCGCCGGGTGCAGCCCCAGCGGCACGCCGTAGCGCTCCGACGCGGCCGTCGCCCCGCCGACGTGGTCCGGATGCCCGTGCGTGGCCAGCAGCGCGGCGGGCGTCAGGCCGTGCTCGGCCAACGCGGCAGCGAGCGGCTCGGCCGCGCCCTCCCCCGGATCCACCACGACGCACGGACCTCCCGACACACGCGCCAGGAGATAACAGTTCGACTGCAGCGGGCCTACGGAGAATCCGGCGACGAGCACGAAATATCCTCCGGCGAAGTCGTCCCGAGCACGATCACGAAGAGACTAGCCGCCCCTGTACAGAGTCCTCACAGGCCGTGGCAATACACTGCCGCTACCTCAGACGTGTGACTCCGAGCGGAAACTGGAGGGCGGGTGGCGACCAACCAGCAGCGCCGCGAGGCCGCGAAGCGCAAACTCGAGCGGCAGCTCGTGCGCCGGGCCGAGCGAGCGAAGCGGCGCAAGATCGTGGGCGCTGGAGTGGTCGGCGGTGTGGTGCTCATCGTCGCCGGTCTGGTCGTGTGGATCGTGAACAGCGGGGGCAGCGGCGATCAGGCCGCCGCCACCCCGCCGTCGAGCTCGAACCCGCCGATGCCGACGGTCAAGAACATCCCGGCCGAGCGGGCTGCGATGCCGGCCCGGCCCAAGGCGCTGCCGAACCCGACGACGTGCTCCTACCCGGAGGACAAGACCGGCCAGGCGCCGGCGAAGAAGCCGCCGGTGCCCGACGGCAAGAACGTGTCCTCCAGCGGCACCGTCACGGTCACCATGAAGACCACCCAGGGCGACATCCCGATAACCCTGGACCGCGCGCTCGCGCCGTGCACCGTGCAGAGCTTCGTGAGCCTGGCCAAGGCCGGTTTCTACACCGACACGATCTGCCACCGCCTCGGCGTGGACGACCAGCTGCAGATGCTGCAGTGCGGCGACCCGAACGCGAAGGGCGACGTCAGCCAGGACGGCCGCGGCGGCCCCGGCTACACGGTGCCGGACGAGGTCGTCGACACCACGAAGTACGGCCGCGGCCTGCTCGCGATGGCCAACACCGGCCAGCCGAACAGCGGCGGCAGCCAGTTCTTCATGCTCTACGGCAACGCGCAGCTGCAGCCGCAATACACCGTCTTCGGCAGCATCGCCGACTCCGGGCTGCAGGTGCTGGACAAGATCGCGAAGGCCGGCCTCGGCTCGGTCGGCCAGGACGGCGTCACCGGCGAGCCGAAGGAACCCGTCAAGTTCACCTCGGTCACCGTCTCCTGACCGCTCCCGACCCCGAAGGCTGTGAAGGGCCCCTTCACAGCCTTCGGGGTCGCGGGTGGGCGGCGTGCGGACTCCGGGCGTGACGGCGGCAGCGCGGGGTCAGTCGGTGAACTCGGGCGTGCGCCGGGCCAGGAACGCGTCCACGCCCTCCGCGTAGTCCGCGCCGTGCAGAACGGACAGCCGGAGGTCCTCGGTCTCCTGGTCCGGTTCCGTCTGGCCGGCCACGATCTTCTCGATGATCCGGTTCATCCCGCGCACCGAGCCCTGCGAACGCGAACAGAGCGTCTCGACGAACCGCGCCGTGGCGGCTTCCAGCTCCGCGGCCGGGAACACGTCGTGCACCAGACCGATCTCGCGGGCGCGCGCGGCGCCCACCAGTTCTCCGGACAGCAGCAGGTATTTCGCGTGCGCCGGGCCGACCAGCGAGACCAGCAGCCGGGTGGAGGCGAAGTGGTAGACGATACCCAGCCGCGCCGGGGTGATGCCGAACCGGGCGTCGCCGGCGGCGAAACGGAAATCGCACGCCACCGAGAGCTGGCAGCCGCCGCCGATGCAGTTGCCCTGGATCATCGCCACGGACGGCTTCCGCATGCCGGTCAGGGCGGCCACCGCGGCGTCGACGGCCCGGTCGTAGGTCGTGACGGCCTCGGCGGTGGCACGCAGCGTGCGGAACTCGCCGATGTCCGCCCCGGCGGAGAAGTGCGGCCCCTCGCCGGTCAGCAGGAGCACCTTCAGCTCCGGATCCGCCTCGACCCGCGCGACGACGTCCGGGATCGCCGACCAGATCTCGTGCGTGATGGCGTTCATCTTCGCCGGCCTGCGGAAGGTGAGCCTGCCGATCGCGCCGTCGGAGGTGAAGGAGAAACCGTCGGTCATGGCCAGCACCCTAGCCGGAACCGGCCCCCGGTCAGGACGCGGAAGTGACCCGGTACACGTCGTAGACGCCTTCCACCCCGCGCACCACCTTCAGCACGTGCCCGAGGTGCTTCGGATCGCCCATCTCGAAGGAGAACCGGCTCACCGCGACCCGGTCGCGCGAGGTGGTGACCGAGGCGGAGAGGATGTTGACCTTCTCGTCCGCGAGCACCTTCGTCACGTCCGAGAGCAGCCGGTGCCGGTCCAGCGCCTCGACCTGGATCGCGACCAGGAACACCGAGGACGAGGACGGCGCCCACTCCACCTCGACCAGCCGCTCGGGCTGGGCGCGCAGATCGCCGGCGTTGGTGCAGTCGGTGCGGTGCACGCTCACCCCGCCGCCGCGGGTCACGAACCCGAGGATCTCGTCGCCCGGCACCGGCGTGCAGCAACGCGCCAGCTTCGCCCAGATGTCCCCCGCGCCCTTGACGATCACGCCCACGTCGTTGGAGCCGCGGCGGCGCGTGACGGTGGACGGCGTGGCCCGCTCGGCCAGCTCCTCCTCCGCCTCGTCCACCCCGCCGAGCAGCGCGACCAGCCGCTGCACGACGTGCTTGGCGCTGGTGTGCCCCTCGCCGACGGCCGCGTACAGCGAGGAGATGTCGCCGTGGCGCAGCTCCTTGGCCACCGAGCCCATCGACTCCGCCGACACCAGCCGCTGGATCGGCAGGCCGACCTTGCGGATCTCCTTGGTGATCGCTTCCTTGCCGGCGTCGATCGCCTCGTCGCGGCGTTCCTTGGCGAACCACTGCCGGACCTTCGCCCGCGCCTTCGGCGACCCGGCGAACTGCAGCCAGTCCCGGCTCGGCCCGGCAGTGTCCGCCTTGGACGTGAAGATCTCCACGACCTCGCCGTTCTCGAGCTTGCGCTCCAGCGCGACGAGCCGCCCGTTCACCCGGGCGCCGATGCAGCGGTGCCCGACCTCGGTGTGCACCGCGTAGGCGAAGTCCACCGGCGTGGACTCGGCGGGCAGCGTGATCACGTCACCCTTGGGCGTGAACACGAAGATCTCCCGCGCGCCGAGTTCGTAGCGCAGCGACTCCAGGAAATCGCCCGGATCGGCCGCCTCCCGCTGCCAGTCGAGCAGCTGGCGCATCCAGGCGATCTCGTCCAGCTCCATGCCGCCGCCGTTGGTGGCGTGTGTGCCCTTGGTCTCCTTGTACCGCCAGTGCGCAGCGATGCCGTACTCCGCGGTGCGGTGCATCTCGTAGGTGCGGATCTGCACTTCCAGCGGTTTGCCGTCCGGGCCGATCACGGTGGTGTGCAAGGACTGGTACACGCCGAACCGCGGCTGCGCGATGTAGTCCTTGAACCGGCCGGGCACCGGCTGCCACAGCGCGTGCACCACCCCCATCGCGGCGTAGCAGTCCCGCACGTCCTCGACCAGGATCCGCACGCCCACCAGATCGTGGATGTCGTCGAGATCGCGGCCGCGGACGATCATCTTCTGGTGGATCGAGTAGTAGTGCTTGGGCCGCCCCTCGACCTTCGCGGTGACCCGCGAGGACACCAGGTTCGCGGTCAGATCCGCGATCACCTTGCGCAGGTAGGTGTCCCGCGACGGCGCACGGTCGGCGACCAGCCGCACGATCTCGTCGTACTTCTTCGGCTGCAGGATGGCGAACGCGAGATCCTCCAGCTCCCACTTCACCGTCGCCATGCCGAGCCGGTGCGCGAGCGGGGCGAGCACCTCCAGCGTCTCGCGGGCCTTGCGGGCCTGCTTCTCCGGCGGCAGGAACCGCATGGTGCGCATGTTGTGCAGCCGGTCGGCCAGCTTGATGACGAGCACCCGGGGGTCCTTCGCCATCGCGATCACCATCTTGCGGATGGTCTCCGCCTCCGCCGAGGTGCCGAGCTTCATCTTGTCCAGCTTGGTGACCCCGTCGACCAGCTCGCCGACCTTGTCGCCGAAATCGGCCTTCAGCTGCTCCAGCGAGTACCCGGTGTCCTCCACCGTGTCATGCAGCAGCGCGGCCACCAGCGTGGTGGTGTCCATGCCGAGTTCGGCGAGGATGGTGGCCACCGCGAGCGGATGCGTGATGTACGGGTCGCCGGACTTGCGCCGCTGGTCACGGTGCAGCTCCTCGGCCACGTCGTAGGCCCGTTGCAGCAGCGCGAGATCCGCGTTGGGGTGCAGCTCCCGGTGGCACACTGCGAGCGGTTCGAGCACCTGCTTGACCGGGGCCGCGCGCTGCGCGGTGATGCGCCGGGCCAGCCGCGCCCGCACCCGGCGGGTGGCCGAGGGAGTGGGTGCCGCACCGTTGCCCCGTGGCGGCTGCGCGCCGGAGCCCTTCCCGGGACCGGCGTCCTTCCCGGCCGCCGAGCCTTTGCCCGCGCCCTGGTTCTTCCCGGGGGCCGCGCTCTTCGGGGAGCCCGGATTCTGCCCGGACACGGAGTTCTTCCCGGAGACTGGGTTCTTCCCGGAGACCGAGCCCTTGGCGGGCACATCGGCGTCGAGCTCCTGGCTCACCCGCACCTCCTGCTGCTCGTGCGGCTTCTGAACCTCCAGCGTAACCTCTGCGCCTCCGCTACCCCCCGGCGACGCCCCGTTCCCGGGTGAGCCGGACCACTCCGCCCCCGAAGCTGTGAAGGACCCCTTCACGGATCCAGAGCCCAGGGTTCCGGCAAAGTTGGTCGGGGACCCGGCAGCGGGCGATGCGGAGGTGTGTGCGACCACCTCGTGGCGTGCACCGGACCGGTTTCGGGTCCGTGAAGGGACCCTTCACAGCCCTTACAGGTCAGACCGACCGCAGCGCGTGCACGGAACGGCCGCCGAGTGCCGCCCGGCCGCCCAGCGCGGCGAGTTCCAGCACCACCGACACGCCGGTCACCGTGGCCCCGGCGTCCTCCAGCAGCTCGCCGACGGCCGCGGCCGTGCCGCCGGTGGCGAGCACGTCGTCGAGCACCGCGATCCGCTGCCCGGCGCGCACCACCCCGGCCGGCAGCTCGACGCTCGCGGTGCCGTACTCCAGCGCGTAGTCCACCCGCCCGGCCACTGCGGGCAGCTTGCCCGGCTTGCGCACGAGCACCACACCGAGGCCTCGCGAGTAGCCCACCGCCGCGGCGAGCAGGAATCCCCGGGCCTCCACCCCGGCGACCAGCTCGGCCTCCGGCGCCAATGTGGCGGCGAGGCCGTCGGTCACCGCGGCGAACCCGGCGCCGTCGGAGAACAACGGGCTCAGGTCGCGGAACAGCACCCCCGGCCCGGGGAAGTCCGGCACCTCGGCGATCAGGTCGAGGGCCGCGTCGAGCCGCATCCGCTCAGCGCTTCTTCCGGGGCGCGGACGACCGCGGCTTCGCCTTCGGGATGCGCGCGGGCACCCCGGCCGCCGCCGCGTACGCCTTCTCCTTGCGCAGCTCCGTGGCCAGCTGGTCGTCGTCGCCCGCGTCGAAGTCCGCGCCCTCGCGGGAGGCGGCCTTCGCCCGGCGCGCCCGGACCCGTTCGGCCTGCTGCTTGTACCGCGGATCGCGCATCTTGAAGTCCACCAGCAACGGGGTGGCCAGCGCGACCGAGGACAGCACACCGACCAGCGTCCCGGTCAGCTGCACCAGCGCCAGGTCCTGCAGGGTGCCCGAGCCGAGCAGGATGTACCCGACGACGAGCAGCCCGAGGATCGGCAGCAGCGCGATGAACGCGGTGTTGAACGAGCGCATCAGCGTCTGGTTCAGCGCCAGGTTGGCCGCCTCGGCGTAGGTGCGGCGGCTGAGCCCGAGCAGCCCGCGGCTGTTCTCCCGGACCTTGTCGAACACCACCACCGTGTCGTAGAGCGAGAACCCGAGAATGGTCAGCAGGCCGATCACCGTGGCCGGGGTGACCTCGAAACCGACCAGCGAGTACACGCCCGCGGTGACCACGATGTCGTGCAGCAGCGAGATCAGCGCCGCCAGCGCCATCCTGGTGTCGAAGTAGATCGCCAGGAAGATCACCACGGCGACCAGGAACACGCCGAGCGCGATCAGGGCCTGCCGGGAGATCTCCCCGCCCCAGGACGAGCTCACCGCGCTGTCGCTGATCGCCGCCACGCTCGGCTGGCCGTTGCCGCCCTGCGGCGCGAGGTCGGTGAACAGCTGCTGCTTGACCTTCGCCACCGAAGCGGCGTCGAGGGTCTCGGTGCGCAGCTGGAAGGTCGAGGCCGAGCCCGCGCCGACCTGCTGGGTCTCCGCGGGCTGCTCGCCGAGCGCCTTCTGGAACGACTCGATGACCTGCGATTTGGTGATCTCGCCGTGCGCGCCGTGCGCGGGCAGCTGCAGCTGCGTGCCACCCTCGAACTCGATGCCGAATTGGAAGCCGCGGAAGACCATCGAGCCGATACAGGCCAGCAGCAGCACCACGAAGAACAGGTACCAGCGCTTGCGGGCGCCGATGATGTCCAGCGCGCCGGTGCCGACGTAGAGCCGGTGGAAGAAGCTCTCCTTCTTCCCCTCCGTGCCCGCCGGGGCGGGGGTGTCCTGCTCGCCGGGCACGCCTGCCGGGGTACCGGCGTCCGGGGTGGGGTCTTCGGTAGCCACGTCAGGCCTCCTTCGGGTTCGTGCGGCCGGCCGCCCGGCGCGTGGCCTTGCGTTGCGCGCTGAGCCGCTGCACGGAACCGAGGCCGAGGTTCCGCGTGTTCGACAGGAACGTGGATTTCGAGGTGGACACGATCGCCACCAGCGGATGCGTGACCAGGTAGACCACCACCAGATCGAGCACCGTGGACATGCCGAGGGTGAAGGCGAAGCCCTGCACGTCGCCGACGGCGATGAGGTAGAGGATCGCCGCGGCGAGGAAGCTGACCGCGTCCGAGGCGAGGATCGTGCGCCGGGCCCGGGTCCAGCCGCGCGGGACCGCGGAGCGGAAGGTGCGGCCCTCCCGGATCTCGTCCTTGATCCGTTCGAAGTAGATCACGAACGAGTCCGCGGTGATGCCGATCGCGATGATCAGGCCGGCCACCCCGGCCAGGTCCAGCGTGTAGCCGATCCACCGGCCCAGCAGCACCAGCGTCGCGTACACCAGCAGCCCGGACATGGCCAGCGACCAGATTGTCAGGATGCCCAGCAACCGGTAGTAGAACAGGCAGTAGACGAACACCACGAACAGGCCGATCGCGCCGGCGATCAGCCCGGCCTGCAGGGAGGCCAGCCCCAGCGTCGCGGACACCGTGGTGGCGTCGGAGGAGTCGAACGACAGCGGCAGCGAACCGTACTTGAGGATGTCCGCCAGGTTCTTCGCGTCGGACTGGTTGAACTGGCCGGTGATCTGGGTCTGGCCGCCGAGGATCGCGCCCTGGATGGTCGGCGCGGACACCACGTCGGTGTCGAGCACGAACGCGGCCTGCTTGCCCACGTGCGAGGAAGTGAAGTCACCCCAGGTCTTACTGCCGCCGGCCTTGAAATTCAGGTCGACCATCCACTGACCCTTGGTCTGGTCGTAGCCCGAGTTGGCGTCGGAGATCTCCGTGCCGGGCAGGAACTCCGGGCCGAGCACGTATTTGGTCGTGTCCTTGTCCCCGCAGGCGACCAGCGGCTGGTTCGGCAGGTCGTTGCCCTCCAGCGGGTCGGGCTCGTTCGGCGCGCAGACCAGCGCGGACAGCGCGGCCTGCTGGGCGGCCTGGGCCTTGGCCTGGTCGGCGGAGGTCAGGTCGGGGTTCTGCCGCAGCTTCCTGGCCTGCTCGACCGGGGTCTGCCCGCCCGTGCCCGCCGCCGAGGAGGACGGCGGTGCCGAGGGCGTGCTGCCCGGGGGCTGCTGCGCGGGGGCGCCCGCGGCGCCACCGCCGCCCGGCTTGGCCGGGCTGCTGCTCGGCGCGGTCGAGCTACCCGGCTGGCCCGGGGCGGCCGGCTTGCCTTGCTGGGGTGCCGCCGGCGCGTTGGGCACCGAGGTGATCACCTGGCGGAAGCCCAGCTTCGCGGTCCGGCCGAGGTTCTTCGCCTCGTCGCCCTGCTCGCCCGGCACCGTGATGACGACGTTGCTGCCGTCGAGCACCACGTTCGTGCCGCCCACGCCGATGCCGTTGACCCGGGTCTCGATGATCTGCCGGGCCTGGTTCAGCTGGTCGCGGCTGGGCTGGCCGCCGTCCGGGGTGCGCGCGGTGAGCGTGACCCGGGTACCGCCCTGCAGGTCGATGCCGAGCTTCGGAGTGGGCTTGCCGTCGCCGGTGAAGAACACCAGGGCGTACAGCGCGACCACGATCAGGGCGAAGAAGGCGAGATAGCGTCCCGGGCGGAGATGCCCGGCCGATGGTGCCACGGTACTTCGGTCTCCTCGGACTGGGGGTGAACCCCGACAGGTGCGGTCGGCGAGCCGGGAAGCGATGTCTTCCCGGACGCGGCGGGCATGACCGTGACGACGGACACGCACGCAGCACCGAGACCCTACTCGGTGCTGCGTGAGCCCGGCGTTCGCCCTGCGACGCGGCCGGCCGCGGGCGGCTCAGTGCCCCGCTGAGCGGGAGGTCACTTCTTCTCGTGCTCCAGCGGCGGCGCCAGCTGTGCGCCCGACCTCTCGGCCTCCACGGTGATGGTCTCCTGCGCGGGGGCCTCCGAGGGGGTCGAGGAGATCTCCGAGACGGCCGTCTCGGTGCTCTCCTCGGCCTCGTCGGTCTCGACGACCGGGGCGACCTTCTCGCGCACCGCCAGCCGCAGCCAGGTGGTCACCACACCGGGGGCGATCTCGAGATCGATCGTGGTGTCCCCGGTCGCGTCGGCCACCGTGGCGTAGAGGCCCGAGGTCGTCATCACGCGGTCGCCGGGGGCCAGGGTGTTCTGCAGATCCTGCTGGGCGGCCTGCTGCTTCTTCTGCTTGCGGGTACCCATGATGAGCGGCACGGCCACCACGAGCAGCAGCAGCAACGGCAGCAGTAAACTATTCATGACTCTCCATTCGACGGACGCCGCCGGCCGAGGGCCGCGCCCGGTTTTGACGGATGTGCTGGGTTCGAGTGTGCCAGGTGCTCGCGAGAACGCCAGCACCCACCGTCGGTTCGCACCTCATCAGCCCTGGTCGAACAGCGTCGGGCCGCTCTGATCCGGACGCCCGGGCGGCGGCACCAGGCCGAGGTGCTCCCACGCGGCCGGGGTCGCCACCCGGCCCCGCGGCGTGCGGGCGAGCATACCCGCGCGCACCAGGTACGGTTCGCACACCTCCTCCACCGTGCCCGCCTCCTCGCCGACGGCCACCGCGAGCGTGGAGACGCCCACCGGCCCCCCGCCGAACGAGCGGGTCAGCGCGCCGAGCACGGCCCGGTCCAGCCGGTCGAGCCCCAGCTCGTCCACGTCGTAGACCTTCAGCGCGGCCCGCGCCACCTCGCGGGTGACGGAGCCGTCCGCGCGTACCTCGGCGTAGTCGCGGACCCGGCGCAGCAGCCGGTTGGCGATCCGCGGGGTGCCCCGCGAGCGGCCGGCGATCTCCGCGCAGCCGTCGCGGTCGATCCCGATGCCGAGAATGGTCGCCGCCCGCCGGACCACCAGCTCCAGCTCGGCATCGGAGTAGAACTCCATCTGGCCGGTGAACCCGAACCGGTCGCGCAGCGGCCCGGTCAGCGAGCCGGACCGGGTGGTGGCGCCGACCAGCGTGAACGGCGCGATCTCCAGCGGGATGCTGGTCGCACCCGGGCCTTTGCCGACCACCACGTCGACGCGGAAGTCCTCCATCGCGAGGTAGAGCATCTCCTCGGCGGGCCGGGCGATCCGGTGGATCTCGTCGATGAACAGCACGTCGCCCGGGGCCAGGTTGGACAGCATCGCGGCCAGGTCGCCGGCCCGTTCCAAGGCGGGCCCCGAGGTGATCCGGATGGCCGCACCGAGTTCGGCGGCCACGATCATCGCCATGCTCGTCTTGCCCAGTCCGGGCGGGCCGGACAGCAGCACGTGGTCCGGCGGCACCCCACGCCGCCGGGCGCTCTCCAGCACCAATTCCAGCTGCTCGCGCACGCGGGGCTGGCCGACGAACTCGTCCAGGCGGCGCGGGCGCAGCGTGGTCTCCAGATCGCCCTCGCCGGTCTGCGCGAGCGCGGACAGCGTCTCGTCGGCGGTCTCGTACCCGGTCTCATAGCCGGTCTCGTGGCCGCCGGTCCCGAACTCGGTCACCTCGTGGTCCATCGGCTACTGCTTACGGCCGAGCACGGCGAGCGCGGCACGCAGCACCGAGGAGGTGGTGTGCCCCTCCCCTTCGCCGAGCACCCGGTCGACGGCCTGTTCCGCCTGCTTGGCCGGGAAGCCGAGGCCGGACAGCGCCTCCACCACCTCGCCGCGCAACGCCCCTGGCGCAGCGACGACCGGGACGTCCCCCGTCCCGCCGAGCGCGGTGACCTTGTCGCGCAGCTCCAGGCTGAGCCGTTCGGCGCCCTTGCGGCCGATGCCGGGCACCTGCGTGAGCACGGTGATGTTCCCTTCGACCAGCGCCGCCCGCAGCTTGTCCGGTTCCAGCACGGCGAGCGTGGCCAGCGCGAGCCGCGGCCCGATCCCGGAGACGGTCTGCAGCAGGCCGAACAGCTCCCGCGCGTCCTCCTCCGCGAACCCGAAGAGGGTCAACGAGTCTTCCCGCACGACCAGCGCGGTGTGCAGCCGCGCCTGCTCGCCGCGGCGCAGCGTGGCCAGCGTCGCCGGGGTGGCCTGCACGGCGAGGCCGACCCCGCCGACCTCGACCACCACGTGGTCGAGCCCGACGGACAGCACTTCGCCGCGTACCGAGGAGATCATCGTGGTGCTCCTGTTTCGTCCTGCTTCTTCGGGGGGCCGGGTCGGCGCGGAGGGGTTTCGGTCTGGTGCATCGAGGTATCAGGCTGCTGACCTGGAGGCTCGGTCGACGCCGGAGGCGCGGCCTGGAGCTTCGAGGTGTCCGGCTGCTGGTCCAGGGGCGGCGCAGCCTGGAGCTTCGAAGCCCTCGCCTGCGGGGCCGGAGGCCGGGTCTTTCTCTGCGGTGGCTCGGTCTGGTGCATCGACGACCCGGCTTGCGGATCCGGCGACCCGGGCTCCTGCTGTGGGAGTCCCGCCTGCGACCGAAGAGGCTCACCAGACTGCTGCTGAGATCTGCCCCTGGGTTTCTCGGCCCCGGCCTCCCGCCGCAGAGATTCCCCAAGTTCCTGCCGAAATCCACCCCGGGGTTCCTCAGCCCCGGCCTCCGGCTGCAGAGACTCGCCGAGCTCCTGCCGAGATCCAACCTCCGGCCTCGTCCCGTCGGCTTCCCGCGACGGGAGCTCGGCCCGCCGAGGCCGCGCCCCGATCTCCCGCGGCAATCCGGCCTGTGGCTTGGCGATTCCGGCCCGTGGCGCAGAACCGGCCCGATGCTTGAGGGACCCGTTCGGCGGCTTCGCCGCTCCGGTCTGTCTGGCCGCCGCGGCCAGCCGGGCCTTGTGCCCGCGGGCCAGTTCGGCCGCGCGCCGCTCGGCTTCGGCGAGCCGGACCCGCATCGGTTCCCGCCAGAGGTGGCAGATGGCCAGCGCGAGCGCGTCCGCCGCGTCCGCCGGTTGGGGTTTGACCTCGAGTCCGAGCAGGCGCATCACCATCGCGGTGACCTGGGCCTTGTCCGCCCGTCCGGATCCGGTGACCGCGGCCTTGACCTCGCTCGGGGTGTGGAACACGACCGGCAGCCCGCGCCGGGCGGCGGCCAGCGCGACCACGCCGCCCGCCTGCGCGGTACCCATCGCGGTGCGCACGTTGTGCTGGGCGAACACCCGTTCCACGGCCACCGCCGCCGGGCGGTACCGGTCGAGCCAGCGCTCCACCTCGTCGGCGACGCCGAGCAGCCGCTGCGCGAGGTCGGTACCGGCGGGCGTGCGCACCACCCCGACCGCGACCGGGCGCACGGACCGGCCCTTGCCGCCGTCGACGATCCCCAGGCCGCACCTGGTCAGTCCGGGGTCGACCCCGAGCACCCGCACCCGTTCTCCTTCACCCGCGCGAACATCCGTTCGACATGCAGGCTAGCGGTCGCCCTCGCGCCACCGCCGACGGACACGCCCGCCCGGACGATCCCGGCCCGGCGCCCGGAGAGGGCTGTGAAGGGGCCCTTCACGGACTCTGAGTCCGTGAAGGGCCCCTTCACAGCCTTTCGGCAGAGGTCAGGGGCCGTCGACGCCCGGGGTCCAGCTTTCCGGCGCTCCGCTCTCGGTGAGCACCAGCTGCCACTGCGCGAAACCCTCGGGCGCGGTGTCCTGCCAGGGAAAATGCCCATCGGGGGTGGCGACGATCAGCTGCAGTGCCGGGAAGTCACCGTCGGGGTAGACCAGGAACGCGGATCCGAAGTACTCCGGGTAATGACCCTTGGCCACCCGCTCGAACACGACCGGCGCGCCGTCGAAGAAATCGTCGTAGCGCTTGCCGACCTCGAAGATCTCGCCGTTGGCCGCGCGATCGACATAGGCGTCCAGCAGGATCGAGCCCATCTGGCCGGGCAGGCCGAGCACGACCGCCTCCGGCACGTTGTGCAACGCCCATGCGCACGCGGTGAAGCAGTAACCCGCGCCCTGTTCGTCCGGCTGGACGGAGATCACCGCGTTGCCCCGTTCCCTTGCCTGGGATTCGATCCACGCGATCAGGCTCTGGTCTTCGGCACTCAGGGCTGGGGTCGTCACGGCCGCCATTGTGCCGCACCCGCGCCGCCGAACCCAGTCCCCGCGCCGCAGTTCTTCCGCGCCGGCCAAGGAGTTTCGCGATTTCCGTTGCAGCACACCACAAAATCGGCGGAGAAAGAACAGTCGCGGCCCGGGATGTCCCGAGCCGCGACGGTGGCTTCGCGCACTGGATCAGTCCATTGAGGTCACCGGCTCGGCCGGATCCGGGAACTCACCCAGCGCGGGCAGGTCAGTCGACCTCCGCCATGACCTCGTCCGAGACGTCGAAGTTCGCGTACACGTTCTGCACGTCGTCGCAGTCTTCGAGGGCGTCGATCAGCTTGAAGATCTTCTTCGCGCCGTCGACGTCGAGCTGGACGCTCACCGAGGGCAGGAAGGTCAGGTCGGCCGACTCGTACTCGAATCCGGCGTCCTGCAGCGCTTTGCGCACCGGGACCAGGTCGGTGCCCTCGGAGACGATCTCGAAGTTCTCGTCGAGGTCGTTGACCTCCTCGGCACCAGCGTCGAGCACCGCCATCAGCACGTCGTCCTCGGTCGCGTCCGCCTTGGGCATGATCACCACACCCTTGCGGGTGAACATGTAGGCCACCGAGCCCGGGTCGGCGAGCGAGCCGTTGTTGCGGGTGAGGGCGGTGCGCACCTCCATCGCGGCCCGGTTCTTGTTGTCGGTCAGGCATTCGATGAGCACGGCGACACCGTTGGGCCCGTAGCCCTCGTAGGTGATGTTCTGCCAGTCCGCGCCGCCGGCCTCTTCCCCGGCGCCGCGCTTGCGGGCGCGCTCGATGTTGTCCTGCGGGACCGAGTTCCGCTTGGCCTTCTGGATGGCGTCGTACAGCGTGGGGTTGCCGTCCGGGTCACCCCCGCCGGTACGGGCGGCCACCTCGATGTTCTTGATCAGCCGCGCGAAGAGCTTGCCCCGCTTGGCGTCGAGGTTCGCCTTCTTGTGCTTCGTCGTGGCCCACTTGGAGTGGCCGCTCATCTCTCCTCCATCTATTCCGCGTCCGCCCGCCTCCCGGCGCCGCGCTCCCTGCTCAGGCTTCCCGCACGAGTCCGACGAACAGCCGGTGCAGCCGTTCGTCCCCGGTGATCTCCGGGTGGAACGCCGTGGCGAGCACCGCCCCCTGCCGGACGGCGACGATCCTAGCCACCCGCGGCCCGTCCGGGCCGGTATCCGGATCGGCCGGGCCGGGCACGGTGGCCAGCACTTCGACGCCGCCCGCGGCCTTTTCCACCCACGGGGCGCGGATGAACACCGCGCGCACCGGCCCGCCGGGCACGCCCGTGATCGGCAGGTCGGCCTCGAACGAATCGACCTGCCTGCCGAAGGCGTTGCGCCGCACGACCACGTCGAGCCCGCCGAGCTGCCGCTGGTCCGGGCGCCCGTCGAGCACCTGGCGGGCCAGCAGGATCAGCCCCGCGCAGGAACCGAACGCGGGCAGCCCGCCGGCGATCCGCGCGCGCACCGGCTCCAGCAGCTCGAAGGTCTCCAGCAGCCGCGACATCGTGGTGGACTCGCCGCCGGGCAGCACCAGGCCGTCCACTTCGGACAGCTCGGCCGGGCGGCGCACCGGGACCGCCCGGGCACCGGCACGCTCCAGCATCGCGACGTGCTCGCGCACGGCACCCTGCAGGGCGAGCACACCGACCACCGGCCGTGTTCCCGAAACCGTCGTCACCCGACCTCCCGAAAGACGTTCACCCCAGCTTAGGGGGACCACCCGCGGCCATCCCGGCCAGGGCGGCACCGGCCACCCGGCCCGGACGGGTGTCCGCGGCCCGAAGTGGACTGCCGGAATCCGCCACCAGTGGCCACTTGCCGAGGACCCTTCCCGCCCGGCCGGACACCCGGACGACACCTCCTCCACCAGAATACTCGCAGGTCAGAACCTATCGCCCGCACAGACGACGGGTACGCGAACCGAGGAGTGGCCTTTCAAGATATCCGCGTACTGGCCTGCGTCGGCAGTCCACCTGAGTCCTACCCTGGTGGGTGAATCCAGCAGCACCCTCCCCGAGAAAGGCCCGCAAGGTGTCGCAGCAGCAAAGCGCCGAACCCCAGTCCGTCACCGGTACCGCCAAGGTCAAGCGCGGGATGGCGGAGATGCTCAAGGGCGGCGTGATCATGGACGTGGTCACCGCCGAGCAGGCCAAGATCGCCGAGGACGCCGGCGCGGTC
Organism: Amycolatopsis sulphurea; assembly: GCF_002564045.1. Lineage (NCBI taxonomy): Bacteria > Bacillati > Actinomycetota > Actinomycetes > Pseudonocardiales > Pseudonocardiaceae > Amycolatopsis > Amycolatopsis sulphurea. The sequence goes on along the minus strand of NZ_PDJK01000001.1, from coordinate 644,540 downwards.
GCGGTGATGGCGCTCGAGCGCGTGCCCGCCGACATCCGCGCGCAGGGCGGGGTCGCCCGGATGAGCGACCCGGACCTGATCGACGGCATCATCGAGACGGTGTCGATCCCGGTGATGGCCAAGGCCCGGATCGGCCACTTCGTCGAAGCGCAGGTGCTGCAGTCGCTCGGCGTGGACTACATCGACGAATCCGAGGTGCTCACCCCCGCCGACTACGCGAACCACATCGACAAGTGGGCGTTCACCGTGCCGTTCGTGTGCGGGGCGACCAACCTCGGCGAGGCCCTGCGCCGGATCACCGAGGGCGCGGCGATGATCCGCTCGAAGGGCGAGGCCGGCACCGGCGACGTCTCCAACGCCACCACCCACATGCGCAAGATCCGCGGCGAGATCCGGCGGCTGCAGTCCCTGCCCGAGGACGAGCTGTTCGTCGCCGCGAAGGAGCTGCAGGCGCCGTACGAGCTGGTGAAGGAGGTCGCCGAGGCGGGCAAGCTGCCCGTCGTGCTGTTCACCGCCGGCGGCATCGCCACCCCGGCCGACGCGGCGATGATGATGCAGCTGGGCGCGGAGGGCGTGTTCGTCGGCTCGGGCATCTTCAAGTCCGGCAACCCGTCCCAGCGCGCCGAGGCGATCGTCAAGGCGACCACCTTCTACGACGACCCGGACGTGCTGGCGAAGGTCTCACGCGGACTGGGCGAGGCGATGGTGGGGATCAACGTCGAGGAGCTGCCGGAGCCGCATCGGCTGGCCGAGCGGGGTTGGTGACGGTCGACTTCCGCCCTGTTTGCCTCGTCTCCCTGCGCGAGCGGTGAAGAGTGGAAACCCTTCACCGCTCGCGCAGGCCGACGATTCGTCCGTGGCCATTTTTGGACCACGGCGTCAGAGACAGGCCGTCGACATAGATCGGCGTACCAATTAAGGCTCACGCATGTTCCTGGCTTCCGACAGAGTCGGTCCGCCAGCTTGGAGCGCTTCGCGCCGGGCGCGGCGTGGCGGCCCCGGCTGCCTCGTCGTCTACGACGACTGGCGTGCCGAATCGTTCCGGCACCCCGAACACGCACAGCGATGATCGTCCGACAGATACGGACATGCGCTGGAACTGAAATTCCACCGCCACGATCACAGCGAAGCCGATCAGTCGCCCATTCTTACCGTCAACGGACATCTGTCACGAGCGCTGGCTCCTGACCGCTGGCAGTCACGGTTGATTCGCCGCACGACAGCAATTTCTCCGATGCGGAGACCTCGTGCTCCGGCTGCACCAGCGCGCGAACGCGTCGTCATCCACGCCCACCAAGCCAACCGACGGTTGCACGTGATCCGCCCCGAACGCCCGCAACCCCCCGTTATCGTTCTCGCGGCCCTTTGGACCAGAGGCTGTGGTCGCCGGGATCGGCATGACTTTGTCCCCCAGTCGCAGGCATGATCCGGGGGGTGGTGTCACCGGGCCCGGTGACATCGAACGACCGCTTTTAGGGACATGACCGCCGGCGCGGCAGGTCTCGCCATAACGTGGGTGCCGGCCGTCGATGCCCGACCGGCGATCACCGGCGACGACCGAACGGCGTGGTGGATGACCAGCGATTTCAGCGTGTTCCTCGGCCTGGATGTCGGCAAAAGCGCCCATCACGCGGTCGGCCTGGACCCGGACGGGAAGCGCCTGCACGACGGGCCGCTGCCCAACACCGAACCCAAGCTGAAGGCGTTGTTCGACAAGCTCGCCCGGCACGGACCGCTGCTGGTCGTGGTGGACCAGCCGGCCACCATCGGGGCGCTGCCGGTCGCGGTCGCCCGCGCCGCCGGGCACCAGGTCGCCTACCTGCCCGGCCTGGCCATGCGCCGCATCGCCGACCTCTACCCCGGCCGCGCCAAAACCGACGCCCGGGACGCATTCGTCATCGCCGACGCCGCCCGCTCCCTGCCGCACACACTGCGCCCGGTCGACGTCTGCGACGACGCGCTGGCCGAGCTGGACGTGCTGGCCGGATTCGACGACGACCTGGTGCGCCACGAGGCGCTTTGTGACCGAGTGGAGGTGAAAGGACTCCGCCTCCGGACTGTCGCAGCAGTCCGGTGAAGCTGAGGGCAGCCTGATCCGGGAGGTGCCGGGGAGGGCGGCAAGCAGCCCTGACAACGCCGGGACGTGCTGGCACTGCCAGACGGCACGGGTTCGGCAAGCAAGACGAGAAGGTGCACGAGAGGAACCAGTGCTAAAGCCCTGTAGACGTCGAACCAGCTCCAACCTGGTGGATATGGGCTGGGAAGCAGCGCGTGGCGAGTCGCCTGACTCGTCAACTCCGAAGCCGGACAAGGTCGTCGGTGGGGAGGCCACGGTGAAAGCCTGCGGCGTGGTCGTGGCGATGCTGTCGGGACAGCAGCTGGGCACCTCCCTCGACGATCGGTCACAGAGTGAACGTGGGAACCATCCCCGGTCGCCCTTCCGTCCGGACCTCCAGTCCGGCCGCGGGCAGGCCCACCGTCGGCTGACGGCCGCGGGATGGGGCGGAGGCCCCGCAGTAGTCCGAGCGCGCGAGAGGCGCGCACATGGCGAAGGGGGCCAGCAAGTCTGCAGCGACCGTACTGGAAAGCCGGGAGACGTTGGTGAACACTGACGAACTGGAGATGGCCCTCGCGAGGGCCGAGCTTCGGGTACGGGGAATCCAGACCAAGCTGCACGCGTGGGCAAACGACGATCCTCATCGCAGGTTCGACGATCTGTTCAATCTCGTCCACGATCCCGCCTTCCTGTTGGTGGCATGGGATCGGGTGCGGGGCAACAAAGGTGCCCGGCCGAGCCGGAGTGGATGGCCGGTCGGCCTACTCCATCGAGGCCAAGGTCGGGGTCGGGGGATTCCTCGACGCGCTGCGAACTGCTGTCAAAGACCGCAGCTTCCGGCCGCTCCCCGTGCGCGAGTGGATGATCCCGAAGGCGAACGGCAAGCTCCGCCGTCTCGGGATCGCGACCGTGGCGGACCGGGTGGTCAAGGCATCGCTGAAGCTGGTCCTGGAGCCGATCTTCGAGGCGGATTTCGATCCGTGCTCGTACGGCTTCCGCCCGAACCGGCGAGCACACGATGCGGTGTTCGAGATGCGGCACTACGCGACCAATTCCTATGAATGGGTCCTGGAAGCCGACATCGCCGCATGCTTCGACGAGATCTCGCACCCGGCCCTGATGGACAGGGTGCGGGCGCGCATCGGAGACAAGCGCGTGCTGGTCCTGGTGAAGGCGTTCCTCAACGCCGGAATCCTCACCGAGACCGGGCAGTTGCAGGAGACAAGCAAGGGCGCCCCGCAAGGGGGCATCCTGTCGCCGCTGCTGGCCAACGTGGCTCTGACCGCGCTCGACGAGCACTTCGCCGGGCAACGGGCAGGCCGCGTCGAGCGAGCCAAACGGCGCCGTCACGGACTCGCCAACGTCCGGTTGATCCGGTACGCCGACGATTTCGCGATCATGGTGTCTGGCACCAAGGCGCACGCTCGGGCCCTGCTCGACGAAGTGGCCGAGGTGCTGTCCCGGCTCGGGCTTCGGCTCGCGCCGGACAAGACGGGAGTGCTCCACATCGACGAGGGTCTCGACTTTCTCGGCTGGCGCATCCAGCGCCACCGCAAGCGAGGCACCAGCAAACACTACGTATACACCTACCCGACGAAGAAGGCCGTGCGGTCCTGCGTCGCGAAGGTCGCGAAGGTAAAGACGATCTGCTGGCAGAACGTGAATCTGCCGCTCGAAGTCCTGCTGCACCAACTGAATTCGCTGCTGCGGGGCTGGACCACCTACTTCCGGCCCGGGGTGTCGCACGCGACGTTCCGCTACCTGCGCGCCATCGTCTGGCGACAGGTATTCGGATGGCTGCGACGCAAACACCGCCGGGCCACATGGAAGGAACTCCGGCACCGCTACTGCGGCGGCGGTTGGTGGCCCGCCGAGGGCAAGGCGATCCTGCTCGATCCGGCAAAGGTGCGGACCACCCGCTACCGATACCGGGGAACGGCGATCCCCTCGCCCTGGCCGAGCGCAAACATGAGGTGAACCGCCCGCACTGCGGGGACTTGTGGAGAGCCCGTTGCTCAGAAATGGGCACGGCGGGTTCGGAGGGCGGCCTGAGGAAACGAGCTGGACGAAAGGCCAGCACCGCGCCTCGGGCCGACCCTACGCCGGCGAAGCCACTCGGATCAGCAACCGCATCCGCGGCCTCCTCACCGGCATCCACCCCGCCCTCGAACACGCCATCGGGCCGATCATGACCGCTCTCGCCGAGCAGACCGTCACGGTCCCGGGCACAACGGCCGCCGACACGGTCCTGCCCAGACTGGCGGACAACCTGAAAACCCGTGCCGCAGCAACGCAACAGGTCGCCGCCGAGGTCGAGGGGATCCTCGATGCGCACCCTCTCGCCGAGGTCCTGACATCGATGCCCGGCATCGGGGTCAGGACCGCAGCCCGGATCCTGCTCGAAATCGGCGACGCCGCGAACTTCACATCTTCCGCGCACCTGGCCGCCTACGCCGGCATCGCCCCCGTCACCCGCGCCTCCGGCACCAGCATCAAAGGCGAACACCCCGCCCCGCACCGGCAACCGGGCCCTCAAACGTGCGTTCTTCCTCGCCGCGTTCGCCACCCTCTCCGACCCCACCAGCCGCACCTACTACGACAAGAAAAGAACCGAAGGCAAAAAACACAACGCCGCCCTCATCGGCCTCGCACGACGCCGCTGCGACGTCCTCTACGCCATGCTCCGCAACCACACCCACTACCGGCACCCCGAAACCACCCCCGCCGCAGCTTGACAACCACATAAGGACACCCCCGAGAGCCAGGAGTTGAAACCAAGCCCGGTTCCATCAGCCTATGATACGCATCACATAGCTGTCTAAACAACACTTCGCTACAGTTGCGCCATGACTGTCAGAGGGGGCAGTGCTTTAGTATTGGGTGGCACGAAATTTTTGGGTCGCCACCTTGTCGAGCACCTGCTGGGTAATGGCTGGAACGTCACGGTTTTCCATCGCGGGGAGACCAATCCGAATCTCTTTCCCGAAGCGCGGCACGTGCTGGGTAGTCGCGTGGGCGATCTCACCTCGCTGACTTGTGGCGAATGGGACGTCGCGTTCGATCTGTCCGGGTATCACCCGGACGAGGTTGATGCTGCGGCCAAAGTGCTCGGCGATCGAGTCGGGCACTACGTATTCGTCTCCACGATTTCAGCCTACGCCTCACTTGCACAGGACGGCACAGACGAGACCGCCCAGCTGAAGAGTGTCGATGGACCCGTGCCCGCAGAGTCCACCCGCGAGACCTACGGTCTACTCAAGGGTCTCTGCGAGCAGCGCGTCGCCATGCACTTCCGCAGTCACACCACGATCCGGCCATGTATCATCGCAGGCCGCTACGACCCGTCGGATCGCTTTACCTACTGGGTCGAGCGCCTGGCCGAGCCGGGCACGCATGTCGTCCCCGACCCGGCGGATGTTCCATTGCAGTACATCGACGCCGCCGATCTCGCCGCATGGATGGTCGAAGTTGCCCGTGCAAGGCCAGTGGGAGCGTTCAACGCGGCCGGGCCGTCGTTGACGTTCGCCGACTTCGTCGCGTCAATTACTTGCCACGCTGGCACTAGTTCGGAATTCGTGCGGTTGAATGAGGCGCAGATTCGAGATGCCGAACTGCGGCCCATGGTGGACCTTCCGCTATGGTTGCCGCCATCAGATTTGCAAATGAAAGGCTTTTTTACTGTCGACGCCTCGAAAGCGCGCGCATCAGGATTGCATGTCCGCGATATCGCGGACACGATTCGCGACGTCCGGAAATGGGTTCGGGATCGAGGAGACCACGAGTTCGCGGCTGGCGTCTCCCGCGAGACGGAGCAGGAGCTGATCAGACGGTTCAGTCGCCGATGACGGAGACCGTAGGGGCGACAAAACCGCCGGGCCTTGTTGACAGCTACCGCGGTATGGGTCGATTCCTGGTGCTGTGGGCCGGTCAGATGTTCAGTCTCGTCGGCAACAGCATGACCCGGTTCGCGTTCATCTTCTATGTCTTCCATACCACCGGCAGTGCAGCCAATGTCACGCTGGTCGCGCTGTTCTCGTTCTTGCCTAAGATGCTCGCGAGCCCGACCGCCGGGTACCTGGTGGACCGGCTCAACGACAAGGTAGCCCTGCTGATCACGGACCTGGGCACGGGTCTGGTCATCCTCGTGCCGGGCTTCCTGTACTTCTCCGGCGGGCTGCAGCTATGGCAGCTGTACATTGCATCGGCAGTGGCAGGCGCGATCGAGGCGTTCCAGTACCCGGCGTTCTCTGCGGCGCTGACGACGCTTGTCTCGAAGCCGCAACTGGCCAAGGCGAACAGCCTGCTCTCGGCCGCACGCAGCGGTGCCGACCTGGCCGGCCCGGTATGCGCCGGCATGCTCCTGTCGCTCGGCAGCCTTGGACTCGTGTTCGTCGTCGATGCCATAACCTCGTTCATCGCGGTAATTACCGTGGTGCTCATACCAATTGCTACCCGCGCCTCCGTTGGCGAGCCACGGATCAGGTTCTGGGAGAAGCAGCTGACCGGCCTGCGCTGGATCTGGGCGCATCCGCCGCTACGGTTCCTGGCGCTGATGTTCTTCGTCGTCAACCTTGCCGGGGCATTCGGTCAGGTGATCATGCAGCCGATGGTGCTTGCCCGCTCCGGCGGAAGCTCAGCGACGTTGTCTGTGGTGCTGGCGTGCGTAGGTGCAGGCGGGATCATCGGCGGTTTCGCTGTGTCCGCCTGGGGCGGCCCGACGCACAAGGTTCGAGGGCTTCTTCTGGGACTGCTGGCGGTGAGCGTCCTCGGGCAGATCGGACTCGGGCTGAGCGGGAACATCGTCGGCTGGTGTATCACGGGGTTCCTCAACAGTGCTTGCGTCATCGTGATCAACACCTGCAACCAGGTGGTATGGCAGGTAAATGTCCCAACCGAGCTGCTCGGCAAGGTATTCGGCGGGTTCGTATTCCTGGCACAGCTATCGGTCCCGATCGCGATCGCATTGGCCGGGCCGCTGGCCGACCATATCTTCGAGCCGTGGGCTCGGTCCGCATCCGCGGATCGGCTCGGCTGGTCGGCGCTGGTCGGAAGCGGACCGGGAGCTGGAATGGCCACCATGCTCGTGATCGCCGGAACCCTCGGAACGCTCTGCGGTGTGCTTGGCCTGATGAGCCGATCACTCAGGCAGCTTGGCGTCTCTACCCAGGCTGCATTAGCCGAAAGCGACAAGCAGTGAACCAGCTGACTCCGATCCAGGCGCAACTGCTCAGCGCAAGCCAGTTGGCGATGGAAGTCAACGTCGAGACGATCCGACTGGGGCTGTGGTTGCCCGCCAGCACCGACATCGACCTGATGGCACAGGCATGGCGGCGCACCTTCACCCGACACCGTGCTCTCACCGTCCGGTTCGTGCCAGGCATCGACGGCTGGCATTACGAACCGGACAACGAACCGGTCCGATTGACCTACCATCCCCCGACGGCCTGGACCGCCGACGAGTTCTTCACCCGCGCGATAGCCCGAGATGCGGAGGAACCACTCGATCTTGGCCGAACGCCCATGCGGTTGTCGTGGGCACCTGACGAGGACGGCTCAGGAGTGTGGATCTGGACTTTCCACCACGCTCTGGTCGACAACTTCAGCATCCAGCTGGTTACGGTCCAGGCATTGGAAGCCTACGCCCGGATGCGCCGCGGCGACGGCCTCGATCCAGTACCACTCACAGACTTCTTCACGGCGTCCGGCCAGCTACGCGCACAGGAAGACGAGGACGCAACGCAATTCTGGGCGGCCCGTCTTGCAACCGGATCGACAACGGGCCCCCGCGGTGATCGCAGCCAGGTGCGGTGGACGCAGGCCCGGTCGGCGCCGCACGTCCCCGGCCGGGACCGTGACGAGCCGACCGAATCGACTTTCCTGATCGCGGCGCTTGCGCTGCTCACAGCAGAACAGACCAGCCAGAACGACGTCACCGTCGGCAATGTATACAGCTTCCGTCGCGTCCTACCTCAGGAGTGGCAAGACGTCGTCGGTCCGCTGATGCACGTCGTCCCGTTGAAGATCGTCGTCGACCGGCGCGCAGGCGTAGTCGATTTCTTGCGTTACATCAGGAAAATCGACCTGGACTCTCGGAGCTACGCCGTGTCGCCGAGCGCGGCCGGGATGGCCTCGACGTCCGGCTTCTCAGCGGCGCTGAACTATCAGCCCCGCAACTGGCGGGCGCAGATCACCGAGGCCCTGTGTGCGGCGGTGGGTGCGCAGAACAAAGACGACCTGGTACGGATCAACCGCCGAAGCGGGCTGCCGCTGGTACTGGACGCCAACGAGGATGACGAGTTGGGGCTGACTCTGGACAGCTGGTCTGCGGTCCACTCAAATGTGCGGCTGACCGACTTCGCCGGGCGGCTGCAGCTGCTCTCATCACGCCTGCGGTCCGGTGCAGACCGGGTCGATCAAGTGCTGCGGCTTCCCGAGCCAGCTCGGGACCGCGTTCTCGCCCTTGGTACCGGACCCAAACTTGTAGTGACCGCCCAGTCGGCGATTGCCGTATTCGCCGAAGCCGTTGCACGGCATCCGGATGCCGATGCGGTTGCCGGTGCTGGAAAGACATTGACCTACGGGGCGTTGAATCGAAGTGCCAACCGACTCGCTCACCACCTCCGGACACGGGGCGTTATGCGGGGCCATCGGATCGGCATCTGTCTGGAACGCACGAATGAACTGTGTGTCGCGGTACTGGCGATATTGAAGCTCGGTGCCGCCTACGTGCCGCTGGATCCCGGCTACCCAGCTCCCCGCGTTCGGTATACAGTCGAGGACGCCCAGTGCACGCTGATCGTCTCCGCCCTCAGCCACTCCGCGATGTTCGGTGAAATACCAGTTGTCATACTGGACGACGAGAGCGCCAGGGAAGCAATCGCAGCGTGCGACGAAACCGAGGTTGAGGTCGAGGTCGACCCTCACGATCCCGCTTACGTGATCTACACCTCCGGTTCGACTGGCACCCCGAAGGGCGTGGTAGTCCCCCACCGTGGCATCGCCAACCTCGCAGCCACTCAGTCCGTTTTGTTCGGGCTCGACCGGAGCGATCGGGTCCTGCAGTTCGCGTCCGCCGCATTCGACGCGTCGGTCTCCGAGCTGTTCGTGACCTGGGGCGCCAATGCTTGTGTCGTTTTGATCCGCGACTCGGACCGAACTGGAATTGCACTGCAGGAATGCATCGTGAACGAAAGGGTCACGATGGCAACCCTCCCGCCTTCTGTGCTGTCAACACTCGATCAAAATAAGGTTCCTGGACTGTCCACTGTGATCACCGCAGGCGAACCGTGCTCGCGCGGGGTCGTAGAGGCCTGGGGTGGTAGTCGTCGGTTGATCAATGCCTACGGCCCCACCGAGGCCACAGTATGCGTGAGTGGAGTCCGATTGCGGCCGGGAGATGCGGTCACGATCGGCCCGCCATTGGGGAACGTACGCATCTACGTCCTGGCCGACGGTGAACCGGTGCCAGTTGGCGCACCCGGCGAACTGTGCGTCGCCGGACCGGGAGTGGCCTTGGGCTACCTGGGACATGCCGAGTTGACGGCGCAGCGGTTCGTGCCGGATCCGTTCTCAGGCGGGACGATGTACCGCACCGGCGACCTCGTCCGCATGCGCGCTGACGGTGGATTGGTGTTCCTCGGCAGGAACGACGATCAAGTGAAGGTCCGTGGGTTTCGGATCGAACCCGCGGAAGTCGAGAACGTGTTGCGCAGCCACGACAGTGTGGGACAGGCCGTAGTCGCGGTACGTGGTACCGGCGAGCATGCCCGTCTCGTGGGCTACCTTGACCGTCCTGTGCCTGAGGACATGCGAGCGTGGCTGGCCGGACGGATACCGAGCCACCTGGTGCCCTCGACCTTCGTCGAGGTGTCGCAGTTCCCCCTCAGTCCCAACGGGAAGATCGATCGGCGCGCGCTGCCCGACCCGGCTCCTTTGCCAACGACCGCTTATGTTGCTCCTCGTTCGGAGCTGGAGCTGGCGATCGCCGAAGCCTGGGCACAAGTGCTCCGGGTGAAGCGCGTCGGCGTGCACGACAGCTTCTTCGACCTGGGTGGCAGCTCCCTGCAGGCTGCCCGAATCGTCTCGGCCTGCAACTGGCTAGGCGAGGTGGCCAGCCCGCTGCTGCAGGACACGGTGGCAGCGCAGGCGACGTCACTCACCCGGGTGGTGCCGCGCGCGCCGATCCCGACCAGCCGTCGGCGCGGCTGAAAGCCTAATCTACCACCAGGACCTGGGGAGGGCCTGTAATATGAAGCTCAGTGTGTCTTTTTTCGGCAGCGGTCAGGAGCCTGCGTCGCCGCAGCGGCGCTATCAGAATGTGTTGGGGCTGGCGGAACATGCCGATGAGCTCGGCCTGCACACGCTTTGGGTGCCAGAACGGCACTTCCAGGACTTCGGTGATCTTTTTCCGAATCCCGCGGTTCTGGCCGGGGCTCTCGTCTCCAGAACCCAGCGGATCCGGATCCACGCCGGCAGCATCGTGCTGCCGCTGCATGACCTGATCCGAGTGCTTGAGGACTGGTCGATACTCGACACCCTTTCCGGCGGACGGATCGGCGTATCGGTCGGCACCGGATGGCACCCTCTGGACTTCGTCATCCGCCCGAGCGCCTTCGCCGAGCGCCGCAATATCACCACGATCGGACTCGGGTTGCTGCGTTCGGGCTGGCGCGAAGGCCGGATACGGGCGAGCGATCCGCAGGGCGAGCAACGCGAGGTCCGGATCCGCCCCGACCGGATCCAGCCTGAGCTGCCGTTGTGGCTGACCACCTCCGGCCGCCGGGCAACCTGGCTTTCGGCCGGAGAACTGGGCGTGTCCGTGCTGGCATCGACGATCGGGCAGACCCCGGAGAGCCTCGCCGCCAACATCGCCGCCTATCGGGCTGCCCATCACCGGCATCACCCGGACGGTACGCCGTGGGTGACGCTCTCGGTGCACACCTACCTGAGCGACGATCGCAACGAAGTGCGCGCGAAAGTCGAAACGCCGATGAAGACCTACCTCGATTCGTTCGTCACCCAGTCGGCTAGTTCCGAGCGGTCGGGCCCGGCCGACCTCTCAGGGTCTGAACGTGCGGCACTGCTGGATTTCGCATTCGAGCGCTACTGGTCGTCGTTGTCGATGCTGGGCACGCCGGAAACCTGCACGGCGACGATCAAGGAGCTCGACGCACTCGGCTGCGACGAAGTCGCCTGCTTGGTCGACTTCGGTCCGTCGTTGCCCGAGATGTCTCGCACACTGACGTTGCTGACGCAGACCACGAGGGAGCGCTGAGAGGCATGGACCTGACCACATTGCTGGGCCGCCTCGCGGCCCTTCCTGCCGACCGTCGTAGAGCGACGCTCAGCCGGTTGACGGAGCAAGGGATCGACCTCGGTTCGCTGCCCCCACCGCAGCGTCCTGATTCGGATGTGTTCGCGCTCAGCCCGTAACAGGAAGACCTCTGGACGTTCGAAGCGCTCTATCCCGGTGCAGCACTGAACCTGTGCGGTGCCTACTGGTTCCGGGAGCCGGTTGACGTTGACGCACTCCACGCAGCGCTGGACGGACTGATGCAACGGCACCGGGTCCTGCGCTCGACTTTCGTCGCAGGCGAACACCGGGTCGAGCAGCGGGTCCAGCCCCACACCTTGGAGCTGGAGCGGGTTACCGCGCTTCCCGGGACGGTGCGGGAACACATTCAGCGGTGTGCGAGCGAACCATTCAACCTGGCTTCCGGCCCGGTCGTGCGAGCTCGCCTGATCACCGCCGAGGACCTCGATCACGGAGTGCTGGTCCTTGCGTTCCACCACATCGTGACCGACTGGTGGACATTCGACCTGCTGCATCAAGAGCTGACCCTGCGGTACGAGGCAACGGTCAGCGGTCAAGTGCTCCAGTTGCCGCCGGTTGCGGATTACGGCGCCTTCGCCGAGTGGCACCAAGATCTGCGCGCGGTCGGCGCTTGGCAGGCGGACGAGGAGTTCTGGGCAGGTTACCTGGCTGCCGCCCCCGAACCGCCGTTCGGTCCGGCGCCTGCGTCGCCGACAGCCGAGCGGATCGACGTCGACTTCGGCAAAGATGCACTCGTCCGGCTGCAGGAGTTCGCGACTACGCGGGCCTGCAGCCTCTTCACCGCTGGGTTCGCGCTTTTCGGATTGTTCCTGCATAGCCGGACGGGAGTGAGCGACGTCGTAGTCGGTACACCGAGCGCGAACCGCGACCAGCCTGGCACCGCCAAACTCATCGGCTACGTGATGAACATGGTTCCGGTCCGGATCCGTGTCGGTGGAAGGGATTCGCTCGACTCGTGCGTCGCGGAGGTAGAGAGGTCAGCTGCTTCGGCATTGGCTCACGCACGACTTCCGGTCGGCCGAATCGCCGCCGTTGCCGAGGCGCAGCGAGCTCAAGGTCGATCCCCCACCTACCGGGTAGCGTACATGTACCTTCCGGAGCACCACAGCATCACCGCCCTGCCCGGCGATGCCCGGTTCGAGCGGGTACATACCGGAGACGAGGAGAACGACTTCGTAGTCATCCTGCGTGAGAACGCAGGGCGGCTGACAGGGACATTCGAATTCCGCTCGGACTTGCTCGACGAAGCGACGGTCAGGGCTTGGACCGGGGCTTTCGGAGCGTTGATGGAAAGGTTGATCGCCGACCCTTCCGCACCGATCGAAGACCTTGCGTTGGCTCCCTCCGAACGCGCGGAGGTGTTGCGATTGGGTGCGGGTCCGGTAATCGAAGTCGACACCGCCACGATGGTTGCGGTGTTTGATCGCGCTGTCCGGCGGACTCCCGACGCGCCTGCGGTGTGTTTTGGCGAAACTGAATTATCTTATATGGATTTGAATCGTCGAGCGAATAGGCTGGCACACCAGCTCGTCGCTCGTGGTGCCAAGGCGGGCGCCCGGGTCGGCATCCGGTTGGAGCAGTCGATCGAGCTGTGCGTGACGATGCTCGCGGTACTCAAGACCGGTGCTGCGTACGTCCCGCTCGATCCGGCCTACCCCGAGTCCCGTCTCGAACTCATGATCCACGACGCTGGATGCGAGCTCGTCATCGGTGGTCAGGATGGATTCGAGATGGAACCGGACGGTCCCGAGACCGGGCTACCGGTGCAGGTCAGTCCGACTGACACCGCATATGTGATCTACACCTCCGGCTCGACCGGCACACCGAAGGGAGTGGCGGTAACGCACCGTGGGGTAGCCAACTTGGTGGCAGCACAGGCACGTGTGCTAGCGCTGGGCACGGGCGATCGCGTGCTGCAGTTCGCGTCGCCGAGCTTCGACGCATCGGTGGAGGAGTTCTGGAGCGCATGGGGAGCCGGGGCGTGCTGTGTCCTGAAGCAGCCGGGCGTCGATACCTCGGTGCGCGCGCTGTTCGATTTCCTGGTCCACGCCAGGGTTTCCGTGGTGGATCTGCCCACTGCGTTCTGGGCGACCCTAGTAGAAGCTCGGTTGCCGTGGCCATCGAGAGTGCACACGGTGATCATCGGCGGGGAGCTCTGCCCGGAGCCCGCCGTACGTGCCTGGCACGAGCAACGCCCCAAAGCGCGGCTGATCAACACCTACGGACCGACCGAGACGACAGTTACCGCCACCATGGGAGTTCTCATGCCGCCCGACGGCGGCGACGTGATCGGGCGACCGTTGGGGAACGTGCATGCATACGTGCTGCGTGACGACACGCTGGTCCCGCTGGGTTCGGTCGGTGAGCTGTACCTGGCCGGAGCGGGTGTCGCGAACGGCTATCTCGGTCGCCCTGGGCTCACGGCTGCGAGCTTCGTTCCGGATCCGTTCACCGGCGCCACGATGTATCGCACCGGTGACCTGGTGCGCATGCGCGCCGACGGGTCCCTGGTGTTCTGTGGTCGGATCGACGACCAGGTAAAGGTTCGCGGCTTCCGGATCGAACCTGGCGAGATCGAGGCTGTCCTTTGCGGACACGAGTCGGTGTCGCGTGCGGTGGTCGCGGTCCTCGGCACGAGCCAGAACGCGCGGCTGGTGGCCTACATGAACGGTGAAGTCCCCGCAGGGCTACGCGCGTGGGTCGCGACCCGGCTACCCGGGTACCTGGTGCCGTCGATGTTCGTCGGGATTCCCGAATTCCCGCTCACGCGAAGCGGCAAGCTCGACCGGGCGGCCCTGCCAGATCCCACCGACATCCCTCCGGCCTGCGGTGTCGACCGGGTTCCTCCGCGGACCCCGCTGGAGCGAGAGCTGGCCAGCATCTGGGCAGAGCTGCTCGGCGCGACCGATGTCGGTATCCACGATGACTTCTTTGATTTGGGCGGCACTTCGCTGCAGGCGATCAGAGCGGCGACGGCACTGGAAAAGCGGACCGGTGTCGCGGTGCCCTTTGCCGAAATCTTCGCCCATCCGACCATCGCGGAGCTGACCACGGCGGCTTCGGCCGATCCGGCTGCGCCGATCCGGCCCGTCCGCGGCAACGTCGTCCCCGCGACTTCGGCGCAGGTCGGGCTTTGGTACCTCGCTCAGGTAGAGGAAATGGGCGCCGCCTACTCGATCGTGGACTGCCTGGTGTTCGGCAGGGATATTGATGTCGACCGCCTCGAGGAGTGCCTGAGTGACCTAGTCGCGCGGCACGCGGCGCTGCGTACGACGTTCGCCCGCACCGATGGCCAGCTCGTCCAACGTGTGCACGCCGACCTGCCGCCGGAGATCGTGCGGATCACTACTGGGCCTGAGCGGTTGTCATCCGCGATCCGCCTCGAAGCAGCTCGCGTGTTCAACCTGGAGAAGGGCCCGCTGGTTCGAGGGATCGTCGCCGACTTGCCGGATGGCCGGCATGCGCTGGCGTTGGTGGTACACCACATCGTCGCAGACGGTATGTCTATGGCAGTGCTGTTCAGAGAGCTCTCGGCACGAGAACGGGGCGAAGACCTGCCGCCGACGCGGGTACAGTACCCCGATTACGCCACCTGGCATCACAACCGCAAGGATGTTCCAGAATACGCTGAGGCACTGCGCTATTGGACCGATCTGTTGGCGAATGCGCCGCGAGTGCTGGAACTACCCTGGGACCGACCACGACCACCGCGACAGAGCGCACACGGCGATACCTATCGGCTGCGACTCAGCGCCGAGGTCGCTGATCGGGTTCGCGCGCTGGCGAAAGCGCACCACACCACGCCGTTCACCGTCTACTTCGCCGCCTACCAACTGCTGCTGTCACGACTCAGCGGCGTGACGGATCTAGTGATCGGGCTTCCTGTGACCGGCCGCGCCATGCCCGAACTGGCGGACGTTGTGGGCCTGTTTGTGAACACCCTGCCGGTGCGAGCGTTCGTGTTACCGGAGCAGGGGTTCGCCGACTTGCTGGGCAACGTCGCGGATGCAGTCGCTGAGGCGCGCCCGCATCAAGAGGTCTCACTCGACACGATCGTTTCGGTGGTGGCTCCACCGCGTGACCCGGCACACCATCCGCTGTTCCAGGTCGCATTCTCCTGGAATGAAGCTTTGGCGCCGGAACGACTCGAAGACTTCGCCGCAGAACGAGTCGCGCTGGACTTCGGGCAGGCCAAATTCGACCTCACCCTGGCGCTGAGTGCGGAGGGCACCGACGTACGAGTGGAGTTCGAGTTCCGCACCGCCCTGCTCGATCGCACCACGGTGGCAAGCTGGGCGGGCGTCTTCGTCACCCTGCTGGCCCAGGTCGTCGAGTCCCCAAACCGGCTGACCCGGGACTTCGCGCTGCTGTCGGATACCGCGGTTGCCGACGTCCTCGCCCTTGGCGAGGGGCCGGTTGTGCCGCGGACGGCGTCGACCCTGCCGGAGGTGTTCGAGCACTCCGCTGGCCGACGGCCGGATGCGCCTGCGCTGGCCTTCGGCGACCAGGAACTGTCGTATCGAGACTTGGACGAGCGGGCCGAGGAATTCGCACGTTACCTGCATGAAAGTGGGATCGCGCGAGAACGCCTGATCGGGTTGCATCTCGGTCGATCGGTACAGACATATGTCGCGGTGCTGGGTGTGCTCAAGGCTGGATGCGCGTACCTGCCGCTGGATCCGGACTACCCGCCTTCCCGGCTGGAGTTCATGCTCACCGACTCCGGTTGCCGCGTGGTGTTCACCGACTCGGACTTCGCCGCGGCGGAAGGTATTCGAGTGCATCGGCTCACGGGTACCGAAACCGGCGTGGCCGCCCCGCATCCCCGCCCAGGTCCGTCGGATGTCGCGTATTGCATCTACACCTCGGGATCTACCGGGACCCCGAAAGGAGTCGTGATCGGCCATCAGGCCGCGGCCAACCTGGCCCAGGGTGGGCATCCGGACTTTCGGGTCGATGAGCAGGATCGGGTGCTTCAGTTCGCGTCTCTCAGCTTCGATGCCTCGGTTGCGGAGATGTGGCTGGCCTGGGGCGCGGGCGCATGCCTGACGGGTATCGACGCCACCCAGCGCACCGGAGCGCTGCTGCAGAATGCGATCGATCGAGCCGGGGTGACAATGGCCGTGTTCCCGCCTTCAGTGCTCACGCAGCTCGATCCCTCGAGTGTTCCGACCTTGTCGACCGTGTTCACCGCCGGGGAACCGTGCCCACGCGGGATCGTCGAACGGTGGGCACCAGAGCGCCGTTTCGTCAACGCCTACGGCCCCACCGAAGCAACGGTTTGCGTCACCGCGGCACAGTTGCAGCCTGGAGATGACGTCGTGGTCGGGCGCCCGCTACCGAATGTCGGCATTCGCGTGCTGGACGACAACCTCCACGTTCTGCCGCCCGGAGTACCCGGCGAAGTCTTCGTGACCGGCACCGGTGTCGCCGAGGGCTACCTCGGCCGACCGGACCTCACCACGCACTGTTTCCCCCCTGATCCCCGTGCACCGAAGAGCCATCTTTACCGCACCGGCGACATCGGCCGACTGCGCGCGAACGGCACGCTTCAGCTGGCCGGTCGGGCAGACGACCAAGTCAAACTCAATGGATTCCGCATCGAGCTCGGTGAGATCGAGGCCGTCCTGGGCACTCATCCGGACGTTCGCCAGGCAGTCGCCTCGGTCGCGAAGATACGTGACCGACCACGACTGGTCGCGCACATCCTGACAGACAACCCGAACATCCTGCCCGTGTTGCGGGCCTGGCTGGCGCAGCGCGTTCCTGGGCAGCTCGTGCCCGCTGTGTTCGTCTCGATCGACCACATCCCGCTCAGTCCCGCGGGTAAGGTCGACCGCACCGCCCTGCCCGCGCCGGATATCGCACGCCCGGATCTCGTCGGCGGCTACCGCGCCCCGGAATCCAAGCTCGAACGGCGGATTGCCGAGGTGTGGGCAGACGTGCTGCATCTCGACCGGGTCGGTGTCGACGACGTCTTTTTTGAACTTGGCGGTGATTCGTTGCTGCTCGTTGTGCTTGCCGAACGGCTCGCCGCCGAGGGGCTACCAGCTTCGCTGATGTCGCTGTATCTGTATCCGACCGTCGCCGGACTGGCCAGCGCCGTAGCAGAGGCAGGTACGGATGAGTGACCTGTTCCCGGTTTCCTCCGCGCAAGAAAGACTTCTGCTGGCCGATCGGGTCGACCCAGGCGGAACACAGTACTCCATCGTCGACTGCGTGATCACCGACGCCGGCGTCGACCCCGACCGGTTGACCGAAGCGCTACGACAGCTGGTCCGAGCACACGAATCACTGCGAACGACCTTTACCTGGGACAATGCGGTCGCACTCCAGCGTGTTCACTCGTGGTTGGCGCCGAGCATCACGCGGCACTCCCCTGTCTCCGAATCGGAACTCGACGTGATCGTGCTGGATTACCTGTCCCAGCCGTTCGACCTGGCCCAAGGTCCACTGGTGCGCTGTCTCCTGGTCCCTTTGAATGACGGGCGCTGGGCGATCGCGCTGGCAGTACATCACATCGTGGCCGACGGCTGGTCCATGCGACTGTTGCTCGACGAGCTGTCCCGCCGCTACCTCGGCGCCGCCACCTCGTCGTCTGAACAGGGCGTCCAACGGCTCGAATATGCGGACTACGCAGTCTGGCAACAGGCTCAGCTGGGCACCCACCAGTATCGGCTCAGCCTCGCCTACTGGACCCGGCGGCTCGAGGACGCACCGGAACATCTGGCGCTGCCTTGGGACCGCCCTCGGCCAGCCGTTCAGACCTCAGACGGCAATACGCTCAGGTTCCGGATCGACGCCGACACCACCAACCAGGTCGCCGAGCTAGCCCGCCGGTTGCGAGTCACTCCGTTCGTCGTCTACCTCGCCGCGTACCAGGTGTTTCTGGCTCGCTTGGCCGGGCAAGACGATCTGGTGATCGGCCTGCCGGTGGCCAACCGGGACAGGCCTGAGCTGTCAGAGGTGGTCGGATTCTTCGTCAACACCGTGCCGATCCGGGCACGGATCCCAGCCGAACTGACCTTCGCCGATCTCGTAGCCGCTGTCGATGAGAGCGTCCGCTCATCCGAGCCACATCACGGTGTGCCGCTGGAGGACATCGTCGCAGCGGTCGCGCCGCGACGGGATCCGCGGTACAACCCGCTGTTCCAGGTGCTGTTCTCGTGGAACGAGGACCCTGGGCTGCGCGAACTAGGCGGTCGGCCGGTCAGCCCGCGCCGACCGGCGTTGCCTATCGCGAAGTTCGACCTGTCCCTAGCGCTGGCCGCAGACAACGAGGGTGTCCTCGCGACATTCGAATTCCGCACCCAGCTGCTGAGCACCCCGACAGTGTCGTGGTGGTCGAAGGCTTTTCTCACGCTCCTCGGAGACCTGGTTGCCGCCCCACAGCAGCGCATCGGTGTGGCCCGGCTGCTCGCAGGCGCGTCCGAGCGGGAAGTCGTGGCGCTGGGAACCGGACCTGTGATCGAAGTTCCCGACGTCGCGGTGCACCGGCTGTTCGAACAATCAGCGCGCCGATTCCCGGAGCAGACCGCAGTGTGGCACCAAAGGGCATCACTCACTTATCGTGATTTGGATGAGCGGGCGAACCAGCTTGCAGCAACCTTGCTCGCCCGCGGACTCGGGCCTGGAGCATGGGTCGGAATCTGCGTCGAGCGGTCGATCGACATGTGCGTCGCAGCGCTGGGCGTGCTCAAGGCAGGTGCCGCATACGTTCCGCTCGATCCGTCTTACCCCTCGGCCCGGCTGGAATTCATGTCGACCGACTCGGGATGCACCCATGTACTCGTCTCTGAGCAGACCGCCGCACGCCTGACGGCGTCGCCGGCGCAGCTCCTGCCGGTCACCGATCTCACGCGCACCGTACGCGACTGCCACGGTGGCGCCGAAGCAGACGACCCGGCGTACCTCATCTATACCTCGGGTTCCACCGGAACACCGAAAGGCGTCGTGGTCACCCATCGCAGTGTGACCAACCTGGCCATCGGCCAAGGCCCCGTGTTCGGACTGACGGCGACAGACCGAGTACTGCAATTCGCGTCACTGAGCTTCGACGTGTCCGTCGCAGAAATGTGGCTTACCTGGGCCGCCGGCGCCACCCTCGTGCTGCTCGACGAGCACCAAAGGCTCGGGGCATCGCTCGCGGAACACCTTCGCACCGCTGAGGCCTCCGTCCTGATCGCACCGCCCACCGCGCTGTCGTCTCTCGATCCGGCGGCCCATCCTGAGCTGCGGCTGGTGATCACGACCGGAGAACCGTGCCCGCCCTCGCTGGTCCAGCCGTGGGCGAGCGGACGCCGGTTCGTCAACGCCTACGGGCCTACCGAAACGACAGTCTGGGCATCCACGATGGACCTGACGCCGGACGACCGGCCACTGATCGGCCGGGCACTGCCCAACACGCGGATCCATGTTCTCGACAGTCGCTTGCGGTCTGTGCCGCCAGGGGTTTCCGGTGAAGTGTTCATCGGAGGCACCGGAGTGGCACGCGGATACCACGATCGCCCCGTGCTCACCGCCGAACGCTTCGTGGACAGCCCAGACGGCGCCGGGCGCCTCTACCGCACCGGTGACATCGGCAAACTACTGGCCGACGGCACGATCCAGCTTGCGGGACGGTGTGACGACCAGGTCAAGCTGCACGGCTTCCGGATCGAACTGGGCGAGATCGAGCACGTCGTGGCAATGCATCCCGCAGTACGGCGCGCGGTGGCCTGCGTCGAATACGCGAGCGAACCACGGCTGGTGGTCCACATAGTCACCGACAACGCCGAGGTACCGTCGAAGTTGCGCGATTGGCTTACCGACCGCGTGCCCGCACACCTGGTGCCCTCGGCCATCGCGAGCCTGCCCGAGGTGCCACTGACCCCAGCAGGAAAGATCGACCGCTCGGCGCTGCCCGAGATCGCCCCAGAGCGGCCAGCGCTGGGCACCGGTTATGTCGCGCCTAGCACCCAGTTGGAGGAGCAACTCGCCGCAATCTGGTCAAGCGTGCTCAGCGTCGACCGCGTCGGCGTGTACGACAACTTCTTCGACCTCGGCGGCAACTCCCTCCTGCTGTTGCGAGTACATGAGAAAACGGTCGCCTTGCATCCCGAATTGCGGATTACCGACCTTTTCCAACACCCGACCGTGGCCGCGCTGGCGCGTGGACTCACCGACACCATCCGCCCCGTCACTGCAGATGCTGGCCGCGACCGCCGGGCCGCAGCTCTGAACCGCAGGCGCGGAGCACGATCATGGACATAGTGGAAGGAGTCTCGGTGAGCGAGACCGAAGACAAGGTGGCCATCATCGGCATGGCCGGACGGTTCCCCGGCGCTGCTGACGTCGGAACGCTCTGGGGAAACCTGCGCGCTGGCAAGGCATCCCTGTCGCGATGGACCCTGGATGAGGTAGAGGGGGTACCGCCCGAGGAATACGACAGCGACCACTACGTCCCGGTTCAGGGTTATCTGCCGGACGCCACGCTCTTTCGTGAAGACCTCTTCGGCTTCAGCCATGCCGAGGCTGCCGTACTCGATCCGCAGGTACGGTTGCTGCTGCAGACCGCGTGGGAAGCTCTCGACGATGCCGGGGTCGAGCGCTCGGTAACTGAACCCGCCAATGTCGGAGTATTCGCCACCGTCGGCAGTTCCGAGCATGCCTTGGCGGCCCAGACTGACGCCACGCTCCTGCGTGAACTGGGTAGGAGGCAGGTGCGATTCCTCACGGACAAGGACTACGCGGCCACGTGGATCTCATACAAGCTGGGGCTCGTAGGCCCGGCGGTGAGCGTACAAACGGCCTGCTCATCGTCCATGGTCGCGATTCACCAGGCCGCGAACAGCGTCCTGCTTGGTGAATGCCGCGTCGCCCTCGCTGGCGGCAGTGCCGTCGACACCCCGCACCGCCGCGGCTATACCTTCTACGAAGGCGGAATAGCCTCACGAACCGGTGCTGTCCGGCCGTTCGACACGAGCTCGGACGGAGCAGTCGGAGGTCACGGCGTCGGAATGGTGGTGCTCAAGCGGCTGGACGACGCGCTCGCCAACGGCGACACCGTGCACGCGGTACTTCTTGGCAGCGCAATCGGCAACGACGGACGCGACAAAGTGGGCTTCACCGCACCCGGTGTCGAAGGCCATGCTCGGGTGATCGCCGCGGCGTGGGAAGTAGCCGGGATCGGTCTGGATGAACTGACGTACTTCGAAGCCCACGGGACTGGGACCCGTTTGGGCGATCCAGTGGAAGTCGCCGCCTTCGCACAGGCATGCGCGGACACCAACGCCCGCCCGCAGGCGGTGATCGGCTCAATCAAGGGCAACATCGGTCATCTCGACGTGGCGGCAGGTGTCGCGGCGGTAATCAAGGCAGCCTGCATGGTCCGAGACCGGATCCTGGTGCCGACGCCGGGTCTGACCGAGCCGGCCCCCGGCCTGAATCTCGAAGGACGCGGCCTCCGCACCATCGGTGAAACCACCCCGGCAGAGGGCAAGGGACCGATGTATGTCGGGGTGTCCTCGGTAGGCATCGGCGGCACCAACGCACACGTTGTCCTCGGCGAACCACCTGCGCGCCCTGCCCCTGCACCTGAACCTGGACCACATCTGCTTCCGGTCAGCGCACAGTCCACTTCGGACCTCCATAGGTACATTGCCGCGCTGCGAGACCGCATCGGAGAGCGGCCATTGTCGACGATTGCCGCCACGCTGCAGACCGGCCGTCGCACGCTGCCGGTTCGGACCTTCGCCGTCGTCGGCCGCCCGAGCGAAGCCTTCGCCATCCCAAGCCACGGCGTGAGCTCGACCGGTAAAGCTCAACGCACGGTGTTCCTCTTCCCCGGCCAGACCAGTCGGTACGACGATCTCGGCTCCAGCATGTACCAGCGATTCGCCAGATACCGCAACCGTCTCGACGAGTACGCGGAACTACTGCTCGACGAGTACGGAATCGACCCACGGCCCTGGCGCGGCGAACCAGCGGAACGTGACACCGACTACTGGCAACCAACCCTCGTCGCGCATCAGCTGGCACTTGCCGAGCTGCTGCACGACCACGGTCTCACGCCAGCCGCCACCCTCGGCCACAGTCTCGGTGAGTTCACCGCCGCGGTAGTACGAGGCGTGTTCGAGCCTACACCGATATTGCGGGCCGTCGCGGAACGGGGGCGCCTGATGAGGGCGACACCACTCGGAGCGATGATCAGCATCAATACCGACGCTACTACCGCCGCAGCACTGTGCCACGACGGGATTTCACTGGCCGCCGTAAACAGCGAGGACCGATATGTGTTATCCGGTCCTGTGAGCGCCATGACCGACCTACCCGCCCGCTGCGCGGCGCTCGGCTTCAAAGGCAAGATTCTGTCAACCAACCGAGCGTTCCACTCCGCGCTAATGGATGAGATCCTGGACGGCCTCACCGAAGTCATGCGAGCCATGACCGTCACAGGCGTTCACCGCGCTGGCACTTGGTTCTCCACGGTCACCGGAAAGGTTAGCGACACCTCGGTCCTGCTGGATCCAGGGTATTGGGTACGCCAGGCCCGAGAACCCGTCCGCTATGCCGACGCTGCCAAGCTGCTCGGAGACGGCCTTCGAATGGAGATCGGCGCCGGAGCCGACCTGACCTCGCTAACTGATGACAGCATTGCAGTCGCCACCCAGGGCCGATCCACGGTCGGTGAGGTACATCAGTACCTCACCGCGTTGGGTACTGCGTGGGTCCACGGCGCCACACTGGATTGGGAGACTATTGGCCCGAAACGATCTCGAGTGTCACTGCCTCCGCATCCGATGGGCGGCAACGACCACGGCAGCCTGACTCTCGCCCGCTCCGAAGCACGCGCGACGCACACGACTGATACACCGGTGCTTGCCGAACTGCGCCCGCACAAAACCACAATCGAGAACGTATTGAGTTCCGTGCTCGGCTGCTCCGCCATCGACGGGTCATTTTTGGCGCTCGGCGGCGACAGTCTCAAAGCCGTCCAGGTCGTCGGACGTATGCGCGACGAACTCGGCGTTGATGTCACCATGACCGATCTTCTCGCCGCGGACAGCCTCGGCGCGCTCGCCCGCAAACTGTCCGAAGAGAACAAGACCGAGGTGGACGTGCTGGCGGCGCTAGAATCCGCACTTCTGGACGTCGGGGAGGAAGCGTGACCACACCGTGGCTACCCTTCCCCGCCCGCTCTCATCGGCCTGCCGTGGTGTGCTTCCCACCAGCCGGCGCAGGGGCGTCGTTCTACGCACCCTGGCGACGCCGGTTTCGCAACGCGGCGTTCGATGTACTGCCGGTTCAGCTACCCGGCCGGGAAACTCGCCTCTCCGAGCCTCTCGTGCCCGAACTTTCCAAGCTCACCGTCGATGCGGCTGACGCCCTTGCCGACGAACTGCCCGGAAGCTACCTGTTTTTCGGCCACAGCATGGGCGCAGCATTCGCCTTCGAACTGGCCCAAGAACTCGAACAACGCGGTATGTCCGGGCCGCGCAGCTTGATAGTCTCTGCATGTGCGTCGCCGTCGTTCGAGTCGAACGGTCCGGCTCTGCGTGATGCGCCGGACGCCGAACTGGTGAGGCTGCTCGATCGACTCGGCAGCTTTCCTCCAACCTTGCGATCGCACACCGAATTCATTTCCTTGGTCATTCCGATTCTCCGATCCGACATCGCTATGTGCGAAACCCACCGGGTAGATCGGGAACGTCGGATCAACTGTCCGCTCACCGCAATCAGTGGCGCCGACGACACCGAACCGACGCCACAGACCATGTCTGACTGGGTGCGGCACACCAGTCTTGCCTTTACCCAGCACGTCGTGCCAGGCGGCCACCACTACTTCGAGGAATCCAATGCCTTCTATGACCTGCTCGAACACCTCGCCATCGGCACAGTAAACCCCGGCCAAGAAAGGCGCTGACTTCGCATACCGCAACCCGGAGGGCGCGGCGCAAGCTGGAGGACGACCTGTCGAGTCTGCCCTACCTGCGCCAGGTCATCGAGGAGTCGATGCGGCTGTACCCACCGGTTTGGGCGTACCCCCAGGGACGCCGCCGTCGACGACGTCATCGGCGGCTACCACATTCCGGCGGGCAGCTCGATTCTGCTGTCGCCCTACGCTTCCCACCGTTATGGGGAACTGTGGAACGCGCCGGACGACTTCACGCCGGAACGATTCTGCCCGGCCCACAGGGCAAACGCGCCGAAGGAGAAGTACGCCTATTACCCGTTCGGCGGCGCCCGCAGGTGCATCGGGTTCGAGGCGGCGCTACTGGAGATCCAGCTCGTGATCGCGACGCTCGCGCAGCGGTTGCGGCTGGATCTCGTTCCCGGTCATCCGATCGGGTACCTCCCGAACGCTTCGCTGCGTCCGACGCCCAACCTGCTCATGACCGTATCCAGGGCCGTATGACCGACCAAGAAGCGAGACTGTCCGGCGGTTCGTCTGGAGCCGTCGTGCCAGTCACCACTGCCCTCGGAGCCCTCAGAACGACTCGCGGGCCGGAAGATCGCGGTGATGGGCGGGCAGCTGGCGGTGGACGACGCGTTGCGAGCAGCCGCCACGATGATCGTCACGCTGGACGGCGCTGAGGTACCCGAGGGCATCGTCGACCTGGGCCTGAACAAGGACGTGGGCCGGGAGGCGCCGCTGCTGCGGCCGGCGGGGCCTTGCGGGCGTGTTACGGCAGATGGTCCAGGGAGACCGATGCGCAGAGCATTTTCTACGTCGCCGTGAGCCAGGCGGATGGGTCGGCCGCGCGGCGAGGTGCCAGCAGGGTGCTGGTCCTTTTCCGCGCGGCCTCCCGCCGAACCGGACTTGACAGTTTCCCGATCATCCGGCTCTCCAGTGAACTACTGCGTGAGAGATGCGAACGGTTGCCCCGTGTGGATCTGGCCGTGGCAGGCGGAACAGACCACGAGGGTCTTGCGTCGCCGGTTGGCCATGGCTGTCATCCATTGGGGTTGAAGCGGTCCGGGTATTCCGAGTTCTGCGAGTTTGCGGATGTGGTGGACTTCGACGCCGCCCACCGTTCGGCAGAGTTCGCAGGTGTCCGCGAGGAGCCGGGTAAGGATCTCCTTGTGCGGGTAGTCGGCCCGGATCGGCTGGGAGTCGATGACTCTCGCCGTTTTCTGCCGGTGCAGCGGTGTTTCGCCGAACCGTGCGACCAGTGGTTTCCTGCCGTCGCGTTCGATGCGTGCTTCGAAGCAGGTGCGTGGCCCGTGGGGTGTCAGGATTTTGGCTTTGTGCTTGGCCGCCATCTTCGACACGGTGGAGCGGTGCTTGCCTGCCAGGGTCTTGAGCATGGAGGTCTCCATGACCCAGCGCAGCCGGTGCAGTCGATAGACGTCACCGGCGAGCAGGTAGTACTGGACGATGCCCCGGTAGATGGCCCCGTATGTGGCGACGATGGTGTGGTCGCTGCCGTTGGTCAGGGCCGCCTGCTTGGCAGGTTTGCTGCGGCGCAGGTAGGGCGTGGACTTGGCCTTGATCACCTCCCGGGGGACACGAAGGGCGATCTGGCCGTTGACGCGTCGGTAACGGCCGGTCTTTTTCGTGTCGTTGTGCTGGACGGTGATCTCGTAGCCGAGGAACCGTGCCGCGCCTGTGCGGGCGTGGGTGATCAGCGTTTTCTCCTGGGACAGTTCCAGTTTGAGGTCTTCACGCAGGAACTGCGCCAGCCGCTGTTTGATCTCCTCGGCTTCGGCCTTGGGTCCGGCGAACCCGAGCAGATGGTCGTCTGCGTATCTGCAGTAGCGCAGCCGCCGGTATCCCGGGTCGTCCGGGTCGGCGCTGGGCAGGCTGGTCATGCGCCGCCGCAGCGTCAGGGCTTGTGCCCGGTCGCCGCGCCGGCGCGCCTTGGCCAGCTGATTCTGCAGATCCAGGTAGGCAGGGTTGCGGGCCCTGCGGTCCCCTCGGGTGTATTCCGGGATCAGGGTCTTCTCGACGAACTGATCGAGTTTGTGCAGGTAGATCGAGGACAGGATCGGGGATGCCACTCCGCCCTGAGGAGCCCCCGACAAGGTGGCGCCCCACTTCCAGTCCTCCATGTATCCGGCCGTCAACATGTTCCGTATCAGCCGTAGAAACCTGTTGTCGTGGACGTTCTCCGCCAGGATCTCGATCATTCGATCATGATCGAGCGAGCCGAAGCAGTCGGCGATGTCTCCCTCGAGGAACCACGCGGTCCCAGTCCAGGTGTTGTCGATCTCCCGCAACGCGGTGTGACAGCCCCTGCCCGGACGGAATCCGTGGGACCGGTCGGAGAACGTCGGCTCGTCGTAGGCCTCCAACATCAGGCGCACCACCTCGCCGACGAGTTTGTCCGACCAGGTCGGCAAACCAAGCGGTCTGGTTTTGCCGTTCTTCTTCGGGATGTGCACGCGCCGGACCGGGCGGAACCGGTAGCGCTCGTGGCGCATCGCATCGATGATGCGGTCGATTTTCGCCCGGGACATGCCGTCCACGGTTTCCGATGTGACCCCGGGTGTCATCGCGCCGTGGTTGGCGTGGATGCGCCCGTAGGCCAGCAGATACAACTGCGGGTTGAACAGTTGCCGATACAACTCCTCACACGGCAGTCCGCGCTTGCCGCGTTCACGCAGGACACCCAGCACCGTTGCGGCGCTCTGCATTTCGCATACCTCCCGATCACATCTGGTGTCCGATTCACCTGGCCTGCTTCGCCCTGCGGACGGCTTTCCCGTCCTCCCCGACCGGGCGTGACTCCGGCGACTACTACCAGGCCTCCGTCGCCGTAGGACTCGCGTCCCGTAGGCGATCCCGCGTTCGTGCGTGTCGTACGTAGCAGCGTGACGTAGGCGTCCCACTCATCTCCTTGAATGCCCTCGCTGGGCATCGCCCCGCGTTCTGGAGGTTGCACCGGATAACACTTCGACTCCGACGCAGAGCGCGGCACCGGTTTCAGCGGTCGTTTCCGGTGGATGGGAACTTGCATCGACTGGAGATTGGGATTCAGGCAATCCAGCTTTCACCTTATCACGCGGGCCCCTCCGGCGCCCCGTCCCCGACCACTGGGCCCGGTCACCGGATTCTCTGGCATGCTCTTGTCCCGTTAGCCTTTCGGCGTCAGGTCAGCCATTCGACCCAGGAACCTCCCTCCAAGTCCCTCCCGGTTGAACCGGGAATACGACACGCCGCTTTCGCGGCGCACAAGGTTCGTTCGACCACCCAGCGGTGCCGGCCGATTTTCTCGGCGGATTCGATGCCGTTGCGGGCGATACGCACCGCGATGCTCTGATCACGTACCCAGCGGCGCAGGGCGGGCTGGTCGTAGGCCTTGTCCGCGTGCGGCTTGCCGGGTCTGCACCGCCGTGGGCCACGGCGGGATTTCACTGCTGGGATCGCCATCACCAGGGGCTTGAGTGCGGCCGGGTCGTGGGTGTTGGCGGCGGAGATCGCGACTACGAGCGGCAAGCCCGGATCGCTCGGACAGCACGTGGATCTTTGAGCCGGGCTTGCCGCGGTCGACCGGGCTGGGACCGGTCAGCGATCCCCTTTTTCGCACGAACACTGGCACCGTCCACGATCGCGCGGCTCCAGTCGAGCAGTCCATGGCTGCCGAGTTCGTCGAGCAGGACACCGTGAAGGTCGCACCAGGGTCCGACTTCGGTCCACTGCGCGAAGCGGCTGTGCGCGGTCTGAAAGGACACGCCGAACGAGGGTGGCAAATCCCGCAGGCACAGCCACTGCTCAGCACATACACGATCGCGGTGAACACCGGCCGCGCGTCCAACGACGCCGTTCCACCACCTTGCGGACGCACCTCGAATGCCAGAATCAACGACTCGACCAGCTCCCACAGCTCGTCCGGCACGAGCCGGAAGGACAAACGATCAACCACGACCGAGATCAAGCCGCATCAACAACAAAACACCACGTAAGACACGCTCTAAGCTGCGGCGCACCCCGCCCAGCACACGAGCCCGTCCATCCCAGTCAAGGAGCCGCCCCCGAAGTCGTTCGACAACGACAGCCGTCTCCCTCTCTCTCCGCCATGAGCGGCAGCGAGACGCGCTCGCGTCAATTCTCGTTTTCAGTTCAGCTGCCGCATCAATGCACTCCTGCTGCTCCTCTGGCGACATCCCCACCCAAGATCATGGCGAGTTTCGTCCAGAAGTCCTTCCAGGCTTCCTCCTAGGTCGGCCACCGCCGAGCGGGCATTGCGAAACGATTTCGCCTCCCCCACACGGAAGGAGCCTCCCACACTCCGAACATGCTCGACGTTCAACGTTCCCGAGATCGAGACTTTCGCGCCTGTTGGACTTGTCGAAGCGCACGTCATCCATGTTCGACGTTACGCGCCAACCTCAAAGAAGCCCAGCAACGAATGTCAACTTCAGACCACGGGATCAACGTCGAGGAGCTGCCGGAGCCGCATCGGCTGGCCGAGCGGGGTTGGTGACGGTCGACTTCCACCCCGTTTAACCTCATCTACATGCGTGAACGGTGAAGGGCGGCAACCCTTCACCGTTCACGCAGGCAGACGATCCATGCCGTGGCCATTTTTGGACTACGGCATCAGCGACGGACCGGAGCCGACAGCGCTTCGCCGGACGCGGGCGTGGCAATCTCGGCCCGCAGGTCACCCACCGCAACTGCCGTGCCTACTCACTCCATCTCGGGTTCGGGCACGGTATCCACTACTGTCTCGGCGCTCCCCTGGCTCGGCTGGAGGCGGAGATCGCGTTCGCCGCCTTGCCGTCTCGGCGGCGGAAGTGGCCTGGCGGTCGCACTTCTTCCATGCCGTACGCAGCCTTCCCGTCCGGCTTGGAGGCGTCGCGTAACGGCTGTCCACGTCGTCACGACTCCTCGGTGCGCGAAAGATCGCCAGGAGGAGGAACTCGGTGGCTGACGGCCCGGCCCGGTACCGGAAGTTCCTTCTCGTGGCAGGGTCGGCGGT
Source organism: Amycolatopsis sulphurea (assembly GCF_002564045.1). Classification (NCBI taxonomy): domain Bacteria; kingdom Bacillati; phylum Actinomycetota; class Actinomycetes; order Pseudonocardiales; family Pseudonocardiaceae; genus Amycolatopsis; species Amycolatopsis sulphurea. Next base: position 615,244 of record NZ_PDJK01000001.1, on the reverse strand, counting down.
GGTCGGAGCACTGCTGGGCAGGCTGGTCACGGCGCGCCCGCGGGCGGTACCCGGACGGCGGGTGGCGCAGGCCGAGGATGCGCGAGCCCAGCCAGAGAAGGCACCGCCTGCGGTACCGGAACGGCGGCCGAGCCGTGGCTCGTCGGTCGTCTACTGCGTCCTCGTGCCGCTCCTGCTCGCGCTCGCGGTGTGGCTGATGAGCCGGGAGCTTCGGACCGCTGCCGAGATCCCCGCGACCGCGGCGGTCGCCGTGCTGGCTCTCGCCTTCCGGGGTCCGGTGCCACGGCGAAGCCGGTGGACGGTGGTCGTGCTCGTTGCGCTGGCCGTGGTAGCGGTGCCGTTCGACCAGCTGTTGATCCTCAGCCGGATCGACACCAGCGTGTCCGACGTCGGCGGGCTGCTGATCCAGGTGGGCTTGTTCATCGTCTTCGTCGGCGTGCTTGCCGGGCTGGCCGCGTCCTGGGGCAAGGTGGTCCTCGCGGAGGTCGGTGCCCTGATGCTGATCGCCATGCTGCTGGGGCTGGTGTCGTTCAGCGGGCTTTCCTACTTCACCGCGCCGGTGTCCGCACCGGAACCCGACGACGCGGTCCTGCGGGTGTTCGCGGCCGACCCGGCCGCCGAGATGACCGTCTCCGTCCAGTACTTCCCGCAGGATCCGGGCGGGTCGACATTGCTGTCACTCCAGGTGATCTCGACCGGCTCCGCCGATCATCGCTGGGGGATCGCGCTGTCCGGCGGGCTTCGCTTCGCACCGGGGAACGGACACCGGGCCGGTGTCACCCGGGTCGACTCCGCCGGCGGCTACCAGGTGCTCTCCGGAACGCAGGGCACCGCCGACTTCTACAACGGCACCGTCGTCGGATCGTTCCAGCAGAGTTCCGCCTCGCGGTCGGTGGTGTCGCTGCCACCGGTCTCCTCGGATCCGTTCCGGCTCAAGGGGATCGACATCCGGTCGGCCACCGGGTTCGCCGCGGTCCGGCCGAGAGCCCTCACCGTCCACGTGGACAGCGGCACGCTCAGTCCACTTGAGACGGTCACGCAGGCGGCACCGCCGCTGCAGGTACCGAACCAGCTGTCCTGGCTGGGCCACGGCGAACTCGGCCCGATCACCTACGCGACGCTCGACCAAGGCGCCGAAGACCGGTCCAGGAACGTCCTGTTCGTCGTCGCGATCCTGCTCGGCACCGCCGTCGCCTGCCTTGTGGCGGCATTGCAGGTGCTGATCAAGGCCGCGAAGAGGTGAGTCACGAGTATTCGGACACCTCCACGCCGAACGTGCCGGGTTCCAGCGCCTCGAACACGTGCCGCACGTCCCCGGGGTAGGCGATGTAATCACCGGGCCGCAGCTCGACGGGGTCGTCGGCGAGGCCGACCCGGGCGCGCCCCGCGCACAGGACGATGTGCTCGACCACGCCGTTCATGTGCGGATCCGACCGTCGCGGGTTGCCCGGTTCGGCGCGGATCAGGTACATGTCCCGCCGCGCCGCGGAGGGGCACGCCGACAGCAGAGTGCACGCGTAGTCGGCGTGTTCGGCGAACACCGTCGGCCCGCTGCCCGAGCGGATCACGCGGACCTGCGGGCGACCCGGTTCGACCAGCCGGGAGAACGGCACGTCGAGGGCGACGCCGAGCGCCCACAGCGTCTCCACGCTCGGGTTGCCGAACCCGGATTCCAGTTGCGAGAGCGTGGATTTCGCGAGACCGGCGCGGCGGGCCAACTCGGTCAGAGACAGCCCGGCCCGGGTCCGCTCGCGGCGCAGCGACTCGGCGATGATCTCCAGCGGCGCACTGGACGTGTCCTGCGACATGTGTTCGCTCCCTCAGTCTCCTTGTTCGTCTTGACGAACAGGTGGTGCCGTGTTCAGCATAGGGCACTATGCGTTCGATATGGCGAACACTCGATCGCGGCCTCGCCCGCGACATCGGCCTGGTGTGCCTGGCCGACACCCTCGTCGGCGTGTCCTACGGTGCCATCACGGTGAGTTCCGGCTTCCCGCTGTGGGCACCGATGGTGTTGTCCCTGCTGGTCTTCGCCGGCGCTTCGCAGTTCATGTTCGTCGGGATCGTGGCCTCCGGCGGCAATCCCCTCGCCGCGGTCGCGGCCGGGCTGCTGGTGAACGCGCGGCACGTGCCGTTCGGCTTCGCGGTGGGCGATGTGTTCGGCCGCGGACGGCTCGCGCGAGCAGTGGGCAGCCACCTGATGATCGACGAGTCGGTGGCGTTCGCGCTGGCCCAGCGGGACGCCGATCGCCGGCGCGCGGCGTACTGGGCGTGCGGGATCGGGCTATTCGCCTGCTGGAACGTCGGGGTGGTGGTCGGCGCTTTCGCCGGCACCGCGATCCACGACACCGACGCGTTCGGCTTGGACGCCGCGTTCCCCGCGGTGCTGCTGGCGCTGGTGCTGCCGTCGTTGCGTGAGCGGGCTTTCCGGCTGCCGGTGCTGATCGGCGTGGTGGTGGCGCTCGCCTCGGCGCCACTGCTGCCCGCCGGGCTGCCGGTCCTGCTCGCGATGGTCGGCGTGGTCGCGGGCGCCGCGGCCAAGGAACCGAAGGCGGCCTGCTGATGGATGCCACGGAATTGCTGATCGCCGTGGGGGTGCTGGGTCTGGGCACGTTCGGGTTCCGGTTCGCCGGACCGGCGCTGCGGAACCGGGTGCACCTGTCCGCCCGCGCCGAGCGGTTGATGACGCTGGCCGCGGTGGTCCTGCTGGCGGCGCTGGTCGCGACCAGTGCGCTCATCGAGGGCCACGACTACGCCGGATTCGCCCGTCCGGCCGGGGTGCTCGTCGGGGGTGTGCTCGCGTGGCGGAAGGCGCCGTTCGTACTGGTGGTGCTCGCCGCCGCCGCAACAGCCGCACTGGTGCGGCTGGCCGGAATTCCCTGATCGTCTACTGTGGACGGTTAGGCGCGGATCAGCGCGCGGGGAAAGGAGAACACCCCGTCCGGGTCGTACCGATGGGCGATCGCGCGCAGCCGCGGCAGGTGCTCGCCGTAGTAGGCGCGGCCCCAGTCCGGCATCTCCGGGTCCAGGTAGTTGACGTAGCCGGTGGTGCCGAACTCCGTGCCGAGACCGTCCCGGATCCGGCCGATCTCCCGGCGGGCCGCGGCCTCGCCGCCGGGCGCCACCGGTTGCGTGAACTGGAAGCTCGCCAGCGCGGACCGGTGTGCATACGCCGAATCGCCGCGGGCGATCGCGCCCCCGCCGCCGTCCACGATCGTGTAGGTGTCCGGGTTCGCGGTCAGGGCCGCGACCACCGCGGCGGGATCCGGGGCAGGGCGCCTCAGCATCCGGGAGGTCGCCACGTAGGAGCGCTGTTCCACGCCTCCTCCCCCGCCGTCCCAGCCCGGACGGCACGAAGCGGACGACAGGTCCCCGCACCCGGCGAACCACTCCATCGTGTCCAAAAAGCCGCGCTCCTGCTCGGCCCGTTTCAACGGCGTGCCGACCTGGCGGACGAGCGTGTCGAGCACCGGGGTGAGCCGGGTACGCGGGCCGACGAAGCAGCCGCCGAGGTTGGCCGCGGACGCGCCAAGGCCCAGATCGGCCCACAGCTCGTCCGGCATCCGCGGCTGCCAGTCCTGCCAGGCGGCGAACAGCGTGGCCGCCGCGGCGGGTGGGAACTGCACGTCGAACGTGGTCAGCCCGGGTGCGGGCACGGTGCGGAAGGTGAACGAGGTGACGATACCGAAGTTCCCTCCCCCGCCGCCGCGCAGCGCCCAGAACAGCTCCGGGCGGCTCGCCGCGGAGACCGTGTGACAGGTCCCGTCCGCGGTCACCAGCTCGGCCGACTCCAGCAGATCGCAGGTCAGCCCGTACTTGCGGCCGAGCACACCGAGCCCGCCACCGAGGGTGAGCCCGGCGATGCCGACGGTCGGGCAGGTCCCCGCGGGCAACGCCCGGCCCGCCGCGGCGAGCACCGCGTACACCGCACCCAGCCGGGCGCCCGCGCCGATCGTCACCTGGCCGCCCTCGTGCAGCTCGATCCGGTTCAGCCGGGCCAGGTCGGCCACCAGCCCATCGTCCACAGTGGAATATCCGGGATAGCTGTGCCCGCCGGACCGCGCGGCCAGCGGAATCCCTTGCCTCGCCGCGAAATCCACACAGGCCTGGACGTCCTCGCGACGGGCGCAGCCGGCCACCGCGGCCGGGCGTCGGTCGTACATCGCGAAGAAGCCGCGGCGCGCGGCGTCGTAGCCCGCGTCACCCGGGCGGAGCAGCGGCCCGGCCAGGCGACGGCGCAAGCGCTCCCACCGGTCCGGCACCGGACCGGACAACCCCGCCGCGAACGGCACCGCCGCCCCGGTCAGCCCCAGGAACACCCGCCTGCTGATCGTCATCGCAGTCCCCCCTCCGCGCCTTGCCTCGCCAGGATATCGGGTGTGTGATCGGGGACACAGGTGTTCACCCGTCTTCCGCCGAGGAGGCCGTCATGGCCGACAAGCAGAACAGGAGCGCCGACACCGGGGCCGCCGTCGCTGTATCCGACCCCGCCAAGGTGCGCAACGTCGTCCTGGTCGGGCCTTCCGGCTCCGGCAAGACCACGCTCACCGAGGCGCTGCTGGCCGCCTCCGGCACGGTGCCGCGCGCGGGTTCGGTCGTGGAGGGCACCACGGTGTGCGACCACGATCCGGCCGCGGTGCGGCAGCAGCGGTCGGTCGGCCTGTCCGTGGCGCCGATCCTGCACGCCGGGCACAAGATCAACCTGATCGATACCCCCGGGTACGCCGATTTCGTCGGTGAACTGCGCGCCGGGCTGCGGGCCGCGGACGCCGCGCTGTTCGTGGTCTGCGCGGCGGAGGGCGTGGACGCGGCGACGGTGGCCGTGTGGGAGGAGTGCGCCGCGGTCGGCATGCCACGCGCGGTCGTGGTGTCCCGGCTCGACCATCACCGTGCCGATCCGCTCGGCGAGATCTCCGCCTGCCGGGCCGCGTTCGGCGACGGCGTGCTGCCGCTCTACCTGCCCGCCGGCGAAGGGCTCGTCGGGCTGATCACCCAGCGCCGCTACGACTACGCCGGCGGCTACCCGCCCCGCGTCGGCGAACCCGATCCGGGCGCGCTGGACGGGCTGGCCGGGGCCCGCAACGAGCTGATCGAGGGCATCATCGCGGAAAGCGAAGACGAGACACTGATGGACCGCTACCTGGCCGGCGAGGAGATCGCCGAGGAGGTGCTGATCGCGGACCTGGAGACGGCCGTCGCGCGCGGCTCGTTCCACCCGGTCATCCCGGTGTCCGCGACGAGCGGGATCGGGCTGGCCGAGGTGCTGGACGGCATCGTGCGGGCCTTCCCGTCCCCGCTGGAGCACCGGCCTCCCGGCGTGACCACCCCGGACGGCGGCCCGCACGAAGCGCTGAGGGCCGATCCGGACGGCCCGCTCGCCGCCGAAGTGGTGCGCACCGCGGTCGATTCCTACGTCGGCCGGGTGTCCCTCGTGCGGATGTTCTCCGGGACGCTGCGGCCGGAGAACGCGGTGCACGTGTCCGGGCACGGGCTCGCCGAGCGCGGGCACGAGGACCACGACGCCGACGAACGCGTGGCCCACCTGTATTCACCGCTCGGGCCGAACCTGAGGGAGGTGCCCTACTGCGTGGCCGGTGATCTGTGCGCACTGACCAAAGTGGGCACCGCGGAGACCGGCGACACCGTGTCCTCCCCGGAGGATCCGCTCGTGATGAAGCCGTGGCGGATGCCCGAGCCGCTGCTGCCGGTGGCCGTCGTGGCGAAGACCCGCAGCGACGAGGACACCTTGGCCCGCAACCTTTCCCGGCTCGTGGCGGGCGATCCGACGTTGCGCCTGGAGCGGAACGCGGAGACCGGGCAGCTGGTGCTGTGGTGCATGGGCGAGGCGCACGCCGACGTGGTGCTGTCGCGGCTGCGCGCGGGCGGCGCGGAAGTGGAGACCGAACCGGTGCGGATCAGCCTGCGCGCCACGTTCGCGAAAGCGGCGAGCGGGCACGGCCGGCACGTGAAACAGTCCGGCGGGCACGGGCAGTTCGCCGTGTGCGACATCGAGGTTCAGCCGCTGCCGCGCGGCGGCGGGTTCGAGTTCGTGGACAAGGTGGTCGGCGGCTCGGTGCCGCACCAGTTCATCCCGAGCGTGGAGAAGGGCGTGCGGGCCCAGCTGGCGCGCGGGCTCCAGGACGGCCACCCGGTCGTCGACGTGCGGGTCACCCTCGTCGACGGCAAGGCGCACAGCGTCGACTCGTCCGACGCGGCGTTCCAGACCGCGGGTGCGCTCGCCCTGCGCGAGGCCGCCGCGGCCGGGCGGATCACCCTGCTGGAGCCCCTCGACGAGGTCGAGGTGACCCTGCCGGACGACCACCTGGGCACCGTGCTGGGCGACCTGTCCGCCCGCCGCGGCCGCGTGCTGGGCACCGAATCCGCCGAGGGCGGCCGCACGCGCGTGCACGCCGAGATCCCGGCGGCGGAACTGCTGCGCTACGCGGTCGACCTGCGCTCCCTGACCTCCGGAACGGCGACGTTCAGCCGCCGGCACGCGCGGTTCGAGCCGATGCCGGAGGGGGTGGCGGTACCGACGTGAGCGGGGTGGTGGTGGCCGGGGAGGTGGGTCTTCCCCGGCCTGCGCAGGCGTCCGGAGCGGCGATGCCCGCTGGGTGACCGGTCAGCGGATCAGGTCGACCGGTACGCCGACATCGACCCGAGCCCAAGCCTTGTCAGCGGTGACCGCACGTCCACCCGGGATGCTGGCGGCGACTGCGAGGCACGCCCGGTCACCGAATGAAAGGCCGTTGCCGCGTGTGGGAGCCCACAGCAACGCAGCGTCGACGGCCTCGGCGGCAGTGAACGCGGCCACGGTCGCGCCGAGTGAAAGCACGACGCCGGCCGCTTCCGTGGGCGTCGGGTGGCCGTTCTGCGCCAGCTTCTGCACGACCTCGGAGAAGTTCACGGCGCTGATCACTGCGCCACGGACCTGGGCGGCCACCTGCTCGTGCCCGTCCTCGCGGTAGATCAGTGCGAGAACGGCGCTCGCGTCCAGCACAGCCGTCACGCCGGGCCTGCTTCGTTTTCGCCCGCCTTGCCGGCATCGCCGCCGGCGGCATCGCGGGCGGCCTCGGCGCGCCGGTCCTCGAGCAACGAGTCCGTCACGCTCCCGGTCACCCCGGCAGCGCGGGCCGCCGCGATTGCTTCGTCCTGCACCCGTCGCAGCAGGTGATCGCGGCCCTCGAGGACCACCCTGCCGCGCTCGACATAGGCGACCAGATTCGAGCCCGGCGAGATTCCCGCAGCCTGCCGCAATAACACCGGGATCGTCACCCGGCCATCCACCGCGACGGACACGTCCGCCCGGGCCGTCATGGGATCGACGCTCGTCATAGTTCCTATACTACCGCCGGGATCAGCCAGACCTCGCCGAGGATCGCCGGTCTCCGGCGCCCTCCCCAAGCCGACGCCCCAGAACTCGAACCCGCCCGGTCGCCCGTTCCGGTCGGCCAGCAGACCCGCGAGAGTCGCGATCGCGATCTCCGCCGGCGTGCGCGAACCGATGTTCAGCCCGACCGGCCGGTGCACCCGGCCGATGTCCGCCTCCGGCACGCCCAGCGCCCGCAGTGCCTCGATGTGCGGGCCAGGGTGGCGCGGATTGCCGAGCACGCCGACCCAGCGCGCCCGCGCCGCGAGCGCGGCCTGCAGCACGGTGCCCAGCTCCGGCCGGTGGTGGTCGGTGACCACCACGTCGGCGTCCGGGCCCGGGTCCGGCAGCACCCGATCAACCTCGGCGAAGTCCGCGGCACGGGCGGTATCGGGTTCGAACAGCACGGTGCGGTACCCCAGATCGGCCGCGTACCGCAGCAGGTACCGGGCGACCGGGGAGGCGAACACGGCCACCAGCGTCCGTTCGACCGGCGCGCTTTCGGCTTCTCCGTGCGCAACCGCGCAGGCATCCGGCTCAGCTGTCACGGAACCAGACTACAAAAGCCTGAAGGCTGTGAAGGGTCCCTTCACAGCCTCAGCGTCCAGGGCCCCGGCAAAGTTAGTCGGGGGCCCGGCAGCGGGCGATGCGGAGGGTTGTGTGCGACCACCTCGTGGCGTGCGCCGGACCGGTTTCGGGTCCGTGAAGGGCCCCTTCACGGACCTCCACACCGACTTTGCCGACACCCTGGCCTCAGCGTCTGTGAAGGGTCCCTTCACAGCCCTGCAGGCGTGGGCTCGACGGGGCCGCCAGGGGAAGGCGCGCTGGGAACTCAAGGCAATTCGGGCTCGGCGAATTCGAAGTACTCGGGCAGCGGCGCGGTCCCGGCGAGTTTGAAGTACCGCACCTTCCGGCGGCGGCGCAGCCTGAGGGTGTCGCGCACGGCGTCGTTGTGCACGCGGCGCGCGATCACCACGCGGTGCTCGGCGTCGGTCAGTTCCTCGGCCAGCGCGGTCGGCAGCCGGCCCCGGTCGATCCGGGCCAGCAGCAGGGTCAGCTCGTTCTCCTCGGCCTCCCGGTCCGCGCGCGAAGCGGCTTCGGCGCGTTCGGCGGCGGCGCGGAGGCCGTCCACGCAGAGGACCGCCGAGGCCGCGCGGGCGACCACGGCACGGCGGGCCAGCGCCGCGTCGAGCGCCGCCCAGCCCGCGTCCATGCGCACGTGCAGCCGGTTCAGGCGGTTCGCCGTGGCGACCAGGAACAACCCGCCGAGCACGACCACCACGGTGAGCGCGAGCAGCAGCCACATCAGCCAGCTCACCGCATGCTCTCCCGTTCCCCCGCGACGACCCGGCGCGGGTCGGCGGCGATCGCTGTTTCGTACACCCGCAGCACCTGGGTGACCACTGTGGACCAGTCGTATCCGGTCACCCGCTCGCCCGCCGCGGCGGCCAGCGAAGCCCGGCGGGCCGGATCGCCCAGCAGCTCCCGTAGCCCGTCGGCGAGCGCGCCGGCGTCACCGGTGGCGGTGAGCATCCCGGCCGTGCCGTCGTCGAGCACACGGCGGAACGAATCGAGACCACTGGCCAGCACCGGCGTGCCCGCGGCCATCGCCTCGGTGAGGATCATGCCGAAGCTCTCGCCCCCGGTGTTGGGCGCGCAGTAGACGTCCACGCTGCGCAGCGCACGGGCCTTCGTCGCGTCGTCGACCTGGCCGAGCAGCTCGACGTGCGGCCACAGCCGCGGCCCGGCCATCCGGCGCAGCTGGTCGGCATCGCCCCGCCCGACCACCAGCAGCCGCAGATCCTCGAACTCCGGCAATACCTGCCGCGCCGCGTCCAGCAGCACGTCCATCCCCTTGCGTGGCTCGGCGAACCGGCCGACGAACCCGACCGTGCCGCCGGCCCGTGGGTATCCCTCCAACGGCACGGCCCGGGAGAAGAACTCGACGTCCACGCCGTTGGGGATCTCCACCGCGTCCTCGCCCGCGTGCTCCACCTGCACCCGCCGGGCCAGCACCGACACCGCGATCCGCGCGGTGATCTTCTCCAGCAGCGGCCGCAGCACCGGCTGGAACGCGGCGAGCGTGCGCGAGCGCGTGGTGGCGGTGTGGAAGGTGGCCACGATCGGGCCGTCGGCCACCTTCAGCGCGAGCAGCGACAGGCTCGGCGCGGCCGGTTCGTGCAGGTGCAGCACGTCGAAGCCGTGGTCCCGGATCCAGCGCCGCACCCGGGCGTAGGACACCGGGCCGAACTGCAGGCGGGCGACCGAGCCGTTGTACGGGATGCCGAGCGCTTTTCCCGCGGGATGCACGAAATCCGGCAGCTCGGCGTCCTCGTCGGCCGGGGCGAGCACGGACACCTGATGCCCCCGCTCCCGCAGCGCGCGGGCCAGGTCGAGCACATGCCCCTGCACCCCGCCGGGCACGTCGAAGGAGTACGGGCACACGATCCCGATGTTCCACCCCCGGGCCACCGGCTCAGCTCGCTTCTTCGAGATCGGGACCCTCGGCCTCGTCCGGCCAGAACGGCTGCAGCATGTGCCAGTCCGCCGGGTGCGCGGCGATGTCGCCGGCGAACGCGTCGGCCAATGCCTGGGTGGCGGCGGGCACCTCGGCCCGCGCGGTGACCCGGATCCGCGGATGCACCCGGATCTGCCAGCCGTCCTCGGAGTACCAGGAACCGACCGGCAGCAGCGCGGCCCCGGTGGTCGCGGCCAGCCGGGCCGGACCGGCCGGCAGCCGGGCCTGTTCACCGAAGAACCGCACCGCGATCCCGGACGCGGTCAGATCCCGGTCCCCCACCAGGCATACCACCTTGTTCTCGCGCAGCCGCTTGAGCAGCAGCCGCATCGCCGAGCTGTCCCCCGTGTGCGGCACGATCTCGAACCCGAGCGATTCCCGGTAGTCGGCGAACCGGCGGAACAGCGATTCCGGCTCCAGCCGCTCGACCACCGTGGTGAACCCGCCGTGCCGGTCGCACAGCCAGATCCCGGCGACGTCCCAGTTGCCGCTGTGTGGCAGCGCGAGCACCACGCCGTTGCCCTCGGCCAGTGCCGCGTCGATGTTCTCCGCGCCGGTCAGGTCGACCCGGCGCAGCACCTGTTCCCGGTCCATCCCGGGCATCCGGAAGGTTTCGTACCAGTAGCGCGCGTAGGACCGCATCGCGCGGCGGACCAGCTCGTCCATTTCCGTCTCCCCGGCCTGCGGCACCACCCGGGCCAGGTTGGCCCGCAACTGCCGCACCCCGCCCCCGCCGCGCCGGGTGGCCATGTCCGCGCCGAGCGCGAACGACGCCGAGCCGAACCGCGGCGGCAGCCGCCGGACGAGCCACCAGCCCGCCGCGTAGCCCAGTTCACCGAGTTTCTGCGACCACCTGCTCACGGCTGCGCCCCACCGGCCGGGAGATCGGGCTGCTCGGCCGTGGCCTCCCGGGCGGCGCTCGCCACCGCGGCCGCCCGCTGCAGCAGCGTGATCACCGAGAGCACGGCCAGCAGCCACAGCGAGATCTCCACGGTGTAGGGCACGCCGAACCCATGCAGCCCGGTGCCGACCAGCGCGATGATCAGCCGCTCGGCCCGTTCCACCAGCCCGCCGTCCGCGGCCAGCCCGGAGGCCTCGGCCCGCGCCTTCACGTAGGAGATGACCTGCGCCAGCACGAGGCAGATGAGCGCGGCGGCCGCAGCCCGGTCGTTGTGGTCGACGGCGAAGCACCACCAGGCGATGGCCGCGAACAACGCGCCGTCGACCAGCCGGTCGCAGGTCGCGTCGAGGACCGCGCCGAACGGGGTGCCGTAGCCGCGGGCCCGCGCCATCGCCCCGTCGAGCAGGTCCAGCATCGCGAAGCCCCACACGGTGAACGTGCCCCACAGCAGCATGCCCCGCGGGAAGAACACGAGCGCGCAGGCCATCGCGCCCACGGTGCCGAGCACCGTCATCACGTTCGGCGTCAGCCCGGCTCGGACCAGTGCGCGGCCGATCGGGTCCGTCACGCGGGAGACCGAGGCGCGGGCGAAAATGTTGAGCATCTTCCTCGTCTGGCACCTGGTTCGGGGGCGGGTGGGCGGGGAAAGCCTATCGACCCCGTCCGCGGCCGCGGCGGAGCCCGCCCGTGACCCGCCGGGAGATCAACCGGATTTCGGCAGTTCGAGGACCCCGGCCTCGCATTCGGCCGCTTCCTCGGCCGCCCGCGCGGCGTCGCAGCGCGGCCGCAGCGCGGCCAGGATCGCCTCGGAGATCTCGCCCAGCTGCCGCACCTGCTCCGGGGTGAGCGGGTCGAACAGGGTCTCGCGCACCGCCGCCACGTGCCCCGGCGCGGCCGCTTCGAGCGCGGCCAGCCCGGCGTCGGTGAGCACCGCCCAGGCGCCGCGCTTGTCGGTCGGGCAGGACTCCCGGGTGACCCAGCTCTTGGCCTCCAGCCGGGCCACCGCGTGCGAAAGACGGCTGCGCGAGGAGCCGCGCACCGCGGCCAGCTCGCTCATCCGCAGCCGGCGGCCCGGGGCCTCCGACAGCGCGACCAGAACCTCGTAGTACGTGTGCGGCATGCCCGAATCACGCTGCAGCTGCCCTTCGAGATGCGTCTGCAGGATCGCCGAGGCGCCCGCGTAGGCACGCCACACCCGCTGTTCGTGATCGGTGAGCCAGCGAGGTCCGGACATACCGTGATGATACGCGAGCCGGCCCCTCATTCCCCGGTGCCGCAGGGTGTCGGCAATGTCGGTGTGAGAGGCCCTGCGCAGACGGCGGAGGTCTGTGAAGGTCCGTGAAGGGGCCTTTCACAGACTCTGAGTCCGTGAAAGGGCCCTTCACGGACCCGAGACAGGTCCGGCGCACACCACGAGGTGGTCGCGCACCTCGAACACCTCCGCCTCGCCCGCTACCGGACGCAACCGACGAAGATGGCAGGCACCGCCGATGATGACGCAGCAGCCACTACTCTCCCGGCTGATCACGGGCACTCGACCACCTTTGCCGGGACCCTGCCCCGGTGCCGGGCGGCACCTCCCAGGCGTCCGCGAGCAGCCGCCGCGTCTCCCCCAGCAGCTGCGGAAGCACCTTCGTGTGGCCGATCACCGGCATGAAGTTCGCGTCCCCGCCCCAGCGCGGCACCAGGTGCTGATGCAGGTGCGCGGCGATGCCCGCGCCGGCGATCACGCCCTGGTTCATGCCGATGTTGAACCCGTGCGCGGCCGACACCGCACGCACGACGAGCATCGCGTGCTGGGTCAGCTCGGCCAGCTCCCGGGTCTCGGCCGGGGTCAGCTCCGGGTAGTCCGCCACATGCCGGTAGGGCACCACCATCAAGTGGCCGGGGTTGTACGGGTACAGGTTCAGCACCGCGTACACCGTCTCGCCGCGCGCCACGATCAGCGCCTGCTCGTCGCCGAGCGAAGGCAGGCGGCAGAACGGGCAGCCGGGCGGCTCGTCGCCTTCCGGCTTGTCCTGGCCCTTGATGTAGGCCATCCGGTGCGGGGTCCACAGCCGCTGCAACGCGTCCGGGACCCCTGCCCCGTCCTGCCCCACGAACTCGGGACCGCCCTGCTCGGCCTTCACCGCAGGATCTTCTCCACGGCTTCGGCGTTCGGTGACGAGTTCTCCCGCCGTGCGACCCATTCGGCGATGGCCTCGACCGCCGCGGCCACGGACACGCCGTTGATCTGGCCGCCGTCGCGGAACCGGAAGGACACCGCGCCGGCGTCCGCGTCCTTGCCGCCGGCCAGCAGCAGGAACGGCACCTTCTGCGTCGTGTGGGTGCGGATCTTCTTCTGCATCCGGTCGTCGCTCGCGTCGACCTCGGCGCGGATCCCCTTGGCGCGCAACGCCTTCTCCACCTCGCGCAGGTACTCGACCTGGTCGGCGGTGATCGGGATGCCGACCACCTGCACCGGCGCGAGCCACGCCGGGAACGCGCCCGCGTAGTGCTCGGTCAGCACGCCGAAGAACCGCTCGATCGACCCGAACAGCGCGCGGTGGATCACCACCGGCTGCCGCCGGGACCCGTCCGCCGCGGTGTAGGCCAGCTCGAACCGCTTGGGGTGGTTGAAGTCCAGCTGGATGGTGGACATCTGCCAGGACCGGCCGATGGCGTCCTTCGCCTGCACGGAGATCTTCGGCCCGTAGTAGGCCGCGCCACCCGGGTCCGGAACCAGTTCGAGACCGGAGTCGACGGCCGCCTGCCGCAGCGTCTCGGTGGCCTCGGCCCATTCCTCGTCCGAGCCGATGAACTTGTCCGAGTCCCCGCGGGTGGACAGCTCCAGGTAGAAGTCCGAGAGCCCGTAGTCGGCCAGCAGGTCCAGGACGAACTTCAGCAGGGAACGCAGCTCACCGGGCATCTGCTCCGGGGTGCAGTAGATGTGCGAGTCGTCCATGGTCAGCCCGCGCACCCGGGTCAGCCCGTGCACCACGCCCGACTTCTCGTAGCGGTAGACCGTGCCGAATTCGAACAACCGCAGCGGGAGTTCCCGGTAGGACCGTCCGCGCGAGCGGAAGATCAGGTGGTGCATCGGGCAGTTCATCGCCTTGAGGTAGTAGTTCTCCTCGTCGAACTGCACCGGCGGGAACATCGTGTCCGCGTAGTAGGGCAGGTGTCCCGAGGTGAGGAACAGCTGCTCCTTGCTGATGTGCGGGGTGTTCACGAACTCGTAGCCCGCGTCCTCGTGCCGGCGGCGCGAGTAGTTCTCCAGCTCGCGGCGGATGACGCCGCCCTTGGGGTGGAACACCGGCAGGCCGGAGCCGATCTCCTCGGGGAAGGAGAACAGGTCCAGCTCGGCGCCGAGGCGGCGGTGGTCGCGGCGCTCGGCCTCGGCCACGCGCTCCAGGTACTCCTCCTGCGCCTCGGCCGATTCCCACGCGGTGCCGTAGATCCGCTGCAGCTGCGGGTTCTTCTCGCTGCCCCGCCAGTACGCGGCGGCCACCCGGGTCAGCTTGAACGCCGGGATGAACTTCGTGGTGGGCACGTGCGGGCCGCGGCACAGGTCGCTCCACACGCGCTCCTTGGTGCGCGGGTCGAGGTTGTCGTAGATGGTCAGCTCGCCGCCGCCGACCTCCATGATCTCCGAAGTGTCCACTGTGTCCTGGGCGGACTTCAGGTCGACGAGTTCCAGCTTGAACGGCTCGTCGGCGAGTTCTTTCCTCGCCTCGTCGGTGGAGGCGAAGACCCGGCGGGAGAACTGCTGCGCGCCCTTGACGATCTGCTTCATGCGCTTCTCCAGCGCCTGCAGGTCTTCGGGGGTGAACGGCTGGTCCACGGCGAAGTCGTAGTAGAAGCCGTCGCGCACCGGCGGGCCGATGCCGAGCTTGGCGTCCGGGAACTGCTGCTGCACCGCCTGGGCGAGCACGTGCGCGGCCGAGTGCCGGATCACGCTGCGGCCGTCCTCGGTGTGCGCGGCGACCGCCTCGACCTCGGCTTCGGCGTCCGGGGTCCATGCGAGGTCGCGCAGCTGCCCCTCGGCGTCGCGCACGACGACGATCGTGTCCGGGCCCTTGGTGGGCAGCCCGGCCTCGCGCACCGCGGCGCCCGCCGTAGTGCCCGCCGGCACCACCACGCGCGGGGCGGATACGGCGGCGGCTGACGGCGGATGGGACACGGTCGTGCTCCTCTACGGCGAAGTGACGGGGATGGCTCCCGGTGATGCTAGCCGCGGCCGGATGGTGCACGAACGGTGGCTGCCTCGCGCGGCGCGGCCGCGCGGCGCGACTTCGCGGCACGGTCGGCGCGGCACGGTCGGCGCGGCACGGTCGGCACGGCACGCCTCGCGCGGGCCCGCCTCGCGCGGCGCGACTTCGCGGGGCGGGCACGGGAAAGCTGTGAAGGGGCCCTTCACAGCACCGCCGCCGCACGGAAAGCCGCCCCGCGCGGTGGCAGCGGCGGCCTTCCTCCGGCGACGGCTCAGACGGTCTCGACGACCTGCTCGAAGTCGAGCCGCGGCAGCCGGTCGAACCACGGGTCCTCGCCGGGCTTGCCGACGTTGACCACGACCAGGGAACGCCAGTTGTTGCCGCCGAAGAACTCCCGGTCCACGCCGGCCGCGTCGAAGCCGGTCATCGGGCCGGCGGCCAGGCCGGCCGCGCGGACGCCGATGATGAAGTAGCCGACCTGCAGCAGCGAGTTCAGCCGGGAGAACTCGACGCGGCGCGCCTCCTCGGTGAACAGGTCCTTGACGCCCGGGTTGTGCGGGAAGGTCTGCGGGATGTTCTCGTGGAAGTCGACGTCGGCGGCCAGGATCACGGTGACCGGGGCGGTGGCGGTCTTGGCCCGGTTGCCCTCCATCAGGTGCGGCAGCAGCCGCTGCCGGCCCTCGTCCGAGCGGATCACCAGCGCGCGCAGCGGCTGGGTGTTCATCGAGGTCGGCGCCCATTTGACCAGGTCGTAGATGGCGCGGACCTGCTCGTCGGTCACCGGCTCGGTGCTGAAGCTGTTGGCGGTGCGCGCCTCGCGGAACAGGAGGTCCTGGACCTCGGCGGGGAGCGGGAGTTCCGCGACGGACTGGGCGGTTGTGGTCATGAGACTCGGTGGTCCTTCCCGTGCTGAAGTCTGTACCACCTCCCAACCTAGTTGAGCGCTTGACTATTTCCGCTCCGGTGCCCGTCTACTGTGACCCACCCCACGCGGATCAGTAGGCACCCTGGCCCGCGAGCACCGCCCGCACAGTCTTCCAGAGAATGGCCACGTCCAGCGCCAGCGACCAGTCCTCGACGTACCGCAGATCCAGCCGGACGCTCTCCGCCCAGGTCAGATCGCTGCGGCCGCTGACCTGCCACAGCCCGGTCAGGCCCGGCTTCACCAGCAGCCTGCGGCGTACGTGCGGCGCGTACCGCGCGGTCTCCTCCGGCAACGGCGGCCGGGGGCCGACCAGGGACATCCTGCCGGAGACCACGTTGGCCAGTTGCGGCAGCTCGTCGAGCGAGTACCGGCGCAGCAGGCCGCCGACGCGGGTCACCCGCGGATCGCGCTTCATCTTGAACAGCGGCCCGGCACCCTCGTTGTCGGCGTCCATCGTGTTCCGGATCAGGTGCGCATTCGGGACCATGGTGCGGAACTTCAGCATGGTGAAGCTCGCGCCGTCCTTGCCCACGCGACCCTGGCGATAGAGCACCGGGCCGCCGTCGCCGAGTTTCACCGCGAGCGCGATCATCAGCAGCAGCGGGGAGAACAGCAGGAGCAGCAGCGCCGCCCCCAGCCGGTCGACGACCTCCTTGACCAGCCGCCGCCCGCCGGTGAACGCCGGGGCGGTGACCCGCAGCAGCGGCATGCCCAGCACCCCGCTGACGTTCAGCCGCGGCCCGGCCACCTCCATCAGCATCGGCGCGACGACCATCTCCGCCGACGTGCCTTCGAGATCCCAGGCGAGCTGCTGCAGACGCCGCGGATTCCAGTACTGGTCCGCGGTGATGGCCACGACCCGGTACCCGCCACGGCGGGCGTGGCGGGAGAGTTCTTCGAGTGTGCCGACCACCGGCACGCCGTCGACCTCGTCGCGTTTCCCGTCCGGGCCGTGGCCGTCGGGCGTGCAGACCGCCTCGACGCGCCAGCCGACGTGGGATTCGCGGCGGGTGCAGGTGATCAGGTCCGACAGCGTCGCGTTGCTGCCGGCGGCCAGCACGGGCAGCAGGCAGTCGCCGCGGCGACGCCTCCGGTGCAGCATGCGGCGCAGCAGATACCGTTGCGGGAACAGTACGAGCGCCAGCGCGGGCACCACGATGAAGACCCACGGCTGCACTTCGAGCGCGCCGAAGAGCAGCCCGCCGAGCGCGACGAGGACCGCCGCGACGATCAGGCCGCGGCCGAGCGTCCGGTACTCCTCCGGCCCTTCGCCGAGCATCCGGCCACTCCACGCGCGGCACACCGCGAGCGCGCAAATCACCGCGAGCGCCGTGCCGACCGCGTGCATGTCCTGTGGCGCGACCCGGTCGATCACGAAGGCGCTGATCCCGATCACGACGCCGGACGTGGCGAGGTCGGACCCGACGACCGTTGCCTGATAACGCTTCTCCCACGAAGCCGGGTGCGACTTCGGCGGCGCCGGGGGTGCCTCGGTGGCGACCGGATCCGGCACACCGGCCGAGGGGGCGCCGTCGGAGGTCAGCACGCCGTCGTCCGCGGCCGGGCCGGCTTCGGGCGCCGCCGCGCCGGTGCCCCGGGTCAGCGTCGCGAGGTCGATGAGGTGCGGCTTTCCTGCTGTCGCAAGGTCGGCAGGGCGCGACTTCCCCGCCTTCGCGAGATCGACGGAATGCGGCATTCCCGCCTTCGCGAGGTCGACAGGGCGCGACTTCCCCGTTTTCGCGAGGTCGACGGGGTACGGCTTGCCCGTCGACGCGAAGTCGACGATGTGCGGCTTTCCTGTAGCCGCAACATCGACAGGGCGTGACCTGCCCGCCACGCCGCGAACTGCGGCCGGCAGGCCGTCCGGGCCGATCGACGGCACCTTCGGCTCACCGCCCTCGGCATAAGGTCTGACTGGTTGCTCCATCTGGCCTCCCGCGCTCCTCGAGTACGTCGAGAACGACCCACCAGCGGACACGCAGAGTAATTACCGACACCCACACTCAGCAATTCGCCCTGCACCCCGAAGGGGTTAACACACGGCAAGATATCGGGGGCCCGGCACTGGTTGTTACAGCCGACTTCCACCGTATTTTTCCAACCCGGCCAGCACATCCCGCGCAGTTGCCGCGGAGCCGGACCGGCCGGCGGGCCGGGCGATTCATCTCCGACGAACAGCTACCCTCGGTAGTCATCTTCCCACCGACTTCTCCGATCCACTGTGGAGTGCTCACGCCCTCTGTCCACAGTGGATCGTGCCCGGCGCGGGCCGCGCTGCTCGAAGAGCCTGGTCACCCGCCCTGAACACCCGGTTGATCTCGGCAAGGACCCCCAGGCCGCACGCCGACGCCGACGCGCCGATACCGGACGGCTACGCGATGCTGCGGCCGAATGGGCGTACGCCGGCGCCTGACGGTAGCCGGGTTCGTACCGGCAGTCGCGCGTGGCAGTTCTCCCCCAGCAGTCCGAAAATCACCGCTTGCTACCGGAACCTTCGGACCACACGACGACGGTCCCGGTAGCCGGGTCATGACGCACATCACACAGCGACGCGCGCCGGACCGACCGGTCCGGCGCGCGTCGTGCACTTCAGCGGGGCTTCACGCCCGCCTGCGGCGGCGCTGCACCTGAGCGAACAGCCCGGTCGCCGCCAGCGCCATGATTCCCGGCAGCCAGTACTGCCAGGCTTGCGAGAGCCCGGCGAACGACGCAGTCGTCTGGGTCACCTGGAGCAGCAACACACCGAACAGAACGCCGACGAAGCTCCCCCGCCCACCGAAGATCGACGCTCCGCCCAGCACCACCGCCGTGATGCTCGTGAGCGTGTAGGAGGTGCCTGCGGTGGGGTCGCCGATCCCGGTCTGCGCGGCCAGCAGGAACGCCCCGAGCAGCGTGCACACGGCACTGGCCACATAGGCCAGCACGTAGACGCGCGAGACCGGGATCCCGCGCTTGTGCGCGGCCTTGTCGTCCGAACCCGTGCCGCGCAGGAACAAGCCGGTGACACTGCGGCGCGAGCCGAGTTCGAGCAGTACCAGGAGCACCACCCCGGCGAGCACCGGCCACGGCACCGGACCGATTTTCGCCTTCAGCAACGAAGTGACCGGCTCGGCGATCGGCCCACCGGGAACGTCGCGCATGAACAGCGACAGGCCTTGCAGGCCCATGAAGGTCACCAGTGTCGCGACCACCGGCGTGACCCGCGCGAACTTCACCAGCCCGCCGTTGAGCAGGCCGACACCGACCGCGACCAGCACCATCAGCGCGATGCCGACGATCCACCAGGCCGCCGCGAAGTCGTCCCCGATATAGAAGGAGCCCACCACCACGAGCGCGCCGCACAACGGCCCCACGGACAGATCGATCCCGCCGGTGAGCATCACGATCAGCTGCCCGGCGGAGAGGAACAGCAGCGGACCGGCCAGCTCCAGCATGCTCGAAATGTTGAACGCGGACAGGAACCGGCCGTTCTGCCCCGCGCCCACGGCGAGCAGCACCAGGATCGCGGCGAGCAGGACCAGGCTCGGACCCTGCTCACCGGAGAGGAACCGGCGACGGCCGCGGTGCGGGCCGGTGGCCTGTTCCTCCTGCGTGGCCACCGATCCGGTCAACGACGCCGTGGTGATCGCGTCGTCGGTGATCTCGTCGCCGGCCAGCTCCGCGACCACCTGCCCTTTCGAGAAGACCAGCACGCGGTCGCACAGGCCGGCCAGCTCCACGTTGTCGGAACTGAGCACCACCACCGGCACGCCGCCTTCGGCCGTCTCGCGCAGCCGGTGGTAGATGTCGGACCGGACGCCGACGTCGATACCCTGGGTGGGTTCGTCGCACAGCAGCACCTTGGGCTCCGACAGCAGCGCCCGGCCGAGCACGACCTTCTGCTGATTGCCGCCGGACAGGGTCTCGACCGCGACCTCCGGGGACGCGAGCTTGATGCCGAGCCCCGAGACCTCGCGCCGCACGAGCTGGTCCTCACGGCCCGCCGCGATGACCCCGGCCCGGGAGGTCGCGCCGGTCGCCGCGACGGTGAGGTTCTCCCGTACGGAATGGACGGTCGCGACCCCTTCCACATGCCGTTCCTGCGGCATCAGCACGACCCCGGCCGCGCGGGCCCGGCGCGGGCTCGACAGGTCGGCGGGCCTGCCCTCGATGCTCACCCGGCCTCGGCCCGGCGCGGCGCCGCCCAGGGCGCGGATGAACTCGCGCTGACCGTTCCCCTCGACGCCGGCGAGCCCGAGGATCTCCCGGCGGGCCAAGGAAACGCTCACCCCGCCGAGCCGCTCGGAGGTGAGGTCCTGCACGCTCAGCACGGGCTCGCCGGGATCGGCGGCCCTGGCCGGGAACAGCGCGGTGACCTCACGCCCGGCGACCCGCGTGACGATCTCCTGCTCGGTCACGTCGGACCGCGCGAAGGTCCCGCGGACCTGCCCGTCCCGCAGCACCGTGATCCGGTCGGCGAGGGCGAACACGTCGGGCAGCCGGTGGCTGATGTAGACGACGGCGACGCCCCGCGCGGCCAGTACGCGGATGTGCTCGAACAGCCGGTCCGTCTCCGCGGCCATGAACGGCTCGGTCGGCTCGTCGAAGATCACCACGTCCGGGTCGCAGGCGAGCGCGCCGCAGATCTCGACCGCCTGTTTCTGGGCGAGGGTCAGCTCCCGGACCGGCACCGCCGGGTCGATCGGCATACCCATCGCCCGCAGCTTCTCCTCCGCCCAGCGCGCCGCGTCGCCGAACCGCGGGCGCTTGGCGACCGGCACCGAGAGCATCAGGTTCTCGGTCACCGTCAGGTCGGGTAGCAGCGCCGGATGCTGGAACGCGATCGCGAGACCGTGTTCCCGGGCGGCCACCGGGGACAGCCCGGTCAGCGGGCGGCCCGCGATCTCGACCGCGCCGCTGTCCGGCTTGAGCGCCCCCGAGGCGACCGCCATCAGGGTCGACTTCCCGGCGCCGTTGCCCCCGACGAGGGCGTGGATCTCGCCCGCGGCGGCCTCGAAGTCCACACCGTCCAGCGCGAGGACGCCGGGAAAGCGTTTCGTGACCCCGCGCAGTACCAGGCTGGCGTTCGATTCAGGCATGGCGTCCTCTTAGTTGTAGATGGTCTTGAACTTCGCGGGCGGCAGCTGCGCGGACAGAATCGCGCTGGCGGGCAGCGAAGCCTCGCACTTGGGCTGCTTGGCCTGGTCGAAGCTGTCCTCGTAGACCGGGATGTTCACGATGTCGGGCTCGTTGTCCGCGATGTTCTCCTTCGAGGCGACGGCCTTGCGCAGCGCGAGGCGCACCAGCCAGGTCCGGCTCGACACCGTCACGACGTTGAAGTCCGCCTGCTGGCCGTGAATCTGCTGCCACTGGCAGGCGAACCCGTTGTTGTCATTGGCCGTCCACAGCGGCAGCTTGCGGCCGGCCGCGGTGAACGCCCGCAGGCCGCCGACCGACCCGTCGCCGGAGTCGGAGATGATCGCGTCGACCTTCGGGTACTTGGTCAGCAGGCCCGAGACCACGCGCTGGGTCTGCGCCGGGTTCCAGTCGGTGTCGATCGGCTTGCCGGGCTCGTTGAGCAGCTTCGCCTTGCTGCACGCGGGGTTGCTCGCGAACTCGTCCTCGACGCCCTTGATCTCCGTGGTGCTCTGGGTGTTGCCCGGCGTGCCGCCGAGGAACAGCACGTTGCCGCCCGCGTCGCCCAGGTGCTGGCACGTCCAGCGCGCCCAGGTGTGGCCGTCGTTGATCGTGTTGTGGCCGACGAAGGTGGTGTAGTCGGTGCCGGGCATGCCGCCCGGGTTCGCGGTCCACGGCACGACCGCGACACCGGCCTGATAGGCCTCCTTCAGCGTCGGCAGCAGCGCCTGCCCCGCGTCCGGGAACACGACGATCGCGTTCGCGCCCTGCGCGACGAGTGCCTTGAGGTCGCTGATCGCCTTCTGGGGGTTGTTCTGCGCGTCGGAGTACGGCATCACGGTGAGGTTCGGGCACTTCGCGGCCTCGTCCTCGAACTCGGCCCGCGCGGTCTTGCGCCAGGCGTTGTCCCCGGTGCCGTCGGCCAGCGCGACCTTCAGCGGGGTGGTGCCGCAGAACTCGGTGATCGGCTTGAGCTGCGAGGCCTCCCCGATCCGTCCCTTGTCGGTGTAGACCGAGTTGACGTTCGAGGCGGAACCTCCTCCCCCTTTCGGGCTCGCGCAGCCTGCGCCGACGAGCGCGACGGCGATCAAAGAACCAGCGGCCAGCACACGGCGTCGGTTGGTGACCATGGTGACTCCCATTTTCCGGAGGGGTTACTGCAGAGGGGGTTACTGGACAGGACGGGACGCAGGGTGTCGGCAAAGTCGGCGTGAGGGCCTTGCGCCGACCACGGAGGTCCGTGAAGGTCTGTGAAGGGCCCCTTCACGGACTCTGAGTCTGTGAAGGGCCCCTTCACAGACCCGGGCCCCTGGGACGGGACGGGCGCAGGCGCCGGGCGAGCGCACCGAAGGGCACCCGGCGCGCCACGACGGCCAGTGCGAGCACGGCCGCTTGGACGAGCAGCTGGATCGAGGTCGGCGCACCGGCGGCGAGCACGACCTGGTTGAGCTGCGTCAGGAAAATCGCCGCGACACCGGCCGCGACCGCGCTGCTCACGCCGCCGGTCAGCAGGCTCCCCCCGAGCACGACCGCGGCGATGGACGAAAGCTGGTAGGTGTTGCCGAGCAGGATGTCCGGGGTGCGCAGATACGCCGCGAGCAGCAGCCCGGCCACCGCGTACAGCAGCCCGGCCATGCCGTACCCGGCGACCTGGTAGCCCTCGGCGCGAATCCCCAGCAGCCGGGCGGCCGCCGGATTCGCCCCGACGCTCACGAACCGCCGGCCCGCGACCGTGCGCCGGCGCAGCCATTGGGTGAGCGCCACCAGCAGCACGGCGATGATCAGCAGGTTCGGCACCCCGGCCACCGATCCGGTCGCGAAGGCGCTCACGGCCGGGTTCGCCGAGGCCGGGAACCCGTTCGAGATCTGCAGGACGAACCCGATGAGGATCGCGTTCATCGCGAGGGTCACCACGAACGCGGCGATCCGCAGGCGCACCACGAGCACGCCGACCACCAGTCCGGCGGCGGCGCCGGCGAGCAGCCCGAGCACCGCCGAGACCGCCAGCGGCAGCCCGGTCAGCGCGGGCACCTTGGTGGCGAACAGCGCGGCCAGCGCCATCGCCCCCGGCACGGACAGATCGATGCCGCCCTGGGTGATCACGAACGCCTGGCCCAGCGCGGCGATCCCGAGGATCGCGGCGAACGGCAGCATCGAGCTGAGCGCGGAGCCCGACAGGCTCCCGGGCGCGAGCAGCGGGCTGATCGCGAACAGCGCCGCGGTCATCACCCACACCGGGACGAACGGTCCGCGCGGCAGCCTCGGGCGCTGCGCCACCCGCTGCCGGGGCTCCCGGAGATCGACCGACATCGCCGAGTCCTTTCTGTTGCGCCGTAAGGGATTCACTGGGCGGTATAGCCGCCGTCGACGGCCAGGTCGGCACCGGTGACGTAGCTCGCCTCCGGACTGAGCAGGAACGTGACCACCGAGGCGATCTCGGCGGCGTCGGCCACCCGCCGCACCGGATGGGCGGCGACCAGCGCGCGTTCCGCGGCGGCCGGATCCGCTTGCGCGGCAAGGTAAGTCTGCAGCTGCTCGGTGCGTACCGAGCCCGGGCTCACCACGTTGCAGCGCACGTCGTGCCGCGCGTAGTCGACCGCATCTGCCGGCTCAGCTGGCGTACCGCGCCTTTCGACGCGCAGTACGCCGCCTGGTTCGCCAGCCCCACCCGGCCCGAGATGGACGAGACGTTGACGATCGCCCCGCCCGAGCCTTGCCCGACCATCGCGCGCACCGCGTGCTTGCAGGCCAGGAAAGTGCCGGTGGCGTTCACGTCCAGGACCCGGGTCCAGTCCGCCTGGGTGGTCTCGGTCAGTGGCGCGGCGGCCATCGTGGCCGCGCAGGTGACGAGCCCGCCGATCCGGCCCCAGGCCGCGGTGGCAGCGGCGACCGCGGCCTCGACCGAGGATTCGTCCGTCACGTCGACGGCCTGAGCGAGCGCCTCGCCGCCGGCCGCGCGCACCTCGGCCGCGACCCGCTCGGCACCGCCGGAGTTCCGGTCGGCCAGCAGGACGGGCCGGCCGGTCGCGGCGACCGACCGGGCGATCGCCGCGCCGATCCCGCCGGCCGCGCCGGTGACCATGACCGCGTTCCGCATCGCATGTCCCTACGTCGTTGTGTCGCCACTGACCTGCGGCGATGGGATCCCGAATGCCCATGAGACTCGCATGCGATATGTAGCATGTCAAGAGGTCTATTGATATGTTGCATGCAACGTGCCACTATCGTTTCAGCAGGAAGGGCGGTGCAACGGGACGTGAACCGGACACACGGAACCGCGCGAATCGCGGTCGCTCAGCTCCCCCCGGCGGGGCCGGCCCCCGATGCCGACCTCGCCGCCGTGATCGAGGCGATCGGGCAGGCGGGGAACGCGGATCTGGTCGTCTTCCCGGAATGCGCGCTGAGCGGGTACCTCTACGACTCGCGGGCGGCCGTGGCCCAGGCCGCGATCCGGCTGGGCGATCCCCGGATCGACCGGCTGGTGCAGGCCTGCCGCGCGGCGTCGGTGCACGCCGTGGTCGGGTTCCTCGAATCCGACGGCGACGACCTCTACAACTGCGCGGCGACGCTCGGGCCGGAAGGCGTGCTCGGCACGTATCGCAAGCAGCACTTGCCGTATATGGGTGCCGACCGGTTCGTCTCCCCCGGCCGCGGCGACACCCCACGGGTCGTCGAGACGCCGTTCGGGAAGGTTGGCGTGATGATCTGCTTCGACCTCCGCTTCCCCGAATCGGCGCGGGTGCTCGCGCTCGAAGGCGCGGACGTCATCGCCATGCCCACCGCGTGGCCGCTGAAGGCGACCTTCCTCGCCGAGCACGTGACCCGCGTGCGGGCGCTGGAGAATCTCGTCTACCTCGCGGTGTCCGACCGGACCGGCCACGAGAACGGCGCGGAATACCTGGGGCACAGCCAGATCGTGGCGCCCTCGGGCGAGGTGCTGGTCGACGCCGGGGCGGACGCGGGGGTCTTCGGCACCGACGTGGCTCTGTCCCAGGCCCGGACCAAGGATCTCGTGTTCGTACCGGGCGAATACGAGCTGCGGATCTTCTCCCAACGCAAACCGTCGCAGTATACGGCGATCACCGAGGAGGACCCGAGTCGTGTGCGGACCTGAACTGATCACCGAGGCCACCCGGCACAAGATCGCCGCGTACGCCGCCGAATTCCGGAAAGTGAGCCGGAGCCCGTTCGGGGCGGACGACGAGATCGGCATGCTCAACCTGCTGTCGGCGGACAGGGCGCGCGAGGTCGTCCGCCGGGCCGACGGGGGCGCCGCGATCGACCTCTCCGTCGACCTGTTCATGGGCATGCCGTCGTGGGTCAAGGCCGGCGACCCGGCCTTCCAGCAATGGATGACCCACACCCCGGACGGGACCATCCTCGATGACCTGACCGGCGCGGGCGACGCGCAGAACCGGCTGGTGTCCTACTCGGGCGACGCCGTGTCGATGTACACGCACACCGGAACGCACATCGACACGCTCAACCACTTCGGCTACCACGGGGAGATCTGGAACGGGTTCTCCGCGGCCCAGCATCTGAGCTCCCGGCACTGGACCCGGTGCGGCGCCGACAAAATCCCGCCCATCATCGGCCGCGGCGTGCTGTTCGACGTGGCCGGTCTGCACGGTGTGGACATGCTGCCGGACAACTACGGCGTCGGCGCCGAGGACCTCCGGGACGCCTTGAGGGAGCAGGGCACCACCTTCTCGCCCGGAGACATCGCGCTGGTCCGGACCGGCCGGATGACGCAGTGGCCGGACCCGGTGCGGTATATCGACAACAGTCCCGGGCTGAACCTGTCCGGGGCGCGGTTCCTGGCCGAGGCGGGCGCCGCGGTGATCGCGGGTGACAACTCCGCGCTCGAACAGATGCCCGCCCGTGATCCGGACAACTGGCAGGTGGTCCACACCTATCTCCTCGGCGAGGCCGGGGTGCCGATCATGGAACTCGTCGACTGCGAGCAGCTCGCGGCGGAATCGCTGTACGAGTTCGCCTTCATCGGCGCCGGACTGAAGATCCGCGGTGCGACCGGGGCGCCGATGCGCCCGCTCGCGATGCCGCTCTCCCGTTGACCTACCCGCACCGATCCACCCGCACGTGAGGGGCACATATGTCTGAGCACGAGTCCAAGTCCGCGGTCGACGCGAGCCGGACCTCCTACGGCGACGAGGGATTCAGCCGGTATCTGCGCCGGGCGTTCCTCGCCTCCCGCGGCTTCGACGACGTCGACCTCGACCGGCCCGTGGTCGGCATCGCGGTGACCACTTCGGACTACAACACCTGCCACCGCGACATGCCGGCGCTGCTGCAGGCCGTACGGCGGGGCGTGCTCGAAGCGGGCGGGCTGCCGATGGAGTTCCCGACCCTCTCGCTCGGCGAGATCCTCACCTCCCCCACCACCATGCTGTTCCGGAATCTGATGGCGATGGACACCGAGGAGATGATCCGGGCGCTCCCGATGGACGCCGCGGTCCTGCTGGGCGGCTGCGACAAGACCGTGCCCGCCCAGCTGATGGCCGCCGCGTCGTCGGACAAGCCGGTGCTGCTGGAAGTGGTGGGGCCGATGATGACCGGCAGCTGGCGGGGCGAGCGGCTCGGCGCGTGCACCGACTGCCGCCGCCTGTGGGGCAACCACCGGGGCGGGGAGCTGGACACCGCCGAGATCACCGAGGCCCGCGGCGAGCTGGTGACCACCGCGGGCACCTGCGCGGTGATGGGCACCGCGTCGACGATGGCCTGCCTGACCGAGACCCTGGGCATGATGCTGCCCGGCGGGGCCACCCCCGGCGCGTCGACGGGCGCCCGGCTGCGGCACGGTGTCGCGACCGGGCGCCACGCCGTGGAACTCGCCCGCGCGGGCACGCCGAAACCGCGCGAGATCCTCACCCGCGAGGCGTTCGAGAACGCGATCAAGGTCCTCGCCGCGCTCGGTGGTTCCACCAACGCGCTCGTCCACCTGACCGCCGTGGCCCGGCGCGCGGGTGTCGGCCTGGCGCTCGGCGACTTCGACACGATCGGCGCGAAGGTCCCCCTGCTGGTCGACTGCAAACCTTCGGGCGCCCATTACATGGAGGACTTCCACCGCGCCGGCGGGCTTCCGATGCTGCTCAAGGAACTGGAACGGCACCTGGACACGTCGACCACCGGCGTCACCGGGACACCGCTCGCCGAGCTGATCGCGGACGTCCGGCCGCACGCCGGCACCCGCCCGGTGGTCCGGACCATGGACGACCCGCTCGGCGCGCCCGGCGCGCTCGCCGTGCTCACCGGCTCGCTCGCCCCGGCCGGCGCGGTGATCAAGGCCTCGGCCGCGAGCCCGGAACTGGTGCAGCACACCGGTCCCGCGTTCGTGGTGGACGCCGATCAGGACATCGCCGCGATCCTCGACGACCCGGACCTCGACCTCACCCCGGACCACGTGCTCGTCCTGCGGATGGCCGGGCCGATCGCCGCCGGGATGCCGGAGGCGGGCGCGCTGCCGATCCCGGCGAAGCTGGCGCGCCAAGGCGTGCGGGACATGGTCCGGGTGTCCGACGGGCGGATGAGCGGCACCTCGTACGGCACCGTCGTGCTGCACTGCGATCCCGAAGCCGCGGCCGGCGGTCCGCTCGCCGCCGTCCGCAACGGCGATCTCATCCGGCTGGACGTCCCCGCGCGGCGCATCGACCTGCTCGTCGACGAGGAGGAGCTGGCGCGGCGGCTGGCCACCTTCACGCCCGCGCCCCTGCCGAAGCGGGGCTGGCGGCGCCTGTACGCCGAAACCGTGCTGCCCGCCAGCGAAGGCGCCGATCTGTCGTTCTTGTAATCTGCTCCCTCACCAGCCCAGGAAAAGAGCCGCACGCGTGAAGCCACTCTCCAGCGACACCGCCTCCCTGACCGAGCGGGTCTTCGAACAGATCCGGGCCGCGATCCGGTCCGGCGAACTCGCGCCCGGCTCGTTGCACTCGGTCGCGGACATCGCGAACAAGCTGGGCGTGTCCCGCACACCGGTCCGCGAGGCGCTCCTGCAGTTCGCGGCCAACGGCATGGTCAAGTTCGAGCGCAGCCGCGGCGTGCGCATCCTCGAACTGTCGATCAAGGACATCGAGGAGATCTACTCGCTGCGGCTGCTGCTGGAGGCACCGTCGGCCTACCGCGCCGCGACCCGGATGAGCGACCGCGACCGCGCGGAGTTCAAGAAGACGTTCGCCGGCATGCGCAAGGCGACCGAGGCGGGCGACGAACTGCTCTTCCAGAAGCACGACCTGGCCTTCCACGAGACGATCGTGCGCGCCGGAGGCAACGACCGGGTGGTCACCGTCGTGGCCAACACCCGCGGCCAGATGCACGCCCTCGGCCTGTCCACCACGAAGACCCGCACACTCGGCGACATCCTGGCCGTGCACGAGAAGATCTACGACGCCGTCATCGCGGGCAACGCGGAAGCCGCCGGCGAGGCGGTGCAGGACCATCTCATCGGCACCCTGACGATGATGGCGAAGCAGTCCCTGCCGCCGGAGGACGCGGAGAACTACGAGCCGCCGGTCACCCGGTTGAAGATCGTGCCGGACCGCTGATCCGCGCGGCGGTGGCGGTGGCGGTGGCGGTGGCGGTGAAGGGAACCTTCACGGACTCTGAGTCCAGGGTGTCGGCAAAGTCGGTGCGGAGGTCCGTGAAGGTCCGTGAAGGGGCCCTTCACGGACTCTGAGTCTGTGAAGGGCCCCTTCACAGACCCGAAACGGGTCCGGCGCACGCCACGAGGTGGTCGCACCACACCTCCGCAACGCCCGCTGCCGGGCCCCCGACCAACTTTGCCGGAACCCTGGACGCAGAGTCCGTGAAGGGCCCCTTCACAGGCTCATCAGCTCAGGACGCCGAGCCGGCCGCCGGCCCGTTCGATCAGTGCAGTGCCTCGGCAAAGTCAATAAAGCTTGCGCAGGACCAGTTTCAGCGAAAACTCGACGTGCTCACGCGCGACGTCGGCCGCGTCGCCGGGGCGGCGGTGCACGACGGCCTCGATCAGCTGGCCGTGCTGCTGCGAGGACCGGCGCAGGTCGTCGGCCGTGTAGACCGACGCGACGCGGCTGTTGAAGTGGAACAGCCGCTGCTCGCGCAGGGTGTGCAACAGCCGCCCGTTGCCGGACGCACTGCTGATCAGGTCGTGGAACTCGTCGTTGGCCTTGGCGCGTTCGCCGAGCACCGCGACGTCCTCCACGGTCATCTGCGCGCGGCGGGCCTCGATCGCCGCGCGCTGCTCGCCGGTGGCGTTCAGCGCGGCGAGCCGGGCGGCGTGGGATTCCAGGGCGGCCCGGACGCCGTAGATCTCCACGACCTCCTCCGCGCTGTAGGACCGGACCACCCAGCGGCGGCGGCGGGACTCGGCGAGCCCGTCGGCCGCCAGCCGCTGGATGCTCTCGCGCACGGGGGTGCGGGACACCCCGAGCCGCTCGGCGATCTCGTCCTCCACCAAGGGTGACCCGGCCGGGATGATCCCGTCCACGATGTCGCCTCGCAGCCTGCGGTACACCTCCTCGGACAACCGGGCGCGGCTGCCGGGCTTCGGCATGTCTCCCATCGGCATCATCCGCTCAGTAGACCGGTCGCTCGCCGTGACCGGCAAGCCCCGCGTCCCAGGCGGGCACGGGCGGGGCGAATTCGATCATGTGCGGGACCTCGACGTCGAGATAACACGGGCGCGGGCCGGCGGCGAACGACTCGATCATCTTGGTCAGCTCCGGAAAGGACCGGACCGTGGCACCTTCGACGCCGCTGGCCACCGCCACCGCCACCGCATCGGTCGGGCCGGGGTCGACGCCGAAGTAGCGGCCACCGGTGTAGAGGTGCTGGAGCATCTTGATCCAGCCCATGCTGTGGTTGGTCAGCTGCACGAACAGCACCGGCAGCCGGAACCGTGCGGCGGTCTCCAGTTCCCCGCACGACATGGCGAAGCTGCCGTCGGCGGTCAGCGACACGACCGGCGTGCCGGGACGGCTCTTCGCGACCCCGATCGCGGCCGGGATGGCGTAGCCCATCGGGCCGTGTCCGCGCGGGATCACCACCTGCCGCCCGGCGGACTCCTGGCTCCAGAACACCGCGGCGTTCGGGGTCGGGGTGCCGGGGTCGGCGACCAGGATCGTCTCCTGGCCGAGCCGGTCCCGGATCGCCTCGACGACGGCGCGCGGATACAGCACGCCGGGCGCGTGCTCGGGCGAGGCGGTGTCGGGGGTCGCGTCGGCGCGCGCCGACGCGACCGCCTTCACGCGGTCCGCCCGGATTCCGCCGGGAATCTCGACGGCCGCCTCGATCAGCTGCATCAGTACCGTCCGGGCGTCGCCGACCAGCGGCAGCGAACCCGGGAAATTCCGGCCGGCACGGGACCTTTCGATGTCGATCTGCACGACCGCCGGCCCGTACTTCGCCGGCGCCGTCCAGCTGTTGGTATCGGTGGCGTTGGCGCGAGTGCCGACCAGGAGCACGACGTCCGCATCGGCGACGTACGAGTTCACGCCGGGCTGACCGGAGTTGTTGCCGATAACGCCGAGCCGCCACGGGTCGTCGGTGGCGACCGCTCCGACGCCGTGGATGGTCGTCGCGACCCCGGCGCCGATTCGTTCCGCCAGCGCGTGCAGTTCTTCATACGCCGAAGACAAGTGCACGCCGCCGCCGACCACGATCGCCGGGCACCGGGCCTCACCGAGCATCTTCGCCGCGAGGGCGACCGCAGCCGGGTCGGCGGTCTCGCGCTTCGCGGGCACGGTGATCGGGACCGGGCGGGGCGGCACCGTCGCGTGCTCGTCGAGAACGTTCTCCGGGACGATCAGCGCGACCGGTGCGGGTCGTCCGGAAGTCGCGGTGCGGAGCGCGTTCTCGACGGCCGAGGGGACGTCGGCCGCGTGCTCGACCACGATCTGGGCCTTGGTGACGGCAGAGAACAGGGCACGCTGGTCGATCTCGGTGAGCGCGCCGCTGCCGCGGCTGCCGGTGTGGATGTCGGAGCTGATGACCAGAACCGGGATCCCCGAAGCAAAGGCGTCGCCGAGTCCGCCGACCACGTAGGTCGAGCCGCCGCCGCTGGAGACCTCGACGACGCCGACCTTGCCGGTGACGCGCGCGCACGCGTCGGCCATGTACGCGGCGTGGCGCTCGTCGCGGGCCAGGACGTGCTCGATGTCCTTGGTGCGGTGGAAGAACGCGTCGTAGAGGATGACGCCGGTGTCCCCGGGAACCCCGAACACGGTCGTGATCCCGCTGCGCACGAGCGCGTCGACAAGGTGATCGGCGCCTCGGGTGAGGGACTGGACGGGTGCCGGCTCGGCGGGGACCGGGTCGGTGAGGGTGGCGGACATCAGCTGGACCTTCCTGTGGGGAGGTTCGACTCCCGTGCCGGAACGGGCCCGGCCGCGGGAGGGGAAAGCAGGTGGTGGCGCGCGAGCCCGGCCAGCAACGCGGCCGCGCCGGGCAGGATCGAGTCGTCGAACCAGGCACGGGGCGAGTGGTTGCCGGCGGTGGCCGGGCGGTCGGCGGGGCCGGCGCCCAGGTAGCCGTAGGCACCGGGGATCTCGCGCAGGACTTCGGAAAAGTCCTCGGAACCGGTGCGTGGATGGACCAGGTCCGTATAGCGGCCGGGGCCGAACAGACCGGTGGCAGTGGCGGCGAAAACGGCGGCCGCGTCCGGATCGTTGACCGTCGGCGCCATCACCGGGCGGACGGCGGCTTCGGCGGTGAGCCCGTGCGCGGCGGCGACGGACGCGACGACCGAAGGGAGTTCTTCGGCGATCCGCGCGGTGGCGGCTTCGGAGAACGTGCGGATCCCGGCACGCAATGTCCCGCTGCCGGGGACGACGTTCGGCGCGGTCCCGGCGTGCAGCTCGCCCACGGACAGAACCACCGGGTCGAAGGCATCGAAGCGGCGTGCGACGTAGGCGTAAAGCGCGGTGACCGTCTCCGCCAGCGCGGGCACGGGGTCGAGTGTCTCATGTGGACGGCCGCCATGTCCGCCGCGGCCGATCAGGGTGGCGTCGAGGATGGAGTACGCCGCCATGATCGGCCCCGGACGGCAGTAGGCCATCCCGCGCGGGCGATCTGCGAGCACGTGCAGCGTGTACGCGGCGGACGGCCGTTCGCCTGCGGCGTCGAGCAATCCCTCGTCGAGCATGAGGCGGGCGCCGCCGTGGCCCTCTTCGCCGGGCTGGAACATGAACACGACCGAACCGGCCAGCTCGGACTGCTGCGGGGCCAACGCGTGCGCGGCACCGACGAGCGCCGTGGCATGCAGGTCGTGCCCGCAGGCATGCATCGCCTCACCGGTCGCCGCAAACTCGACTTCGGTCTCCTCACGGATCGGCAGCGCGTCCATGTCGCCGCGCAGCAGCACAACCGGGCCGGGCCGCGCGCCCCGCAGCACGGCCGTCACCGAGGAGCACTTCTGCCCGAGCGTGAGATCCAGCGGCAGGCCGGAAAGCGCCTCCAGGATCGCCGCCTGGGTGCGCGGCAGCTGCAGGCCGACTTCGGGGTCGGCATGCAGCTTCCGGCGCAGCGCCACCAGATCCGGCATCGTCACGGCCGTTCTCCCTTCTGCAGCAGCGGGAGCACGGACTCGACGACCTCGGCGAACACGTCCGGGTTGTGCTTTCCCTGCAGCGGGAAGGGGAACATGAACTCGGTGATGCCGATCCCGGCGTAGCGGCCGATGGTCTCGCGGAACTGCGCGACCGACACCCACGGCGTGTCCTGGGTGAACGCGAGCATGAACGAGCGGCGGATCAGCGCGGGATCACGGCCGATGCGCTCGCATTCAGCGTCGAGCTGCTTCGAGCGACGCGCCGTCACGGCGAGGCTTTCGTCCGGGGTGAGCGAAATGCCGCGCGCGAGCTGACTGAACAGCGTGCCGTATGTGCTCCACACGTCGGCATACCGTGCGGCGACAGCGATCGTGGCCGGCCGGTGTGCGGCGATGAGCAGCGGAATCCGCTCCCCTGCCGGGCCGGGCGCGGAGGTCATCTTCGACCGGTAGTACTCGCCGCCGACGTCGACCTCGCCACCGTCGAGCACCGCGCGCAGCACGGCGCAGTACTGCCCGAGCCGTTCTCCGCGCTCCTCGACGGGCCACGGATCCAGGCCCGCGGCAGCCAGGTCCTTGGGGTTGCCACCCGCACCGATCCCGACGACCGCGCGGCCGCCGGACAGATGATCGAGCGTCACGGCCTGTTTCGCGAGCACGGCGGGATTCCGCATCCCGGCCGCGCTCACGAGCGTCCCGACGGTCGAAGTCGTTGTGGCAGCGGCGATCCCGCCCGCGAGCAGCCACGCGTCGAAGCGCGGCTTCGCTCCATCCGGGCCGCTCCACAGGTGGTCACCCGCCCACAGCGCGTCCCAGCCCGTGGCCTCGAACCCTTGCCAGCGCGCGGAAAGCTCGTTCCACTGCGCCGCCTCGTGGGTCATCAGCCCGAACCGCAGCCCGTTCATCCGGCCACCCCCAGCCCCGCCGCGGCGAGGACGTCGTCGATCAGTTCCCGGCTCACGGCACCTTCACCGGCCTGGGCCTCCGCTTCGAGGTACAACGCGCGATAAGCCGCCGCCTGGCGGGCTTCCGGGACACCGTCGAGCACGGCGTCGATCAGCGCCCGCTGGCTCGCGGCGGACCAGCGCTCGTCGTAGGCGTCGCGTGCCGCGCCGAAGCGGAAGAGGGGACCGTCGCCGGGCTTGCCGAGGCCGCCGCCACCGGGGGTCTCGATACGCAGAACATCGTTGCGTGACAACGTCACCGTGCCCACCCGGCCGAGGTCGCGCTCTCCCGGCGTACCCGGATTGAGCGTGGCCTTCCCGGACTGTCCGGGCTCGCCACCGTGCACACCCCATGGCTGGTTCACCAGCCGCTCCAGGCCTCGCACGGCGAAGGTCACGTCGTCGTCCAGGCTGCGCAGCTCGACGACCAGCCCGTCGCCACCGGTGAACTCCCCGGCGCCGCCCGAACCCCGGCGATAGTGGTACTGCTCGACCAGCACCGGCACCTCGGATTCGAGAACCTCGTTCGGCACGTTGCGCAGCCAGCCACCCATGTAGCTCGTGCCGCGCAGCCCCGGAAGCCCCGGCCGGCCACCGGACCCGCCGGTCAGCGGCTGCCCCACCGACACCCGCCGCCGCCCGGTCGTGGCGTCGCGATAGGAGATGGCCGCGATCGCGACCTGTCCCGCGCCCGCGGACATCGCCTCGGCCGGCCCGGCCTGCGCGAGGCAGCCGAGCACGCAGTCCATGATGCGGAAGAACACCGCCGCCCGGACCCCGCAGGTCGCGCCCGGATGCGGATTGACGACCGAGCCCTCCGGCAGCGTCGCCGTCAGCGGACGGACGAGACCGGAGTTGTACGGCACGGTCTTGTCCTGCGAGTAGAACCAGTTCACCAGCGCGAAGGCGAGCATGTAGTGCCCCGGCTCGCCGCCGGTGTGCAGATTGATCGCCTCGGCCACCTGCGGTGAGGTGCCCTCGAACGACAGGTGCGCCGTGCGCCCGGACACCGTCAACTCCAGGCGCAGCCGCGTCGGCGGCACGTGGACGGCGCCGTCGCGGGTCTGGCCTTCGAGATAGTCGACGAACTCGTAGCTGCCGTCGGCGAGCGCGTCCAGCATGTCCCCGGCGCGGCGCTCGGACACCTCCAGCAGGTCCGCGATCGCGTCCTTGACCGCCTGCGCGCCGAAGGTCTCGTCGATCTCGGCCAGCCGCCGCTGCGCGGTGCGCAGCCCGGCGACCTGCGCTTCGATGTCGCCCACGTTCTCCCTGGGCACCCGGGAGTTGCGGGCGATCATCGCGAACACGGCGTCGTTGCGGCGGCCGTCCTCGATCAGCCGCAGCGGCGGGATGAGCAGGCCTTCCTGATGCTGGTCGGTCAGGCCCCAGTCGATCGAGGACGGCACCGCGCCGCCGATGTCGGACGAGTGCACGAAGCTCAGCGCGAACGCGACGATCTCGCCGCCGGCGTAGAGCGGGCACCAGGTCCAGATGTCGGGCAGGTGCGTGACGAGGCCGCCGGTCGCGTCGGGGTCGTTGCTGATGCCGACGTCGCCGGGCCGGTACTCCCCCAGCGCCTCGATCGCGACCCGCGCGGGCGCGCCGATCATCGTGTTGCCGGAAATCCGCCGGGGCGCGGCGAACACCTCGCCCCCGGGCGTCACCAGGCAGGTGCCGAAGTCGGCGGTCTGCTTGACGAACGTGGAGAAGCTCGTGCGGCGGATGTTCTCCGCCATCTCCTCCACGACCGCCGAGAACCGGTGGTGCAGGACTTCGAGCCGGACGGGCGAGCTACGCACGGGCGCTCCCTTCGGTGCGGATCCGCAGATTGCCGAAACGGTCGACGCGCGCGGCGAACCCGGACGGGACGTAGACGGTGGTATCCGGAGCGGAGACGACGGCCGGGCCGATCAGCTCGGCGCCCACGGCCAGCCCCGGGCGCCGATGCACCTGTCCCTTCACCAGCTGCCCGTTCTCCACCAGCAGGTGCGGAACGGCTTCGGCCTCGGCGCCCGCGCGCCATTCGGCCTGCGGCAGCGTCGGCGAGGCGGCGAGGGTGACGCGCAGGCTGCGCACGTCGATCCCGGCGTCGCCGAGGTCCACGGCGTACGCGCGGCGGTACTCGGCGGCGAAAGCCTCGGTCAGGGCGTCCACAGTGGACGGTGTGTCGGCGTCAAGAGTGATGGGGAGCGTGAAGGACTGCCCGTCGAGCTGAACGTCGGCCCAGCGTGTGATCTCGACGTCCGGGTGCAGCGAGTGGTCCTGCGCCTCGTACCAGGCGCGCGCTTTCGCGGTCAGCTCCGCCCAGGTCTGCGCCAGCACCGCGTCGGTCACCGCGCCGGACGCCGGGGCGACCAGATCGACGCGCATGTCCGTGGCCAGCGCCCCGTAGGCGCACAACGTGCCCGGCGACGCCGGGACGAGCACCTCGGGCATGTTCAACGCGCGGGCGAGCAGCGCGGCCTGCACCGGTCCGGCACCGCCGTAGGCGACCATCACCAGCTCCGACGGGTCGATGCCGTGCTGCGCGCACAACGGGACCAGCTGAGCGTGCATCATCGCCGTGGCAACGGAAACCGCCGCTTCGGCGGCCTCTTCCACAGTCATGCCGAGCGCTTCGGCGATGGGCCGCATCGCGGTACGGGCGGCGTCGGCGTCCAGGTCCACGGTGCCTGCCGCGAAGTCGGCCGGGTCGAGATAGCCGCACACCAGGTAGGCGTCGGTCAGCGTCGGCTCCGAGCCGCCACGGCCGTAACACGCCGGGCCCGGGTGCGCACCCGCGCTGCGCGGGCCGACCTTGAGCACGCCGGAGCGGTCGACGCGGATGATCGAGCCGCCGCCCGCGCCGATGGACGAGACTTCGACGGACGGCAGGATCAGCGGGAACTCCCCGATGAGGCTCTCCGTCGAGTACGGCACCGCACCGTCCACAATGGCGCAATCGACGCTCGTACCGCCCATGTCCATGGTGATCAGCCGCGACACTCCGGCCGCCGTCGCGAGCCGCACCGTGCCGGCCACGCCGGACGCCGGTCCCGACAGCAGCGTCTCGACCGCGGCGAGCAGCATCTCCTCCGGCGCCCGGTCGATCGAGGAGACCCCGCCGTTCGACTTCGTGATGTGCAACGGGCAACGCAAGCCCAGCTCCCGCAACGACTCCGCGAGCACCCCGAGATAGCCGCCCAGCGCGCGGCCGACGTGCGCGGCAAGCACCGCGACGGTCGTGCGCTCGTATTCCTTCTCCTCCGGCCACATCGCCGCCGAACACGCGACCGGCAGCTCCGGGAACTCCTCGGCGATCACCCGCGCGGCGATCCGCTCGTGCGCCGGGAACCGGTGGGAGTGCAGGAAACAGACCGCGAGCGCCTCGACCCCGTCCGCCACCAGCGCACGCACCGCGCGCCGGATCTCCGCCGGATCCGGCTCCCGCACGACCTGCCCACCGGCCGTGACCCGCTCGCCGATCTCGCGGACGTCCGTCTCGGCGACCAGCGGACGGCGCTCGGTGGTGAACAGGTCGATCGGGTCGTCCAGCCGCAGCCTGCCGATGCTCAGCAGATCCGGGAACCCGGCGGTGACCAGCAGGCCGACGCGGGCGCCGGACCGCTGGAGCACCGTGTTGAGCGCGAAAGTCTGGCCGTGGGAGAAGTACTCGACCTGCTCCGGCGCGACCCGCGCGTGCTCCAGGACCCCGCGCACCCCGGCCAGCACGGCGCGGGCGGGCTGCTCGGCGTCGGAAGGCACCTTGTCGGCGACGAGCTCGCCGGTCGCGGCATCCACCAGGACGATGTCGGTGAACGTACCCCCGACGTCGACCCCGAGGCGGTAGCGGGAACTCGTCATGCGGGCTGCTCCTCCTTGCGCTCCGGTTGGTTCGCCGCCGTGCTGCCCGGTGCCGCGAAGAGCCCGGCCTTGCGGCCCGCGAGGGCCACGAGCCCGGTCAGCAGCAGCGAGCCGACGATCATCAGGCTGGACACCGCCGAGGTGGTCGGGTCCTGGTTCTGCTGCAGCCGCAGGAAAATCGCGACCGGCAGCGTGGTGGTGTCGGCCGGCATCAGGAACACCGACAGGTCCACCTCGTCGAACGAGGTCAGGAACGCGAACACGGTGGCGATCAGCAGCGAGGCGCGGATCTGCGGCAGCGTCACCCGCCGGAAGGCGGTGAACGCGGATGCGCCAAGATCGCGCGCCGCCTCCTCCAAGGACGAGTCGAGCGTCGCGAGCCCCGCACCGACGAGCGACACCACGAACGGCAGCAGGATCAGCACGTGCGCGAACGCGACCCCGCCGACCGTCCCGTACGCCGCCGGGACGAGCGACGCGAACAGCACGAAGAAGCAGAACCCCGAGACCACACGCGGCATCGACAGCGGCGCGATGAACAACGTGCGCAGCAGCCGCGTGCCCGGCACCTCAAGCCGGTAAAGGGCATACGCTGCCGCCGTGCCGAGCACGACCGAACAGGCCGTCGCGATCGCCGCGACCTGCACCGAGTACTGGAAGCCCACCTGG
This sequence comes from Amycolatopsis sulphurea, assembly GCF_002564045.1. NCBI lineage: Bacteria > Bacillati > Actinomycetota > Actinomycetes > Pseudonocardiales > Pseudonocardiaceae > Amycolatopsis > Amycolatopsis sulphurea. Next base: position 577,225 of record NZ_PDJK01000001.1, on the reverse strand, counting down.
AACTGCGGGTAGCTCAGCGCCTCGGCCAGCCAGTGCATCGTGAACCCGGACGGCAGGCCGCTCAGCACCTCGTCCGTGCTGACCGACGCGACCAGCACCACGACCAGCGGCGCGAGGATGAACACCGCGACGACGAACAGGAAGATCCTGCGCAGCCACACGCTCATGTCGCGCTCCTCGTCCCCACCCGGCCCGCCACCAGCCTGCCCAGCAGGCCGAACGCGGCGAGCACGAGCAGCGTCAGCACCAGCAGCACGACCGCCTGCACCGCCGCGCGCGGCCAGAGCAGCTGCTGGATGTCGGTGTAGATGCTCTCCGCCAGCACGCTGACCCGGCCGCCGCCGAGCAGCGCCGGGGTGGCGAACGCGCTGATCGTCAGCGTGAAGGTCAGCTGGGCGCCGGCCAGCAGGCCCGGCACCGTCGGCGGCAGCAGGACCTCGCGGAACCGTTGTGCCGCACCGGCTCCGAGGTCGGCGGCGGCCTCGCCGAGTTCCGCGGGAACCGCGCGGACTGCGGCCAGGATCGGGAAGAACGCGAACGGCAGCTCGACGTGCACGAGCGCGAGGATCACACCCGGCTCGTGATAGAGCCAGCTGTCCAGCACCCCGCCCAGCGGCCCGCCGGTGCGCAGCAGCATCGCCCAGCCGTAGCTGCGGACCACCACGCTGACCAGGATCGGCGAAAAGATCACGAACATCATCGCGGCCACCCGCCAGCCGCGGCCCATCGCGCGCAACGACCACGCCAGCGGATAGGCGATCACCACGCACAGCACGCAGACGATCAGCCCGACCCGCAGCGTCGTGCCCACTGTGGACCACAGATAACTGTCGGACAGAGCGCTCGACCACGTGCCGGCGTCGAAGGTGCTGAACAACGTGGCGGTCTGTGTGGTGCGGAGGCTGTAGGAAACGAGCAACGCGACGATCGACACGAACGCCAGCAGCAGATACGCGGAACCGGGAGCGATCAGCAGCAACCCGAGCCGCCGGCGCCGCGTGTTCACGCCGCCACCGCCGTACTCGCCGCGCCGATCCGCTGCAGGTCACCGTAGGCGAAGGCCACGCCCACCTTGTCTCCCGCGCCGTACTCGGGCAGCGGGGGCACTTCCGCGAGCAGCTCACGCCCGGTCGAGGTGGTCACCCCAACTCGCTGCGCCTTGCCGGTGAACGAGGCGGTGCGCACGACGGCGGTCCCGCGGGCGTCGGCGTCGTCCGGCGCGACGAGCCGCACCGACTCCGGCCGGATCGCCACCGCGGTCAGCCCGCCGCCGCTCACGTCCCGCAGCGAGATCCCGTCGACCTCCGTGAAATCCGGGCCGTCGAAGACGTTGTTCTCGCCGATGAAGCTCGCCACGAACCGGCTCGCGGGCCGCTCGTACAGCTCGCGGCCGGTGCCGATCTGCTCGATCCCGCCGTGGTTCAGCACCGCGATCCGGTCCGCGAGTTCCATCGCCTCGGCCTGATTATGGGTGACACACAGGAAAGTCGTGCCGGTCTCCTGCTGCCACGCGCGCAGCTCGCGCCGCATCCGCAGCTGCAGGCTCAAGTCCAATGCGGACAGTGGCTCGTCGAGCAGCAGCACGTCCGGCTTGCGCACCAGCGACCGGGCGATCGCGACACGTTGCCGCTGCCCGCCCGACAGGGTGGCCGGCGCGCGATCGGCGTAGCCCTCCATCGCGACCAGCTCCAGCATCTCCCCCACCCGGCGGCGCACCTCCGCCTTGGCGGGGCGCTTTCCCTGAGTACGCAAGCCGAACGCGATGTTGTCGGCCACGCTCATGTGCGGGAACAGCGCCCCGCTCTGGAAGACGAGATTGGTGGGGCGACGATGCGCGGGCGTGGTGGTGTGGTCGGTGCCGCCGACGCTGAGCGTGCCCGCGTCCGGCCGGTCCAGCCCGGCGATGATGCGCAGGAGCGTGGTCTTGCCGCAGCCCGAGGGGCCGAGCAGGCAGAAGAAGCTGCTGGCCGGGATCGTGACGTCCACGCCGTCGAGCACGGTGGCCGGGCCGAACCGGCGGACCAGCCCGCGCACCTCGACCGAGCTGGCCCCGAACCCGGTGACCGCCGCGGACATCAGATATTCGCCTTGACCTGGTCGTTCCAGGCCTGGGTGGCGGCGGTGATGCTCGTGACCAGCGCGGCCCAGTCCACCTGGATGGCCTGCTCGACGGTGCTGAGCTGGAAACTCGGGCGGTTCGCGTAGCGGGCGTCCATGGTGGCGCCGCGCACCAGCGGCAGCGTGCCGGTCGCATTGCAGTAGGCGGCGACGCTGGCCGGGGTGAACAACTCGTTCATCAGCTCGGCCGACGCCGTGACCTGCGCGTCGCTGGAGCCCTTGACGATCTGGAAGCCCTCGGGGAAGGCCATCGCCCCCTCCTTGGGCACGGCGAAGCCGATCGGGTCGCCCGCCTGGATCCACGGCTCGGCCACCCCCTGGAACCCGGGCGCGATCACGACCTCACCGGAGTTGAGCTGCTGCCGCAACTGGTCGACCGACGAGATGAACCCACGGAACTGCTTGGCCTTCGCGGCTTTGGCGAAGACGTCGATGCCCGGCTGCAGGTTGGTCTCACTGCCACCGTTGAGCTTCGCGATGACCGGTAGCGCATTGACACTGAACGCGGGAGCGTCCCAAGTGGTCACCTTGCCCTTGCTGGCCGCGGCGAACAGGTCCATCCAGGACGTCGGCGGGGTCGGGAACGCCTTCTTGTTGTAGACCAGTCCCATCGCGTCCATGACGAGATAGGCACCGTTGCGGTCGGGAATCTGGTACTTCGGCAGCACTCCGGACACCGCGGACACCGAGTCCGGCACCGGCAGCCAGAGATCCTTGGAGTTGCCCTGCGCGAAGCTCTGCGCGTTGAAGAACCCGAGGTTCAGCAACGGGTTCGACCGGTTGATCTGCACCGAGGACACCAGTTTGGGGAAGACGTCGGCGTTGGTGCCCTCGATATACTTGACCGTGACGCCCTTGGCCTTCGCGTAGGCGTCGCCGACCTGCACGGGCACCGTGCCCTGCGCGCCGGCCCAGTGGAACATCGTGATCGTGGTGCCCCCGGCACCGCCCGAGCCGCTCGACCCCGGCGTCCCGCAGGCGGCCAGCGCGGCCGCGGCGCCGGCGGAGATCCCCGCGACCCGGAGGAACCCGCGGCGGTTCATGGAGTATGTGGTCATCTGCGCACTCCTCGGCAAGCGGACCCGGACCCTGAGTGGTCTTGTCGGTTATCCTGACCTGCGCCAACCTTCGCATGCGAAGTCGCATACGACAAGGGTGTCCAGCATGTGGATTCTGCTCGACCCCCGTCCGGCCAGGCGATGACGAGGCGGGGCACCGCAGAATTGTCGCGGCGGAAACACGGGGAGGGACGCTCGGCGGGCCTCTCCACGAGTTCAGGACGGCTCACTATGCCGTCCCCGGCCAGAATCCCCCTGACCACACTCGGAGAGCGTTGGTCCACGCACACAAAACAAGACTTCGCGAGCATCACCGCAGAAGATCACCTTCTCGACGGGGCTCCCTGCCGCCGAAAAACACAGAGGCGGTGAAGGAGCGGAAACTCCGCTCCCTCACCGCCTCCAGTACCAGGGTGTCGGCAAAGTCTGGTGTGGAGGGCCCTGCGCAGACCGTGGAGGTCCGTGAAGGGTCCCTTCACAGCCTCTGAGTCCGTCAGGGGACCCTTCACAGACCCGAAACCGGTCCGGTAGCCACGGCTCTCCTTGCTGACGACGGGCCCTCGGCCAACTTTGCCGGGTCACCGCCTCCGGTACAGCCGACACCCGCCTTCCAGCATCACCCCCGCGGGCAACTACCCACCGAGTTCGGCGCCGCTCAGGATCCGGCGGCCGCTCCCACGCTCGGCGTACGAGACGGCAACTGGCCGACCAGTTCGTCGACACGCTCCTTCGCGTCGCCGAACAACATCGCCGAGTTCTCGCGGAAGAACAACGGGTTCTGCACCCCCGCGTACCCCGACGACATCGAACGCTTGAACACGACCACGTTCTTGGCGTCCCACACCGTGAGCACCGGCATGCCCGCGATCGGCGAGCCCGGGTCCTCCGCCGCGGCGGGGTTGACCGTGTCGTTCGCGCCGATGACGAGCACGACGTCGGTTTCGGTGAAGTCGTCGTTGATCTCGTCCATCTCCAGGACGATGTCGTAAGGCACCCTGGCCTCGGCGAGCAGGACGTTCATGTGCCCGGGCAGCCGACCGGCGACCGGGTGGATGCCGAAGCGCACCTCGACGCCGCGCTCGCGCAGCCGGCGGGTCAGCTCGGCGACGCCGTGCTGTGCCTGCGCCACCGCCATTCCGTAACCCGGTGTGATGATCACGCTGCTCGCGTCCGCGAGCAGCTCGGCGACGCCGTCGACGGTCACCTCGCGGTGCTCTCCGTAGTCGACATCGCCGGCCGGACCGGCCTCGATGCCGAAACCGCCCGCGATGACCGAGAGGAACGAGCGGTTCATGGCCTTGCACATGATGTAGGACAGGTACGCACCCGAGGACCCGACGAGCGCGCCGGTGACGATGAGCAGGTTGTTCTCCAGCAGGAACCCGCTCGCCGCGGCCGCCCAGCCCGAGTAGCTGTTGAGCATCGAGACGACGACCGGCATGTCACCGCCGCCGATCGAGGCCACCAGATGCCAGCCGAGCACCAGCGCGAGCGCGGTCACCGCGATCAGCAGCCACAGCTGCGGGGCGGCGACGAACCACACGGTCAGTGCCACGAACAGCACCAGCGCGCCGAGGTTGAGGAAGTTCTTGCCGGGCAGCATCAGCGGCGAGGACTTGATCCGGGCGGACAGCTTGAGGAACGCCACGATCGAGCCGGTGAACGTCACCGCGCCGATGAACACGCCGATGAAGACTTCCGCCGAGTGGATTCCGCCGAGCCCGGCCGCCGCCAGCGATTGCGCTTCGGCACCACCGAGGTCGGCTTCCACCTGCTGATAACCGTTCCAGCCGACGAGCACGGCGGCCATACCCACGAACGAGTGCAGCAGCGCGATCAGTTCGGGCATGCCGGTCATCTGCACCGCGCGGGCGCGCTGCAGGCCGACGGCGGCGCCCAGCACCAGAGCGACCACCATGAGCACGACGCCGAGCGCGGAGATTTCCCGGTCCACGGCGAGCGCGATGGTCGCGGCGAGGGCGACGACCATCCCGGCGATGCCGAAACCGTTGCCGGTCTTGGCTGTTTCGTGGCGCGACAGGCGGGCCAGCGCCAGGATGAACAACAGGGCAGCCACGAGGTAGGCCGCCTGGGTGATCGATGCAAGATTCATGATCAGTCTCGAACTTCCTGTTCAGGCGGGTTCAGCTGCGGGAGAACATGGCCAGCATTCGCCGCGTGACAGCGAATCCGCCGAAGACGTTGATCGCCGCGAGCAGGATCGCCGCGGCCGACAGCCAGGTCACCACCGGGTCGCCGTGGCCCACTTGCACCAGGGCACCGACCACGATGATGCCCGAAATCGCGTTCGTCACCGACATCAACGGCGTGTGCAGCGCGTGGTGCACGTGCCCGATCACGTAGAACCCGATCACCACGGCCAGCGCGAACACCGTCAGGTGCCCCTGCAACGCCGCGGGTGAAGCGGCGACCAGCAGGAACAGCAGTGCTCCCGCCACCCCGATCAGCCCGATCCGGGCCGCGGCAGGCAACGTCTTCTTCGGCTCCGGCTCGGCTGCCGCGGCCGGCTCGGCTGCCTTCGGGGCCGCCGAAACCTGCGCCGGCGGTGGCGGCCACAGCAGTTCCCCGTCGCGCACGACCGTCATCGACCGGATGACGACGTCTTCGAGATCGAACACCGGAGCGCCGTTCTTCTCCGGTGTCACCAGCTTCATGAGATTGACCAGGTTCGTACCGTAGAGCTGCGACGCCTGGGCCGGCAGCCGTCCGGCGAGGTCGGTGTAGCCGATGATCGTCACGCCGTTACCGGTCGTGACCACCTGCCCGGCCACCGAACCCGCGACGTTGCCGCCGTTCGCCGCGGCCATGTCGACGATCACGCTGCCCGGCCGCATCGAGGCGACCATCTCGGCGGTGATGATCCGCGGCGCCGGGCGGCCGGGGATCAGCGCGGTCGTGATGATGATGTCGGTCTCGCGGCACTGGTCGGCGTACAGCCGGGCCTCGCGCGCCTTGTAGTCGTCGCTCATCTCCTTGGCGTAGCCGGTCGAGGACACCGCGACGTCCGCCGCCTCGATCGACAGGTACTCCCCGCCCAGGGACTTGATCTGGTCGGCCACCTCCGGGCGGGGATCGGTCGCGCGCACCACCGCACCCAGCGAGCCGGCCGCGCCGATCGCCGCGAGCCCGGCCACGCCCGCGCCCACGACCAGCACCTTCGCCGGCGGCACCTTCCCGGCGGCGGTCACCTGCCCGGTGAAGAACCGGCCGAAGGCGTGCGCGGCCTCGACGACCGCCCGGTACCCGGCGATGTTGGCCATCGAGGAGAGCACGTCCAGCGACTGCGCCCGCGAGATCCGCGGCACCGCGTCCATCGCCAGCGCGGTGATCGGCCGGCGCGCCAGGTCCGCGACCAGATCCTTGTTCAGCGCCGGGCTCAGCAGACTGATCACGGTCGCGCCCGGCGCCATCGCGTCCAGCTGCGCAGCCGTCGGCGCGTTGACCCCGAACACGAGATCCGCTCCGGTCGCGTCCCCGATCGACGCGCCCGCTTCGGCATACGCCTCGTCGGAAAAACTCGCCGCCACACCGGCGCCGGGTTCGACCACCACCCGGTAACCCAGCTTGAGCAGCTGGGCCACCGTCGCAGGTGTCGCGGCTACCCGGGTCTCCCCCGGGACGGCCTCCTTCAGCACCCCGATGGCGCGTTCATCGTCAGCCACGAAAACCTCCTCGTCGCCCGGCGCGACGGCCGGGACCCTGCATCTCACCATCCTGGTGAACGCACGTGCGAACGCCAGTGTGAACTCAGCCATCTCGACCGGTTACTCAATCGGTTCAGTCCCGTTGACCACGGGAATATTCCCACCGATCGGCGATACTGGTCGTTCTCGGCTTCCGTTCGGCTCGGTTCGGTTCGAGGCCGCTCTCGCGCAGGCGCACGGCACAGGGTGTCGGCAAAGTCGGTGTGAGGTGCCCAGCGCCGACTGTGGAGGTCCGTGAAGGACCCCTTCACAGACTCGAAACCGGTCCGGCGCTATCGCGGACAGCCCGGCACGTATTCGATGCGGCTCGCTTTGGCCGGCAGTGCTCCACAGATCGAATTCATCCAGCCACTCGAAGGCCCCAGCATTTGTCACGACTGGATCAGCGAACGCGGATACGGACCACACCACGTCGGAGTGCGCGTGAAGCCGGCCCAGGACACCGCCGCATCCGCCCGCAGCCGCCCGCGATGCCGGAATCACCGTGCTGCAAAAGGGATTCGGCTACGGCCTCGGCGGCGACGGCGATTTCGTCTATCTCGACACGCTCGACAGGTACGGAGTGATCGTCGAAGCCATCGAAGTACCGGCGGTCCGGCGGCCGTCCGAGGTCCTTCGTCACGAAGGAGTCACCCTGGCGACGGCCGGCTGAGACCCGGTGCCCTGAGCCGAGTTCCGGGCATGGCGGCCCTCGGTCCGTCCGGCCGCTCCCCAAAAGGACTCACCCTGGCGACGGCCGGCTGAGACCCGGTGCCCTGAGCCGAGTTCCGGACATGGCGGCCCTCGGTCTGTCCGGCCGCTCCCGCATGCTGTGAAGGGGCCCTTCACGGACTCAGAGTCCGTGAAGGGCCCCTTCACGGACTTGTGCCGTCGGCGGGCAGCGGGCAGCGGGCAGCGGGCGGATTCGAGCACGCAGGGCACAAAAAGGCGGTCGTCCCGGCGTCCGGGATTCCTTGGACCTGCCCCGGACCCGACCTATAGTCCGATTCGTGAGCAGGTCCTCTTCGATCCGGATGCGGCGGCAGGCGCCGCGCGGGATCTGCGCGTTCTGTCGCCGCTGAGCGAACCCCTTTCCCCCGGATCCGTGCCCGCACAGGCGAGGCGCGGGCCGCTGCTTCGACGTGCCCGTTGCCCGCCCGGGGCAACGGGGACGCCGCCGACCCCGAACGCGAGAGCAGACATGTCCGATCTTCGCAGTGTTGTCGAGAATTCCGTGCCCCCACGGAGAAAATGGCCCTGGGTGGCCGCCGGCCTGGTGGCCGTCCTGATCGCCGCCGTCGTGGTCGCGCTGGTGCGCGGTGGAGGTGCCGATGCCGAGGCCGGCGCGAGCACGCCCGTGCGCGGTGGCACGCTCCGGTTCGCGCTCATCGACTACCAGCGCAGCCCCGATCCGCAGTGGGGCACGAACTACGCGGAATCCCTCATCGGCAACAACATCACCGACAAGCTCACCTGGCAGGACCCCGCGACCGGGGCGATCACACCGTGGCTCGCGCAGTCGTGGGAGTACACCAAGGATCTCACCGAGTTCACCTTCCACCTGCGTCCCGATGTGACCTTCAGCGACGGCACGCCGTTCGACGCCCAGGCCGTGAAAGCCAACTTCGACCAGTACGTGCACGGCGACCCGGCGCTCGGCATCCTGCCCAACGGGGCGCCGCTGCTGGCCGGGTACCAGGAGACGAAGGTCGTCGACGAGCACACCGTGACAGTGCGCTTTGCCAAGCCCAGCGCCAGTTTCCTGCAGGCATCGTCGTTCACGGCGAACGCGCAGCCGGGGTTTCTCTCCCTGTCGACGCTGAAGCTGAGCGCACAGCAGCGGACCGACCCGAAGAAGATCATCGGCACCGGGCCGTTCGTGTACGAATCGTGGGAGCCCCAGGTGAAGACCGTGCTGGCCCGGCGCCAGGGTTATCACTGGGCGCCGCCCGCGCTGCACCACGACGGTGAAGCCTACCTCGACAAGGTCGTGTTCAACACCGTCCCCGAGGCGAGCGTCCGCACGGGATCGCTGGCCTCGGGCGCGATCGACGCCACGCTCGACGTCAGCACGACCGACGAGAAGCCGTTGGCGGATCAGGGTTTCCAGATCATCCACCGGGGCGTTTCCGGTACCGCGATCCACTTCGCCTTCAATTCCTCGCTCTTCCCCACCGACGATCTCGCGGTGCGCAAGGCGATCCAGCTCGGCTGGAACCGGCAGACGATCGAGAAGACCGTGCTCACCCCGTCGTACTCGATCGCCAAGTCCATCCTCGAACCCTCGGTGCCCGGCTACGCCGACTACAGCGGCTCGGCGCTGAAGTACGACCCGGACCAGGCGAAGCGGCTGCTCGACCAGGCAGGCTGGGTGCCCGGTCCCGACGGCATCCGGGTCCGGGACGGCCGGAAGCTGACGGTCAAGCTGCTCGGCATCAACAACCTCGTGGCGAACAAGCCCGCCTACGAATCCGTCCAGCAGGACCTGCGCGCGATCGGCATCGACCTGCAGCTGACCGTGGTCCCCATTCCCGACTACGCGGCCCAGCAGGCCAAGGCGAAGGACAGCTGGAACATCACCGCCGCCAACCGCTCGCGCAACGACCCCGCCGTGCTCAAACTTCAGTTCAGCCCTGCGAGCGGCAACACCTCGTACCTGTCGCAGGCGTCCCCCGGCGTCGACCTGAACGAGGTCACCCAGACGCTGGGCAAGCTGGAGACCACGCTCGACCCGGCGCAGCGGGCGCAGTACACCAAAGCCGCGCAGGACCTCGTCGTGGACAAGTACGCACTGGTCAACCCGGTCTACAACCCGTCACAGGTGATCGCGCAGGCGCCGTACGTGCACGGCATCCTCTTCGACGCCCAGTCGCGCAACCACTTCGTGGACGCGTGGAAGAGCGACGGGAAGTAGGGCCGGTGCTGCGCTACGTCCTGCTCAAGCTCGGCCGCGCGGTGTTCGTCGTGTGGGCGGCGTTCACCCTCACCTTCATCCTGCTGTTCGTGCTGCCCGCCAACCCGGTGGACCTGCTCTTCGACCCGGCCGAGCTCAACTCGGTGCCGCCCGAGGTCCGCGCACAGGTGGCCGACGGCTACGGGTTCGGCGAGCCCGTGGTGGTGCAGTATCTCGACCGGCTCGGGCACGCGCTGCGCGGCGACTTCGGTACGTCCGTCCAATCCGGACGGTCGGTGAGCGCGTCGATCGCCGACGTGCTGCCCTACACTCTGCTGCTCGCCGCCGGGGCGCTCGTCCTTGCCGTGCTGATCGCGTTCGGCGTCGCCGTGGTGGCTACGTCGGCGCGGCGGCGGTGGCTGCGCACCCTGGTGGAGTCGCTGCCGACCGCGGCGGTGTCGATCCCGGTGTTCCTGTCGGGAATCCTGCTGCTGCAGGTGTTCTCCTTCCGGCTCGGCTGGCTCCCGCCGTTCGGCGACGCCGGGTGGCAGAGCCTGGTGCTGCCGCTGGTCACGCTGGCCGTCCCGGTCGCCGGGCCGATCGCGCAACTGCTGGTGCGGTCGTTCGCGACCGAGTTCCGGGCGGGGTATGTCACCACGGGCCGGGCCAAGGGCGCCACGCGCGGCCGCATCCTCACCGGGGAGGTGTTCCGCAACGCGAGCCTGCCCGCGCTCACCATCGCGGGGGTCACGTTCGGCAACCTCGTCGCCGGTTCGGTGATCACGGAGACGGTGTTCGCACGCAAGGGGCTGGGCCGCATGACGCAGAACGCGATCAGCACCCTGGATTTGCCGCTGGTGCAAGGGATCGTCGTGTTCGTCGCCGCGTCGTTCGCCGTGCTCAACCTCGTTGTCGACCTCGCCTACCCGCTGCTGGATCCGCGGCTGCGGGCCGCGCTCACCACCGGCCGGACCACGGCCGTGGCGGCGGAGAGGAGCATCGCATGACCGTCGCGGCCCTGCCCGGGGCGCGCCACCCGGCCGTCCTCGCCCGCCTAGCCGGCTTTGCGCGCACGCCAAGCCTGGTGCTGGCGTGGGTGATCGTGCTGATCGCGATCGGCTGGGCGCTGTTCCCCGCGCTGTTCACCGCCTACAGCCCGGTTGTCGGCAACCCCGATGAGGGGTTCGCCGCACCGGGCGCCGCGCACTGGTTCGGCACGGACCGGCTCGGCCGGGACCTGTTCGCCCGCAGCGTCTACGGCGCGGGCACCACGCTCACCGCCACGCTGTTCGCCGTGCTGACCGGGTTCGGCTTCGGCTCGCTGATCGGGCTGGCCGCCGGATTCACCGGGGGCTGGGCGGACACCGTCATCATGCGCGTGGCCGACGTGTTCCTCGCGATCCCGAACCTGCTGCTGGCCATGGTCCTGGTGTCGGTGCTCGGCTACTCGACGAACAACATCGCGCTCGCGGTCGGGATCTCGTCGATCGCCTCGTTCGCGCGGGTGATGCGTGCGGAAGTGCTCGCGGTGTCCGGCCGCGACTACGTCCGCGCGGCCTACGGCCTCGGCGTGCGGCGGTGGGGTGTGGTGCTGCGCCACATCGTGCCGAACGCGGTCAGCCCGGTGCTGGCACTCGCCGCGCTGGAGATCGGCAGCGCGATCCTCGCCGTGGCCGGGCTCGGTTTCCTCGGCTACGGCGCACCGCCGCCGACGCCCGAGTGGGGTCTGCTCGTGGCGGAGGGCCGGGACTACGTGGCCGTGCACCCGTGGATCTCGCTACTGCCGGGCGCCGCGCTCGCGGCGGTCGTGCTCGCCGCGCACCGCATCAGCACCTCGTTCAGGAAGGACCACGGCCGATGACCCTCACCTCAGCCGAAGCGGCCGCGGCCGGCGCGGCGGAACACGACGAGCCACTGCTGCGGATCAGCGGCCTCACCGTGGACTACCCGGCCGCGCGCCGCGGCCGGGCCACCGCGGTGCGCGAGGCCACGCTGCACGTCGAGCCCGGCGAATTCGTCGCGCTGGTCGGCGAGTCCGGATCCGGCAAGACGACCGTCGTGCAGAGCGCGCTCGGCCTGCTGCCGGACAGCGCGCGGGTGCGGGCCGGATCGATCGCCTACACCGGCGTCGACGTCACCGGGTGGGACGACCGCCGGATGGCGCTGGTGCGCGGGAACTACGTCGGGTTCGTGCCGCAGGACCCGAACACCTCGCTCAACCCGGCGAAGAAGATCGGCAGGCAGGTCGTGGAGGCGGTGCGGTTCAACGCACCGGGCAGGCAGTCCGCGCAGCGGCACCGCGAAGCGGCGCTGGAAAGCCTGCGCCACGCCGGGCTCGCCGACGCCGAGCGCGCGGCCGGGCAGTACCCGCACGAGCTGTCCGGCGGGATGAAGCAGCGGGCGCTGATCGCGATCGCGCTGGCCGGGAAGCCACAGCTGATCGTCGCGGACGAGCCGACGTCGGCACTCGACGTGACGGTGCAGAAGGTCATCCTGGACCACCTCGCCCGGCTGCGTACGGAGCTGGGCATCGGCATCCTGCTCGTCACGCACGACCTGGGAATCGCACTCGACCGGGCGGACCGGATCGTGGTGATGCAGGGCGGCCGGATCGTCGAGGACGGCCCCGTCGCCCGGCTGCGGGAGCACCCGGCACACGAGTACACGCGGCAGCTGCTCGACGCCGCGCCGGCCCGGCACAGCGAACGGCTGGAGCCCTCGTCCGGGCCGCGTCCTGATCCTGTAGCGGCACCGGCCGCGATGCGCGCCGAAGGGCTGGCGAAGACCTACCGGCTCCGCAGCGCACGGCGGGAGCTGCGGGCGCTCGACGACGTGGACTTGGTGGTCCGGGAGGGCACCACGCACGCGATCGTCGGCGAGTCCGGAGCGGGCAAGTCGACACTCGCGGGCATCCTCGCCGCGTTCACCACGGCGGACCGGGGCACCGCCCACCTCGGCGACCGGGTGCTGACCGGGCTGCGCCGCCGCGAGCTGCGCGAGGCGCGACGTGAGCTGCAGTTCGTGTTCCAGAACCCGTTCACCTCGCTCGACCCGCGTTTCACCGTGCGGCGGCTGATCGCCGAACCGTTGCGCGCCTTCGGATTGGCCCGCGACGAGCGGAAGCGGGTCGTGGAGCTGCTGCACGCGGTCGCGCTCGACGAGAGCCACCTCGACCGGCTGCCGGGACAGCTCTCCGGCGGGCAGCGGCAGCGGGTCGCGATCGCCCGTGCCCTCGCGCCGAGCCCTCGGGTACTGGTGCTCGACGAGGCCGTGAGCGCGCTGGATGTCGTGGCGCAGGCCCAGATCCTGCAGCTGCTCGTCGATCTGCAGGCCGAGTTCGGGCTGAGCTACGTGTTCGTCACCCACGACCTCGGCGTGGTCCGGCTGATCGCCCACGACGTCACGGTGATGAAGGACGGCGCCGTGGTCGAGACCGGTCCCGCCGGGCGGATCCTGCGCTCCCCCGGCCACGACTACACCCGCAGCCTCCTGGCCGCTGTTCCCGGGGCGATCCTCGCCCCCGCACCCTGAGGAGTCTCATGCCCCGCCAGCTGCACCTCAACGTCAACATCCTCAACGCCGGCGTGTTCGGCGGGTCGTGGCGCTTCCCCGGCACGGATCCGACCGCCGCGTACCGGATCGAGCACTACACGGACATCGCGAAGAAGGCGGAGCAGGCCCGGCTCGACGCCGTGTTCCTCGCCGACGGCCCCTCGCTGGACCCCAACGCCGAACACCGCACCGGCAACAACCTGGAGCCCACCACCGTCCTGGCGCGGATCGCCGCGCAGACCGAGCGGATCGGCCTCATCGGCACGCTATCCTCGACCTACAACGACGCGGACGAGCTGGCCCGGCGGCTCGGCGATCTCGACCACCTCTCCGGCGGACGGTTCGGCTGGAACGTCGTGACCACCGCCGGGTCCGCGGCGGCGCGCAACTTCGGGCGCGCCGGGGAACCCGAGCACAGCTCCCGGTACCGGCGAGCAGCGGCGTTCACCGGGCAGGTGGTGCAGGCGTGGGCGGCGCGCACGCGTCACGCCTCGCCGCAGGGGCGGCCCGTGATCGTGCAGGCGGGTGGCTCAAGCGACGGGCGGGAGCTGGCCTCGAAGGTCGCCGAGGTGGTCTTCTCCGCCGACCAGGACATCGAGCACGCGCGGGCGTTCCGCATCGGGATCCGCGCCGGAGCCTTCCGCCACGGCCGGGACCCCGACGCCGTAGTAGTCCTTCCCGGACTGTCCACTGTGGTCGGAAGCACCGAGGCGGAGGCCAAGGCGCGCCGGGAACTTCTCGACGACCTCCTGCCCGATGCCTACGGCCGGAGCCGGCTCGCCGGGCAGCTGGGGATCTCCCTCGACGGCCTGCGCGACGACGAGCCGATCCCGCGCGAACTGCTGGTGCCACCGGACGAAGCCGGCGGGTCGCAGACGTTCTACCGCCTGGTCAAGCACATCATCGACGGCGAGAACCCGACGCTCGGCGCGCTGCTCAAGCGCCTTTCCGGCGGCGGCGGGCACCGGATCGTGACCGGCACGCCGGAGCAGATCGCCGACGACATCGAGACCTGGTTCCGCGCGGACGCGGCCGACGGGTTCAACGTGATGCCCGATGTCCTGCCGTCCGGGTTCGACGACTTCGCCGACCAGGTGGTGCCGGAGCTGCAGCGGCGCGGCCTGTTCCGCACCGACTACGCGGGTACCACGCTGCGCGAGCACCTCGGCCTGCCCGTCCCCTCCCCCCAGCTCGCCCGGATCCCCCAGGCCCGCGCGACGGTGGCGGCCCGGCTGCCCGACCGGTTTCGGGTCCGTGAAGGGGCCCTTCACGGACTCAGGGTCCGTGAAGGGGCCCTTCACAGCCCTCCGCATCCGTTGAGCACGCACGTTCTGCTCTCGCTGCGGGTCGGCACCGCGGACGGGGTCTCCCTGGCCGAGGCGGTCGCGCTGGCGGGTCTGGCGGCAGAGTCCGGCGTCACCGCGATCCGGCTCGCCGACACCGGTGCGCTCGACCCGACCGTCGTCGCGTCCTACCTCGCCGGGCGGCACCCCGGGATCGGGTATCTCGCGGAAGTCCCGACGACCGGTAACGCGCCGTACAACGTCGCGCGCCGGATCCTGTCGCTCGACCGCGCCACCGGCGGCCGGGCGGGGATCGTGCTGCTCGCCGGGGACGGTGACGAGGTCAGTGCCACCGCGGTGCCCGACCCGACCGCCACCCACCCGGTACAGCGGTGGATCGAGTACGCCGGCGTGCTGACTCGGCTGTGGGAGTCGTTCCCGCGCCAAGCGTTGATCGGCGACCGCGAGAACGCACTGGTGGTGGATACCGCGCTGGTCGAGCCGATCGGCCACGAGGGCGCGTTCTACCGGGTCGCCGGGCCGCTCGACGGGCCTTCGTCGGTGCAGGGACGGCCGCTGGTGGCAGCGGATCTCGGCGCCCTGACGCCGGAAGCGGTGGTGGCATCCGCGGACGTGCTGGTGGCCGACGAGGCCGAAGGCGCGGACGCCAGGGTGACCGAGGCACTGCACCACGTGGGCCGCGCTCGCACGGAAGTGGCGCTGCTGGGCCGGATCACCCCCGGGACCGACCCCCGTGCCTGGATCGCGGAACACCGGCTGGACGGCGTGGAGCTGGTCCCGGAAGGCGGCGCGGACGCCACAGCGGCACTGCTGCGGGACTGGGCCGGGCCACGGCCGGACGCCGGGACCCTGCGCGCGGGCTTCGGGCTGGTGCGCGCATGACCGCCGAGCTGATCTCCGCCGGCTACTCCGTGGCCGGGATCCGGGAGGCCATCGCGCCGGTGCTCACCCGGCTCGCCGCGGGTGCGGCCGAGCGGGAGCGGACCCGCACCTACGCGTTCGACGACGTCCGCGACCTGGCCGGGCAGCGGATCGGGCTGCTCGGGATCGCGGTCGCCGACGGTGGTGCGGGCGGCTCGCTGCGTGAGGTCACCGAGCTGATCGTGGCGCTCGCGCGCGCGGATTCCAATGTGGCACAGGCGTTACGGCCGACGTTCCTGATCGCCGAACGGGTGCGCCGGCCGGATTTCCCGCACCGCGAGCGGATGCTGCGGCGGCTGCGCGAAGGCGACCTATTCGCGGGCAGCGGCAACGAACGCACCGGCGGCGCCAGCGGCTCGGTGCACGCGGCCATCCGCCGCGACGGGGACGGATACGTGGTCAACGGCGAGAAGTTCTACTCGACCGGTGGCCTGTACGCGACGTGGTTCAGCACCTCGGCCACCGGCGAGGACGGGACCGTGGTCGGCTTCACCGTGCCGTTCGACCGCGAAGGCGTGCACCGGCTCGACGACTTCGACGCGGTCGGCCAGCGTCTCACCGCCAGCGGGACCACGCGGCTGGTCGACGTGCGGGTGCGCCCCGACGAGCTGACCCCGCCGGACACGCAGCCGGCCACTCCGTGGCGCGGGTCGTTCGCCCAGCTGTACCTCGCGGCGGTCGAGGCGGGGATCGCGGCTGCGGCGCTCGACGACGCCGTGCGGTTCGTCCGGGCCAAAGCACGGCCGATCAAGCACAGCACGGCGACGCACAGCGTCGACGACCCGTACGTGCGCGAGACCGTGGGCCGGATCGGGGCACACGCCCAGGCGGCGCGGTCCGCGGTGCTGGTCGCGGCGGAGGTACTGGAGTCCGCGCGGGACGGCGACCGGGCCGTGGCCGCGGAAGCCGCGGTGACCGTGGCGCAGACCGGCGTGATCGCGATCGAGGCGGCGTTCCGCGCCGCGGAGCTGCTGTTCGACGTCGGCGGCGGCTCGGCGACCGACCGCGATCTCGGCTTCGACCGGCACTGGCGCAACGCGCGGACCGTCGCCAACCACAACCCGCGGCAGTGGAAGGCCGCGGTGGCCGGGGCGTTCCACCTCACCGGCGAGGACCCGCCGACCACCGGACTGTTCTGAGATCCCCTGAGATCCCTGAGATCCCCCGAGATCACGAGGAGCCACGATGACCACCGACTCCGGGCGGGTGCTCGGCCGCACCGGCGTGCCGATCACCCCGCTGACCCTCGGCACGATGAATTTCGGCCGCTGGCAAGAAGAAGACGAGAGCATCCGGATCATCCACGCGGCGCTGGACGCCGGCGTCACGTCGCTCGACACCGCCGACGTCTACGGCCGGGGCCGGAGCGAGGAGATCGTCGGCAGGGCGCTGCGCGGCCGCCGTGACGAAGTGTTCCTCGCGACGAAGTTCCACGGCCGCCTCGGCGACGACCCGCGCCACGCGGGCAGCTCGCGGTACTGGATCCTGCGCGCGGCCGAGGACAGCCTGCGCCGGCTCGGCACCGACCACCTGGACCTCTATCAGGCGCACCGGCCGGATCCGCGCACCGATCTGCTGGAGACCCTGCAGACGTTGAGCGATCTGGTGCGCCAGGGCAAGATCCGCTACTACGGCACGTCGGCCTTCCCCGCGCACCGGCTCGTGGAAGCCCAGTGGCTGGCCGAAAAACACGGCCTCGTCGCGCCGCACACCGAGCAGCTGCCGTACTCGCCGCTCGTGCGCGGCGCGGAACGCGAGGTGCTGCCCGTGGCGCGCAAGTACGGCATCGGCGTGCTCAGCTACGGGCCGCTGGCCGCCGGATGGCTGTCCGGGAAGTACCGGCTCGGCGGACCGCAGCCGGAGTCCGCCCGCGCCGATCTCGTGCCCGGGCGGTTCGATGTGGGCCTGGCCCGCAACCACCGCAAGCTCGTCGCCGCGGACGCCCTCGCCGGACTCGCCGAGGCGCACGGTCTGTCCCTTGTGGACCTGTCGGTCGGGTTCGCGCTGAGCCATCCCGCGGTGAGCAGCGTCATCATCGGCCCGCGCACGCAGGAGCACCTCGATGCCTACCTCAAGGCCGCGACCACCGAACTGGGCACCGAAGTGCTCGACCGGATCGACGAGATCGTCGACCCCGGCACCCAGTTCCTCGAACGGGACACCGGGCAGGACACGCCCGCCCTGCAGCCCGCCGCGCGCCGTAACCCTTGACCGGAAAGGAAACCCCCGTGAGCACCCCCCTCCACACGCCCGCCTCGGACCGCTACGAACACCTGCCCTACCGTCGCGCCGGCCGGTCCGGGCTCGACCTGCCCGCGTTCTCCTTCGGGCTGTGGCAGAAGTTCGGCCCGGACCACAGCTACGAGAAGCGCCGCGAGATCGTGCTGCACGCGTTCGACCTCGGGATCACGCACTTCGACAACGCCGACCGCTACGGCCCGCCCCCGCGTGGTGCGCAGAAGTTCTTCGGCCGGGTGCTGGCGCGCGACCTCGCGCCGCACCGGGACGAGCTGATCCTCTCCACCAAGGCGGGCAATCCGATCGGCGCGAGCCCGTACCAGAAGGGCGCGTCGCGGAAGTCGCTGCTGGCATCACTGGACCACAGCCTGCGCGATCTCGGCACGGACTACGTCGACGTGTTCTACAGCCACAGCCCGGACCTGAGCACCCCCATCGAAGAGACGGTCGGTGCGCTGGTGAGCGCGGTGCAACAGGGCAAAGCGCTGTACGCCGGCGTCTCCAACTACCTGCCCGACCGGGCGGGTGAGGCCACGACGCTGCTGCGGGATGCGGGAGTGCCGCTGCTGCTGCACCAGCCGCGGTACTCGATCTTCGACCGCCGCCCCGAGCGCAACGGCCTGCTGAAGCTGGCCGCCGGGGAGGGTTTCGGTGTGATCGTCTACTCGCCGCTCGCGCAGGGCCTGCTGACCGACAAGTACCTGATCGACATTCCCGAGGGGGCCCGGGCGCAGGCGAGCGCGTTCCTCTCCCCCGACGTCATCGACGCCACCTACCGTGAGCGCGCGGCCGCGCTGAACAAGCTGGCCGGGGAACGCGGGCAGTCGCTCGCGCAGCTGGCGCTGCAGTGGGTGCTGCGCCGGCCGGAAGTGACGTCCGCGCTCATCGGCGCGAGCAGCACCGGGCAGCTGGACCACAACCTGCGGGCGCTGGACTTCGCGCCGCTGACCGGTGAGGAGCTGGCCCTGATCGACGAGCACGGCGTGCACGGCACGGGGCTGAAGCTGTGACCGCGCCGATCGGCGCCGGGCTCGGGGACGGGCGCCCGTTCCGGCTGAACTTCCTGCTGCACCTGGACACCGACGTGCCGCCCGCGCGGGCGTACCGGCAGGCGGTGGAGCTGTTCGTGGCCGCGGAGGAGCTGGGCTACGACTCCGGCTGGGTGATCCAGCGGCACTTCCGGCAGGGGAAGGAGCACGTGTCGGCTCCCTTGGTGGTGCTCGCCGCGATAGCGCAGCACACGCACTGGATCGGCCTCGGCACCGGCGTGCTCGTGCTGCCGCTGGAGGATCCGCTGCGGGTCGCCGAGGACGCGGCCACGCTCGACGCGCTCAGCGCCGGGCGACTCGAACTGGGCGTCGGGTCGGGCCCCTTCCCCGGCGCATGGGAGGCATTCGGGCGGGACCTGGGCGAGCGGCACACGCTGTTCGACGCGTCCGCCGCGCGTCTGCACGAGGTGCTGGAAGGCAAGGCGCTCAACGATTCCGGCGAGGTGCTGCACCCGCCGGGCACGGGCGTGCGGCACCGGCTGTGGCAGGCGACCACGAGCGCCCCGGACCACGCGCACCGTGCCGCAGCCGCCGCCGCACGGGCCGGGGACGGGCTGCAGCTGTCCCGCGCGACCGCGTGGAGCGGCTCGACCGTGGCCGAGGCCCAGCGCGCGCAAGCCGAGTGGATCGCCACGTACCGCGAAGCGTGGACCGAGCCAGACCGTGCGCCTCGCGTGCAGGTCTCGCGCGCGGTGTACCCGCACCCGGACCGCGCGGTCGCGCGTGAGCTGGTCACCTCGGGCGTACGGCGGTGGCAGAGCTGGCAGTCGCACCGGCGGGACGCGACGGCGCTCGGCGTCGACGACTACCTCGCCGCCGACCACGCGCTGATCGGGCCGCCGGACGACCTGGCAGCCGAGCTGACGCGTGATCCGGCGCTGCGGCACGCCACGGACCTGCTGGTCAGCTTCGTGCCCGGCGTGCCGGACTTCGACGAGCACCTGCGGCTGCTCACCGACACGGCACGGCAGCTCGCCCCGGCGCTCGGCTGGCGGCCCGCGGCCGAGGTGGTGCCGTCGTGAGCCGGATGCACCTGAACCTGTCGCTGATGACGCCTGGCCACTTTCGCCACGCCTGGCGGCTCCCCCACGCGGATCCGCTGGCATACCTGGACATCGACCACTTCCAGCGGCTCGCGCGGATCGCCGAGGCCGCGAAGATCGACGCCGTGTTCCTCGGCGACGGCCCCGCGCTGCGCGGGGAGATCGAGGACGCACCGGGAACCGGGCTGGACCCGTTGGTACTGCTGGGAAACCTCGCCGCGGTCACCACGCACCTGGGGGTGATCGCGACCAGCTCGACAACATACAACTCCCCGTACAACTTCGCGCGCCGGTTCCAGGCGCTCGATCACGTGACGAAGGGCCGCGCCGCGGTCAACGTCGTCACCACCGGCACCCCCGCCGCGGCGGCGAATTTCGGCCTCGCCGAACACCCGGCCAAGGCGGACCGGTACCGGCGGGCGCACGAATTCCTCGACGTGGTGACCCGGCTGTGGGACGGCTGGGAGCCCGGCGCCGTCGTCGCGGACAAGACTACCGGCCGCTACGCCGATCCCGCGCGGATCCACCGGATCGACCACCACGGCGAGTTCTTCTCCGTCGCCGGCCCGCTGCCGGTCGGCGCCGGTCCCCAGGGGCGGCCGGTGATCGTGCAGGCGGGCGGCTCCGAGGACGGCCGGGACCTCGCCGCCCGGTTCGCCGACGTCGTGTTCACCGTCGCGCAGACCCTCGACGGCGCGGTCGCCTTCCGCGAGGACATCCGGCGGCGGGCCGAAGGTGCGGGCCGGGATCCCAATGACGTCAAGGTTTCCCTCGGGGTCGTCGTCCTCACCTCGGCCACCGAAGGCGAGGCACAGCGCCGGGAGCGGGAGCTGCACGCGACGTTGCCGATCGACCGGCTCGCGGGCGTGCTGCTGGGCAATCTCGGCCTGTCCGCAAAGGATTTCGGCCCGGACGACCCGATCACCGCCGCCGACCTGCCGGACGCGGTGCCCGGCGGCGCGTTCTCCACCGGGTTCGCCACGGCCGTCCGCGCGCTGATCGCGCAGCGCCCGCATACCGCAGGTGAATTGGTCCGGGGCAGCGCCGGGGGCGCCGGGCACCGGCTGCTCACCGGGTCCGCCGTCGCGGTCGCGGACGACCTGCAGGCGTGGTTCGAGGCCGGCGCGGCGGACGGGTTCACGGTGATGCCCGCGGACACCGCGGCCGACTTCGGGAACTTCGCCCGGCTCGTCGTGCCGATCCTGCAGGATCGCGGTCTGTTCCAGGCCGAGTACCACGATCCCACCCTGCGCGGCCGTCTCGGTCTCGCGCCCGCCCGACCGATCGGAGCCCTGCCGTGAGCGAACAGTTCCTGTGGTACATCCCCAACCAGGCCGAACCGGGGCACCGCGGCGACGATACCGTCGAGGGCCACAACAGCCTCGCCACACTGACCGGTCACGCGCTCGCCCTCGAAGACCACGGCTGGGACGGCGCGCTCCTCGGCGCAGGATGGGGCCGTCCGGACACCTTCACCCTCGCCACCGCGCTCGCCGCGCGGACCACGAGGTTCCAGCCGCTCATCGCGATCCGCCCCGGCTACTGGCGCCCCGCGAACTTCGCCGCCGCAGCCGCCACTCTCGACCACCTCACCGGCGGACGGGTACTGGTGAACATCGTGTCCGGCCTGGACGACCTCGCCGCCTATGGCGACACCGAAGGCGACCAGGCACACCGTTATGGTCGCACCAAGGAGTTCCTGCAGATCATCCGTCGCTTGTGGACGGAGGAGAACGTCACCTACCGCGGTGAGCACTTCTCCGTCACCGGTTCGACGATCACGCCCCGCATCGTGGTCCACGGCGAACGACGCCACCCGCGCCTGTATTTCGGCGGCGCGTCCCCCGCGGCCGAACGCGTCGCCGCGACCGAGGCCGACGTCCAGCTGTTCTGGGGCGAACCCCTCGACGGCATCGCCGAACGCATCGACCGGTTACGCGGGCTGAGCACCCGGCTGGAACGCCGCCACGCGCCACTGGAGTTCGGCCTCCGCATCACGACGGTGGTCCGCGACACGACCGAGCAGGCGTGGGCCGACGCGGAGGCGAAGGTCGCGGCGATGGCGAACGGCAAGCTCGCCCGCGACCCCCTCCGGCGTGCTGCCACGGGCCAGCAACGCCTCCTCGATCTGGCTGCCCGCGGCGAAGTCCTGGACGACAATCTGTACACCGCCCCGGGCAAATACGGCGGCGGCGGCGCGGCGACGACCTGGCTCGTGGGGACGGCCGGGGAAGTGGCGAAGTCGCTGCGGAAATACCGGGAACTCGGGGTGACGCATTTCGTGCTGTCGGACACGCCGTACCTGCCGGAGATCCGGCGGCAGGGGGCGGAACTGCTGCCCCTGCTGCGGGAACGCCCCGCTTTCGTGCTCGGTGAAAGGCTGTGAAGGGGCCCTTCACGGACTCTGAGTCCGTGAAGGGCCCCTTCACAGCCAACCGACCTGGCGGCGGGCAGCTGACGCATGGGGATGGCGCACGGGAATGGCGCGTGGTCGGCCTCCTTCTTTCGAGCTAATTGCGGCGGGAAATCCGGCAGAATGGCGGACACTGGGTGTATGGCGATCATTCGGCGAATATTTGCCAGCGGGGCAATGGCGACGTCCCTGCTCCCGTCCGGCCGCGATGCGGGCGTGCAGGTGGGCGAACAGACGTTCACATATCTCGAGGGGCTGGGCGAGCTGCGGCTGACCGACTTCGCGCGCAAACAGCTCGCGACGCAGAATATCGTGGTTCAGGCCGTCGCTCCGGCCACCGCCATCACGGGATCCGACGGGAAAACCGTGGTCGGCATCAAGACGAAACCCGAGTACGGCACCGGTACGGTCACGGTGACCAAGAAGCCGTCGAAAGGGTCGGGCCGCGGCAGCGGCGGCGCGGTCCTGAAGAACTCGAAAGCGCGGATGGAGATCGCGAGCATCCGCGGCTCGGTGCCGGACGGCCGGATTTACGCGTTCCTGAAGGTGAACGATCAGTGGCTGGGTGAGGTGCCGCTGTATTCGACCGACCCCAGCGCGGTGCAGCTGTCGATCGGGCTGGAAGTGCCCCCCAATCCCGTGACGATGAAGGCCGGCGGGATCGAGGTCAAGCCCACTCAGGAGGGCGTGGACGCGTTCACCAAGGCCTTCGGGACGGCACTGTTCACCCCCAAGGACATCGTGTTCACGGCTGCCGCGGACGGCCTCGTGTGGCCGTTGCCGTCCCTGCCGGGCGCCTAGACCTCCGCGGAAGGCGCGCCGACCGCGGCCTCCCAGGGGTGCGCGCGGGAGGTCGCGGTCGCGACCGCTTGCAGACGGCTGGTGCGCAGGAACGGGTAGGCGAGTTCGCCGTGGGTACCGCCGCTGTGGCCGGTGCCGCCGAAGTCGGGCAGGCAGCTGACATGGCTCACGTGCGAGTCGTTGACCTTGAGCAGCCCGCCGTTGGCCACGGCGACGGAAAAGCGTTCGATCACCTTCGGGTCTTCGGTCCACAGCGAGTTGCGCAATCCGTACTTGTTGGCGTTGAGGAACGCGATGCAGCGGTCGAGCAGGCCGGGGCCGTCGCCGGGCACGACCACCGACAGCAGCGGGAAAAAGGTCTCCTCGCGGACCGCCGGGACGTTCTCCGCCTGCTCGAAGCCCTCGACTCGCACCACCGTCGGTTCGATGAACAGCCCCTGCGGATCGGGTTCGCCGCGCAGATCGATCTGGGTGCCGCCGCAGATCTTCGTCGCGCCCGCCGCCAGTGACTCGGCCAGGCAGCGGTGGAACGCGGTCGCGCGCAGGACCGGGCTGAGGACCGTGTCGGAGCGCTCGGGGTCGCCGGGGCGCAACGCCGCCGCGGCAGTCCGGAGCCGATCGAAGAGCTGGTCGGCGATGGCCGGGTGGGCGATGGCGTACTTCGGAATGATGCAGCCCTGGCCGGAACCGTAGAACGACTCCAGCAGCGCCGCGGTGGCGTGGTCGAGGTCGGCGTCCTCCCACACCAGCACGCCGTCGTTGCCGGAGAGTTCCAGGATCGCCTTTTTTCCCAGCGCCACGCACTTGCGTTCGAGCGCGAGACCGCGCTCGCTGGAGCCGAAGTAGTAGATGGAGTTCGCCAGCGGGCTCTCCAGCCACTGCTCCATCAGCACCTCGTAGTCGCCGCAGAGCACGTTGAGCGCGCCGGCCGGGAGGCCGTGTGCTTCGAGCACCGGGATGAGGATCTCGTGGAGGGCGTAGCTCAACGAGCTGGCGCAGCTGCGCGGCACGCGGATGACCAGCGCGTTCCCGGCCAGCAGGGCGAGCGCGGCGACCAGCCCGGTGCCCGGGGTGTTGGCCGGTGGGTCGATGCAGACCACGCCGTCGGGCTGGCGCTGCAACACGATCGTGTGCCGGGGCGTGGTGATCTCCTGACGCAGCAAGGACCGCGCGTGCGCCAGGCTCTCCGGCCGCACGAGGTCGAGCAGCACGTGGGACTGTGCCTCGGCCAGTCGCTTCGGGCAGCCTTCCATCCGCAGGATGTGCGAGAGTTCCTCGCGATGGTCCAGGAAGGCCTGGTGCAGGTCCTGGACGCAGCCGATCCGGGCCTCCAGGGGGATCTCCCGCAGCCGCGGTACCGCCGCCGCGGCGGCGCGGAGCGCGTCCTGTCCGTGCTCCGGTGCCGCCAGCGCGGCCGAGCACAGCACGTGGGGATTCGCGTGCAGTTCCGCTTCGCTGCCCTCCCGCAGCAGGTGCAGCAGCCGCACCGTGTCGGCGCTGCCGGGGTCCAGGACCGTGCGGACGCTCAGGCCGTAGGCCCGTTCCCCGGTGTCGATCCGTTCCCCGCCGATGTAGAGCGGAAAGTGCCGGACGGCGGTGGACATCGGTGTCACGGTGACTCCTCAGCCTTGAAGTAGGTGACCAGCGAGCGGGCCAGATCGTCGATTCCGGTGCTGGCGATCAGCCGCATGACCGGGATCTCCCGCCCGATCCGGCGCCGCATCTTGCTGAGCAGTTCGGCGGCCATCAGCGAATCCACGCCGAGCTGGTCCAGCGGCCGGTTGCGATCGATCCGCTCCGGGTCGACGCTGAGCACATCCGCGAGCGTCGAGACGATCGTGTCGGCGGTGATCGCGATCGCCTCCTCGGCCGACGCGCGGCGAAGGGTCTCGGCCAGGTCGTCGTACTCGTCGCGCTCGGTGCACTCGTCGCCGACGAGTTCGCCCAGCCGCGGGCTGCGCAAGTGCGGGAAGAGCCTGCGCAGGAACTCCCCGTCGTGGCTCCAGACCACCGCGACATCCGGGCCGCCGACCAGTTCGTCCAGTGCCTGCCGGACCTGGCGCAGCGGCAGGAGCGCCTGGCCGCTGCGGACCATCGTCCGCGCGACGTCCTCGTTCCGCGCGACATATCCGGCCTCGCCGAGCACGCCCCACGCGATCGTCTGCCCGGCCAGCCCCCGTGCCCGGCGGGCGCGGGCGAACGCTTCCAGGAACAGGTTTCCCGCGCAGTAGGCGGCCTGCCCGGCGTTGCCGAACAGCGCGGTGGCCGAGGAGAACATCAGGAACAGGTCGAGGTCATGGCCGCCGGTGACGCGGTCGAGGACCAGCGCGCCGGCCATCTTCGGCGCGAGTACCGCCTGGAACCGTTCGGGAGTCAAGTCGGAGATCAGGACGTCGTCGAGCACCATCGCCGCGTGCACGACGCCCCGGAGCGGCGCGCCGGCGCCGTCGATCGCTTCCACCACCGCACGCATCGCCGATTCGTCAGTGCAGTCGGCCGCGTATACGGACGCGTCGACGCCGTGCGCGGCCAGCTCGGCGACGAGTTCGACGGCGCCGGGAACGTCCGTACCGCGGCGGTTGACCAGCGCGAGGTGGCGCGCGCCGCGATCGGCCAGCCAGCGCGCGATCTCGGCGCCGATACCGCTCGCGCCGCCGGTGATCAGGTAGGTGCCGTCCGGGTCGAACGCCGGGGCCGGCGGTGCCGCCTGCTGCACCGGTGGCCGTTCCCCGTGGTCGACGATCAGCTTGCCGATGTGGCGGGAATGCTGGATCGACCGGAATGCCTCGGTGATCTGGCCGGCCGGGAACACCCGGTGCGGAATCATCCGGTAGATGCGGATGGCATTCTCGGCCAGCTGCTCGTAGTCGCCGCGCACCAGCTCGTGCCGATGCCGGCCCAGCTGATCGACGTCCACCGCGAAGTAGCTGATGTTGTTCCGGAACGGGTACAGCGAGATGTTCCGGTCGCTGAAGATGTCGCGCTTGCCCAGCTCGACGAACCGGCCGCCGAAGCGCAGTACTTCCAGGCTGCGGCCGATGAACGCGCCGCCGAGCGAGTTGAGCACGACGTCGACGCCCCGCCCGCCGGTGGCCGCGAGCACGTCGGCGGCGAAGCCGAGGCTGCGGGAGTCGAAGACGTGCTCGACCCCCAGCAGCCGCAGGAAGTCGCGCTTCTCCTCGGTCCCCGCCGTGGCGATGGTCGTGGCACCGGCGACGCGGGCACTCTCGAGTGCCGCCAGCCCGACGCCGCCCGCCGCGCCGTGCACCAGCACCACCTCGCCCCGCGCGAGCCGGGCGAGGTGGATCAGGCCGTACTGGGCGCTGACGAACGCCATCAGCGCGCCGCCGGCGACGAGGAAACCGATCCCGGCCGGGATCTTTCCGACCAGGTCCTCGTCGACGACCACGTGCGAGTCGAACGTTCCGGGGAACATGCCCGCGACCTCGTCACCCGGGTGGACCCGGGTCACGTCCGGCCCGACGGCGGTGACCACACCCGCGCCTTCCAGGCCGAGCCGGGTGCCGGCGATCCCGTCCGCCACGACCCAGTCCGGCAGCATCCCGATCGCGATCAGCGGATCGCGATAGTTGATGCCGGTCGCGCGGACGTTGACCACCACCTCGCCCGGGCCGGGCTCGGGTGCCGTCGCGGCTTCCCACGCCAATCGGTACGACGCTCCCTTGTCCGCCACGACCAGCCGATACGGAGTGGACGGGTCCGCCTCCGGACGCGGGCGCAGATCGCCAAGGCGGGGGACGAACCGGCCCGATCGGGTGAGCACCACCTCGTCCTCGGCGGCGGGGTCCAGTATTTCCCGCGCGAGGTCGTCGATCGGTACCTCGGGTTCCCGCGAGATCCGCCGCAGTCCCAGCGTGCCGCACTCGGCGGCGACCGTGCGCGTGGCACCCCAGAACGCCGCGTCGACCGGCGCGATCGGCCGTTCCGGGGCGGGGTTGACGCCGCTGGGACGGCTGATCACCCACAACCGTGCCGTGGTGCCGGCGGGCAGCTGGGCGACGCGGACCGCGAGACCCCGGGCGAACTCGAACCGCCGGCCGGTCGCCGCGACGGCGTCGGCCGGGTCGGTTCCGGCGTTGGCGAGCAGGAACACCACGTCGGTCGCGGGCGTGGTGAACCAGCCGTCGGGGCCGGTGTCCGGCGCGACGCGGACCGCATCGGCGCCCAGCTCCGTCAGGCTGGTGATCAGGGCGGCGGCCGGCCCGGCCTCGGTCTCGTCCTCCGCGACGACCAGCACCCGGCTCCCCAGAGTGGAGGGCGGCGGTGGCGGCAGTGGCGCCGTCCTGGCCGGGCGCGTGGCCGTCGTCACCGAGCACGGCCCCTCCTCCGACCAGGTCCGTGTCTGGAGAAAACCGGCGCCGTCCAGGAGTTCCCGGCACTGCTGCGCGGTCAGCAGGGGGGATGCCGGGCGCAGCCGCCGATCGGTCATCGACCAGTACTCGGGGACCACGCCGAACAGCAGCGCCATCCACGGCGCGTCGTGGGTCTCGACGACGAGCAGCCGTCCGTGGTCGGCGAGCAGGTCCGAGATCGCGGCCAGCGCTGCCCGCACGTCCTTGACCGGGTGCAGGGCGTTTCCGGCGAGCACGACATCGAAACTGCCGGGCTCGATGTCCGGCGCGTCCAGATCAAGCGCCCGGTACTCGACCCAGTCGTACGCGGCGAACCGGGCTGCCGCGGGCGCGAGGAAGGACGGTAGAACGTCGGTGAACAGGTACTGGGTGCGCTCCGGCGGCAGCAGCGGCAGCACCTCGGCGGTCAGCTCTCCGGTACGGGCACCGAGTTCCAGAATCCTCAATGGACGGTCCGCGGGCCACGCGTCCACGAGCGGGCGGAGCAGCTCGGCCACGGCCTGGTTGTAGGGGCGCAGGATCGGTGACAGGCCGAGGAAATGGGCGAAACTGTCGCTGCCGTGCGGCGGAACGACGATGTCCCACGCCTTCCGCTCGCCACGCAGCAGCTCGGCCAGGTGCAGGCCGCAGCGCCCGAACAACGTGAGCTCGGGGACGTACTCGGGAAAGTCGGTGATCAGGGCGGCGAACGCGGGATCGGCGCCGGGCCGCAACAGCCACCGGGACCGGCCCTGGAACTCACCGCACCACCGCAGGTGCCCGTGCTCGGCGGCCAAGTTCATCAGCAGGTCGAGGAGCTGGGTGAATTCCGGCCGCACCCCGGCCGCGAACAAGTCCTCGGTGAAGAACGCACCGGCATCGCCGAGGATGGTCCCGAACGCACGAGCCGCGTACGCGGCCGTCGCCGCCACGCGTCGTGGCCTGAACTCCGCATGGCGCGGATCGACCCGGACAGTGACCTGTGGTGGCGCGCAAACCACCTTCCCGCGCGGAGCGGGGCCACGCGCGGCGGCGCGTAGCTCGACTCGCTGCCGCTGGACGGTGTGCCGGCTGGGCAAGGTGATCCGCACGTAGCGGACGTCGAGCAGCTCGACGAGGACGGTGCCGGCGTCGTCGGTGATGGTGATGTCGGCGGTGGCCGAGATGTCCGAGACGGTGCGGCAGCGCCAGTGGACGGCACCGGTCGCCGTGGGCGCGGACCACAGCCGCGCCGTGCCGATCCCGATGGGCAGATAGGCGTGCTCGGTCGAGACGAGGTCCGCGACCAGCCGGCCGAGCTGGACCGCCAGCTGCGGCGCCGCGTCGGTCCAGGCGGGATGCGCGTGGAAGCCGGTGAAATCCAGGTGGCTGCCGTCCACCTCGGCCAGGATCTCCATCCCGTGCGACCAGAGCTGGGTGATCACCAGGAATTCCGGCCCGTAGCCGAGGCCGAGCCGTTCGCAGTCGGCGTAGTGCGTGGCGTGGTCGACGTGTTCGCCGTGCTCGGCGAACGTGGCGCGCAACGCCGCCAGATCCAGCGGCGGCGGCGCGGGCGCCACCCGGCGCCGCACCCGTGCCCGCGCGTGCGTCTGCCACAGCGTGCCGTCCGCCGCGCGGGTCGCCACCCGGAGCACACCGTCCTCTTCGGACAGTGACACTTGGAGCACCGGCAGCACGTCCTCGTCGTCCGGCGTGGGCAGCGGCTTGACGATCTGGAGTTCGTGCACCTCCACCGGCCCGTCCAGGGCGAGCTGGCCGGCGGCCCAGCCCATCTCGAGGTATCCGACCGCGGGCATGATGGGCGTCCCGAGCGCCCGGTGCCCGGTCAGCCAGGGCAACCGCGCGGGATCGACGGTCGAATGCCAGGTCGGGTCGGAGACCATGGCACGGGTGCCGAGCAGCACGTGGTCGGGCGCACCGGTCACGCTGCTCCAGCTGTAGCGGTCGCCCTGGAAGAAACGCTCGCGCTGCCACGGGTACGCAGGCAGGGAGACCACCCGGCCGCGATGCGGGAAGTAGTCCTCGCCAGGGCCTGCCCCGCCCGCGGCCAGCACGGACTCGATCGTCGTACGCAGCGCTTGCGGCCCGGGGGCGGTCATGGTCAGCGTCGGCAGTATCGCGAGCACCGCGTCGTCCTTCGCGGCCCGCTTCAGGTAAGTCTGCAGCACCGGGCGTGGCCCGATCTCGATGATCGTGTCGTACCCGGCGGCCACCAGGTGATCGGTGGCCGCGGCGAACCGGACCGGTTCGCGGACATTGCGCCACCAGTACGCCGCGTCCAGCCGATCACCCTCCAGCGGCCGGCCGGTGACCGTGGAGACGAACTCGACCGAAGACGGCTTGGGCGTCAGGTCGGCCAGCGCTGTCGGCAACGAGGCCCACAGCGGGTCCATCGCGGCGCTGTGGAACGGATAATCCACGTCCAGCACCCGGCAGAACACCTCGCGCTCGGCGAGCCGATCGGCCAGGTCCCGCAGGTCCTCGCGAGGACCGGCGACCGTGACGTCGGTGGCGCTGTTGACGCCGGCGATCTCCACGCGCCCGTCATAGCGCGCGAGCAGCTCCGCGGCCTCGGCCGGGGCGAGGTTGACCGCGGCCATGGTGCCGGTGCCCGCGGTGCTCGCCTGCGCCCGGCTGCGGGCGACCACCAGCCGCACGGCCTCGTCGACGTCGTACACGCCCGCGACGAACGCGGCGGCGATCTCGCCGACGCTGTGCCCGTACACCGCCTCCGGTACCACGCCGTGCTCGGCCAACGTCGCGGCGATGCCCGCCTGCACCGCGAACAGAACCGGCTGGACCACCCTGGTGTCCTGCAGTCGTGGCTCGGCAGCGCGCAGTTCGTCGGCCACCCGCCACCCCGCCGCCGGCTCCAGCGCGGCGTCGATCTCGCCGATGGTCCTGGCGAACACCGGGTCGGCGTCGAGCAGATCGACGGCCATGCCCGGCCACGTCGACCCGTGCCCGGAGAATACGAACGCCACCCGGCCCCGCTCGGTACCGCGTTGCGGCGCGACCTTGTCGGCCAGACGGCTCCGTGCCTGCTCCGCGGTGGCGGCGAGGACCACGCGCCGGTATGCGTGGCGGCCCCGGCGCAGCCAGCTGGTGTAGGCCAGATCCGGGAAATCCGGGCAGTCCTTCAGCCGCGCGTCCATGCGGGACACCGCTTCGGTCAGCCCCGCCTCGGTGTGCGCCGACACCACGACCGGCACCGGCGACCCGCCCGGCGCGCTCGGCGGCGGAGCGGGCGGAGCGGCCAGCACCACATGCACGTTCGTCCCGCCGAAGCCGAACGAGCTGACCCCCACCAGCCGGCCGGTGCCGGCCGGCCGCGCCTGCTCCACCGGGATCAAGGCCAGGCCGTCGAAATCGATGTCCGTGCTGCGCGGACTCGCGTGCGGCGCCGGCGGTATCTCCCGGTGCCGCAGCACCAGCATCGCCTTGCACAGCCCCGCCATTCCCGACGCGGGCTCCAGATGCCCCAGGTTCGCCTTGACCGATCCGACCGGCAACGGCCCACCCGTTCGGCGCTTGCCCAGCGCGTTCCCGATCGCGCGGCACTCGGCGGGATCGCCGATCGGGGTCCCCGTCCCGTGCGCCTCGACGTACGCGAGGTCGTCCGGATCGAGCGCGAACCGCTCGTACACCTCCCGGAGCAAGGCTTCCTGCGCTTCGCCGCTCGGCAACACCAGCCCGTTCGTGTGCCCGTCGCTGTTGGTGCCCGAGCCCTCGATCACGGCGTGCACGCGGTCGCCGTCGGCGACCGCGTCGGCCAGCCGCTTGAGGACCAGCAGACCCGCGCCCTCGGCACGGACGTAACCGTCGGCATGGGCCGAGAACGGACGGCAATGCCCGGTCGGCGACAGAAAACCGGCCTTGGCGAACCCGATGAACGACATCGGGCTGAGCAGGATGTTCACCCCCGCCGCGAACGCGACCCGGCCCCCGCCGTGCCGCAGATGCTCGCACGCCAGATGGACGGCGTTCAGCGCCGACGCACAGGCGGTGTCCACCTTCAGGCTCGGCCCGCACAGGTCGAGCTGATACGACAACCGGTTCGCCGTATTCGACAGCGCCAGCCCGGAATTCGAGTACGGGCCGATCATCGACGGCGGCACCATCATCTGCCCCGCGTAGTCCATCACAGAGGCCCCGACGAACACCCCGGTATCCGATCCCGCCAGCGACCGCGGATCGATACCGGCGTCATCCAGCGCCTCCGTCCCGAGTTCCAGCAGCAGCCGCTGCTGCGGGTCGATGTTCACTGCCTCGCGCGGACTGATCCCGAAAAAGTCCGCGTCGAACCCGGCGACATCGTCGAGGTAGCCGCCCGCGAAGGTGTAGGACTTGCCCGGCCGCATCTGGTTGGAATCCTGGTATTGCGCCAGATCGAACCGGTCCGGCGGGGGCGGGCCGACGACCTCGCGCCCCTCGGACAGCAACGCCCACAGGCCGTCCAGATCGGCAGCCCCACCGGGAAACCGGCACGCCACACCGACGATCGCGATCTTGTTGGGCACGCTCGGATGCTGCCCGCGGCGCCGGTCGCCTGTCGAGGCGGCCACGACGGATTCACCCGAATCACAGGCCGGATTCCGATAATCACGCCACCGTCGCCCCCTCGGATTATTCCACTCGGTCTCACGTTCCCCGAATCGGCCATTCCCGAATGACCCAATCCACCCATTCTCGGTGACGTGCGGCCATCCCTGTGAGGCGTCGCGTAACTCCCTTGGGGCACTGGGAATACCCATCCGGACCGTCGCCGTAGTCAACCGATTCGAGGGACACTCGTCAGGGGCCGTTGTCCTTGATTTCCGATACCCACACCCAAGCCGAGAAATACTCTCATCTACCCGGCTGCAGCAGTCGCCAGTGCAGGGTCCCGGCAAAGTCGGTCGAGGCCCCGTGATCAGCAGAGAAAGCCGTGGCTGCCCCGTCGTCATCGACAGCGCCTGCCCTCTTCATCGATTTCGCCCGGCAGCAGGCGATGCGGAGGTGTTCGAGATCCGCGACCACTCGTGGTGGTGTGTGCGCCGGACCGGTTTCGGATCTGGCGGCCACGGTGACGAAGCCCAGCGCCACTGGGCTGCTGGTGCTCCGCAACGCCAGCAAAGGCAACGCGGCGGCGTGCATGCCCGTGCCGATGGCCGACACGAGCGTGGCGCCGAAGAGCCGATGGAAGCGATTTCCCAGCCGCACCTTGACGTTGTCGGATTCCTTGGTGGACACGAAAATTCCTCCGGCCAGACGGTCACCCGATGATCACCGCGGCGGACCGCCCGCGCGAAGGGGTTCCAGACGATCTTTCGGATGCTCCAGACCGTATTGATCAGACCGAAGCGCGTCCTGCGGTGCGGGATCCCGCACCGCAGAGCACGGCCACCGCCTCCTTCAGTTCGCCGGTGTCCGTACCGGCTGCGGCAGCCGCGTCCCCCGCCGACGCCTGCTCCACCCGGGGCGGTGTGAGCAGCCCCACGCCCACCCCCGATAGTTAAGGAGTTGCGAAATTTATTACATTGTCAAGCAAGGTTTGTGGCAAGTAAGGAGTGAGCCGTGGGTGCTTTCGTGGCCGGGTTGCGCGCACGAGCGGCACAGGCACAGAGAGCAGTCCCCCGCTCAGCCGAGGCCGTCGAGCGCGGCGTCGTCCTGACCACGGCGAACGGCTCCGAGACGCCGAACGGGGCGGCCCGATGACCGCGGAACCGTCCCGTGGACGTCGCGCCGTGGCTGGGCGAGTGCGCGGGCTGCTGCCCTCGCGGGCGGACTGGCACACGGTGCGGCGCTCGCCGCGGCGGGATCTGGTGGCCGGGGTGACCGTGGCCATCGTGGCGTTGCCGCTCGCGTTGGGGTTCGGCGTGTCCTCGGGCCTGGGGGCTGAAGCGGGGCTGGTCACCGCGATCGTGGCGGGGGTACTGGCCGCGGTCTTCGGCGGGTCGAACCTGCAGGTGTCCGGGCCGACCGGGGCGATGACCGTGGTGCTGGTGCCGATCGTGCACACCTACGGCCCCGGCGGCGTGCTCACGGTCGGGCTGCTGGCGGGGCTGCTGCTGATCGTGCTCGCCGTGGCCAAGGCCGGCCGGTACATGCGGTACGTGCCGGCCCCGGTGGTCGAGGGGTTCACCCTGGGTATCGCCGGGGTGATCGCCCTGCAGCAGGTCCCCGCCGCGCTCGGCGTCCCCACGCCCGAAGGCGAGAAGGTCGTGGTGGTCGCCGCCCACGCGCTGGCGGCCTTCGCAGACCACCCGAACTGGCCGGCGATCGGGCTGGCCGCGGGGGTCGTGGCGGTGATGCTGCTCGGCGCGCGGTGGCGGCCCACGATCCCGTTCTCGCTGATCGCGGTCGCCCTGGCCACGATCGTCACGGCGGTGGCGTCGCTGCCTGTGACACGCATCGGGGCGCTGCCCGCCGGGCTGCCCGCGCCGTCACTGACCTTCCTGCACCTGGGCGATCTGGGCACGCTGGCGCCCTCTGCGGTCGCGGTCGCG
Source organism: Amycolatopsis sulphurea (assembly GCF_002564045.1). Taxonomy (NCBI): domain Bacteria; kingdom Bacillati; phylum Actinomycetota; class Actinomycetes; order Pseudonocardiales; family Pseudonocardiaceae; genus Amycolatopsis; species Amycolatopsis sulphurea. Next base: position 543,291 of record NZ_PDJK01000001.1, on the reverse strand, counting down.
GCCCTGGCCGCCCTGGAGAGCCTGCTGTCGGCCACCGTGGCCGACGCGATGAGCGTCAACGAACGCCACGACCCCGACCGCGAACTGTTCGGGCAGGGCTTGGCCAACGTTGTCACGCCGTTGTTCGGCGGAGTCCCGGCCACGGCCGCGATCGCCCGCACCGCCGTCAACGTCCGCTCCGGCGCGCGCTCCCGGCTCGCGGCCTTCACCCACGCCGTCGTGCTCGCGCTGATCGTCCTGATCGCCGCGCCCCTGGTCAGCCGGATTCCCTTGGCCGCGCTGGCCGGAGTGCTGCTGGCCACCGCGATCCGCATGATCGAGGTCGGGTCGGTCCGCGCACTGATCCGCGCCGGACGCGGGGACGCGCTGGTCCTGGCGCTGACCGCCGCGGCAACGCTGGCACTGGACCTGGTCACCGCCGTCATCGTCGGCCTCGTGGTCGCCGGGGCACTGGCACTGCGCGCGGTCGCCCGCTCCGCCCGGGTCCAGGAAGTCCCGCTGGAGGTGGGCGACCACCACGAAGAAGAGCAGGCGCTGCTGGCCGAGCACATCGTGGCCTACCGCCTGGACGGGCCACTGCTGTTCGCCGCGGCGCACCAGTTCCTGCTGGAACTGTCGGAAGTCGCCGACGTCCGCGTCGTGATCCTGAGGATGTCGCGGGTGTCGGCGGTCGACGGCACCGGCGCGCTGGTCCTGAGGGACGCGATCGAGCGCCTGGAACACCGCGGCATCACCGTGCTGCTGTCCGGCATCCGCCCGGGCCACGAACGGGCGCTGGACGCGGTCGGCGTGATCGACCGGCTGCGCGAGGACGGCCGCGTGTTCGCCACCACGCCCGAGGCGATCGCCTCGGCCCGCGACCGTCTCCACGACGCCGGGCTGCTGCCCGGCCGCACGCACGATCCGGAGCACAAGCGAGTGTGAGGCGATTGCTAGGCGAGATCGTCCTTTTCGGTGGCATGGGTTCCCGGTTGGTGATCTGATGATGCGCTGTGAGCGAAACGTGGCAGGTGCCGGGATTCAGCGAGGTCGACGTACTCGGCACCGGCGGGTTCGGCCGGGTCGTGCTCGCGAAGCACGAAGGCTCGGGACGACTTGTCGCGATCAAGTACCTGCATGGTGAGTTTCTGACCGAGGCACGGATCCTGGACGGGTTCCGGCGGGAAGCATGGCTGCTGCACGGGGTCATGAGCCCGCACGTGGTGCGGCTGTTCGAGTTCATCGAGTCGCCGCAGGGCGCGGCCCTGGTGATGGAGGCCGTCCCGGGAGTGTCGCTGCGAGCGTTGCTGGCCGCGGAGAAGACGCTGGCGCCGGAGTCGGCGCTGGCGATCCTGAAAGGCTCCCTGCTCGGGCTCGCCGCGGCGCACGGGGCCGGGGTCGTGCACCGCGACTACAAACCCGGCAACGTGCTGGTCTCCCGCGAAGGCGAGTCGAAGCTGGTGGACTTCGGTCTGGCCACATTGGACGGCCAAAGCGGACTGACCGCGGGCTCACCGTCCTATATGGCCCCGGAGCAATGGGCGGGCCGGCCGGGCATCCCCGCGACCGACGTGTACGCGGCGACGGCGGTGTTCTTCCAGTGCATCACCGGTCATCTGCCTTTCGAAGCCGAGACCACCGAGCAGCTCCGGTCCCTGCACGAGCACGCCTTCGTACCGCTCGACGCGGTACCCGAGCAGCTGCGTCCGCTGATCGCCCGGGGCATGGCGAAGGATCCGGCGTGGCGGCCGGCCGGCGCGGAGGCGTTCGTGGCCGAACTCGAAGCGACCGCCCGCGCGGCGTACGGAAAGGACTGGGAGCGGCGCGGCTGGAAGCGGCTCGCCACCACGGTCGGCGCCCTGACCGCGCTGACCCCGCTCGCGTTACTGGCCACCGGGGGCGTTGCCGCCGCACCGGTCACCGCGGCAGGCGCGACGGGAACGGGCGTGGTGGCTGCGACCGTGGGCAAGATCCTCGTCGCGGTCCTCGCGATCGCCGCCCTGGTCACCGGCGGGCTGTGGATTTTCTCCGGCAACGACGACCCGCCACCGCAGGCCGCGGTGTCCGTCACGATGCAGACGGCGGCCGGGCAGGATCCCGCGCTGCCCATCACGTACTCGCTGCAGTATCCCCAGGTTTCCGGACACGCGGACGCCGCGGCGCAGCAACGCATCAACGACACGCTGCGCGCACCCATCGACAAGCGGCTGCAGAGCCTGCGGCAGGAACTGGCGGACCGCGACATCCTGGCCATGGTGCGGGAACGGGGTGACGTGCTGAAGGCGAACACGACGGCGAAAGTGCTGCTGCAGACGCCGCGCCTGCTGTCCGTCCGCTACGAGCACACGCTCGACTCGGCCGTGATCGCGCATTCGAGCTGGCAGTTCGCCGAGACGGTCACCGTCGACCTGGCCACCGGCAAGGTGCTCGGGCCACAGGATGTGTTCCGGCCCGAGATCCGCACCGCGTCCGGAATGGACACGCTGACCTCCCGGCTGAGCCCCCACACCAGAAACGGCTTCTGCCGCACGCCGGCCATCGGCAGTTACGGGGGCGACCAGGTCTCCATCGACGCGGCCAAGCGTCCCGGCGGTGGCGACCACGTGCCGCGCGCGGACATCGGGTTCACCACGACCGGGGTCGATTTCGTGATCAAGTGGTACGAACTCGGGTGCGATATGGCGTCCGGACAGGAAACGGTGACGCTTCCCTATGCCGAGGCCGAGGACCTCCTCCAGCCGCAACTGCTGACGATGCTCGACCGGCAGGCGCCCTCGTCGTCCTCTCCTCCCCGGCCGAGCGGGAAGACGTATACCCATCCCCGCTTCGGTTTCAGCACGCTCGTGCCCGAAGGCTACGCCGCCGCCCCGTATCGCCCGGCGAACGGTGAGGGCATCCAGTACACCAACGCCGGCTTGGGTGCGACGCTCACCGTGTGGGGCAGCAACATCTCCCGGACCGCCCAGGAAATCCTCAGCGAGACGGCCCGGGACACCGCCACCAAGGGCGGTCAGGTGACCCATCAACAGGTCGAAGGGACCACGTACTCCATCTCCGGCTACGATTCCGGCGGCCAGATCTTCTACGAACGCGGTTACACCGGGCCGGGCTCGCTCGCCCGCATCCGCTGGAGCTATCCCCGAACGCACAAAGCCGAACTCGACGCCCCGGTCGAGACCACCGTCGGCGCCTTCCGCCCCGGAGACCTCACCCAGCCCCATTGACGCAGGTGCGCGGAAACCAGGCCGCAGGCCGGGCTGAACGCGGCCACCGCCGCGTTCAGCCTCCACTCCGCCAGGGTGTCGGCAAAGTCGGGTGTGGAGGTCTGTGAAGGGCCCCTTCACAGACCCGAAACCGCGCCGGCGCACGCCACGAGGTGGTCGCACACACCTCCGCAACGCCCACTGCCGGGTCCCCGACCACCTTTGCCGGAACCCTGCTCTACTCCGCTTTCACGCCGCTACTTCGTGACCGGGTACGCCATGGGCTCGCCGCCGTCGGAAACACCGATGGCCGCGTACTTGCTCACCCACCACGGCGTGACACCGACCTCAGTGGACACGTCCTTGCCGGTCTTGGCGTCGAGCGCGATCGGCTTGCCGCCCCGGGTATCGCCGTAGAGGAGGCCGTGCCAGGCGACCGTGACGTCGGGAGCGACGCGATTGGTGGCCTTGTCCGGCAGGCTCCAGAGCTTCTGCGCGGTCGCGGCGTCGTAGCCGGTCAGCACGCCGTCCGAGGCGCAGATCAGCGCGGACTGCTCGTCGTAGAAGCAGTCCCCGTAGTCGGGAGCGGAACCGAAGACACTCTTCGGGCCGGCGAGCCTGGCCTTCTCGGCGCCGGTGGCGGGGTCCAGGAACACCAGGAACGAGTCACCGTGCTCATTGTTCTTCTGCTTGATCACGACCAGGGCGGGATCTGCGGAGACGAAGCCGAGCGAACGGGAGGACTCGACGTTCCATTTCTGCTGCCCGGTCGCGACGTCGAGAGCGAGGGCCTGGACCTTGTAGCTCTCGACCGTGGTGTAGTCGACTCCGACCAGCGTGTCTCCGTGGACGCTGGCGCCGCTGTAGGCCTTGCGCGTCCAGAGCGTCTTGCCGGTGGCCGGGTCCAGCGCGACGGTGATGTGGTCCCCGGTGGCCCCGGGGTACCCGCCGTCCCGGTCGTAGGTGGCGATGACGGCCTTCTCCGTGATCGCGACGACCTTGGTGACGGCGTTGCTGGCGCCGGAGTACTGGTCGTCGGAGACCTTGGCGTCGGCTTGCCACGCCTTCTGGCCGCTGGTGGCATCGGCGGCGAGCACCGTGAGCGTGATGTAGGACGGCGTGCTGCCTTGTTCGGGCTTCTCGACCGGGAGGGCCGCGGCCGCGAGCTTGTCGGTGACCACCGGTGGCCGCGGCCCGGTGGTGTTCACGAACGGGCCTTTCTGGTTGTTCGGGTCGCCGGGGGCGCCCTCGACCGGAGTCGTCCACAACTGCTTGCCGGCCAGGACGTCCACGGCGACCAGCCCGGTCGGCGCGGCGATGTAGGCGATGCGATCACGCAGGGTCATGAACCTGGCGGTGACATTGCCCGCCACGTTGGTGCTGAACCCCTTCACCGCCATCGGAACGCCCGCGGCCCGGTCGAACGCGGTGGGTGGGTCGGCCGTCTTGGCGGCCGGGCCGGTGGTGGGTGCCCCGGATCCGGTGCCCACGCCCGGCTGTGCCGGCTGCGGGATGGACCCGCCGCTGCAGCCGCCGACGGTGATCACTGCCGCAAGGCAGGTCATGGTGGCCAGTACTCGCCGCATCTGTCTGTTTCTCCCCATCGCGTCGGTCCCCTCGGACGCCGTGCGGATCGGCTCTCCCCCTGGCAGACCGCACAGATCGGCATGACCGTACGAACAGGGGGCAAACGACTTCCTCACACTCCGCAGCCGCAGGGCGTCGGCAAAGTCGGTGTGAAGGGCCCTGCACAGACCACGGAGGTCCGTGAAGGGGCCCTTCACGGACTCTGAGTCCGTGAAGGGCACCTTCACGGACCCGAAACAGGTCCGGCCGACAATGACGCGGCAGCCACCGCTCTCTGCTGATCACAGGCCCTCGACCACCTTTGCCGGGGCCCTGCTCTGCAGCCGGGTCCACTGTGGCCTGCGGACCGATCGGCCGGACCGGATCCGTGCCGTCGCGTAAGGTACGACGCGGTTATGGACTTCTCAGTGCTCGGACCAGTGCGGGCGTCCGTGGACGGGCGCCCCGTCGACGTCGGCGTCCGCAAGCAGCGGTTCGTTCTCGCGGTGCTGCTGCTGGAAGTCAACAAGCATGTGCCGGCGGACCGGCTGATCGAGCTGGCCTGGCCCGAGGGCGAAGCGCCGGACACCGCGCGCACCGTGATCCATACCCAGATCAGCCGCCTGCGCGCGACGTTCGCCGGGAGCGAGGACGTCGCGCTGGTGCGCGAAGGATCCGGCTATCAGCTGCGCGTCGATCCCATGCGGGTGGACGTCTTCCGGTTTCACGCTCTGTGCGCGCAGGCGCGGGCGGCGACCGACGAATGCCGGATAAAGCTGCTGGAGGAGGCACTGGCGCTGTGGGCGGGACCGGCCCTCTCCTCGGTGGCCAGCGAGGAAATCCGGCTCCGGATGGCCGCGCCGCTGGAGGAGGCGCGGCTGGGCGCGCTGGAGGACAGGTTCGAGGCGTACCTGCGGCGCGGCGAGGAGGCGGGGATTCTCCCCGAACTGGCCGAAGCGGCCGCCGAACACCCGCTGCGCCAGCAGCTGGTGGCCAAGCTGATGCTCGCACTGCACCGTCTGGATCGGACCCCCGAGGCGCTGGCGGCCTACCAGCGGCTCTACCGGCGGCTCGACGAGGAACTGGGCATCGAACCGGCGCCCGCGGTGCGCCAGCTCCAGGTGCGGATCCTGCGCGACGACCCGTCGCTCCTGCCGTTCACCGGACCCCGCCAGCTTCCGCCGGAGGTCGACCACTACACCGGCCGCCACGACCATCTGGACACCCTCGCCGGCCTGTTCGGCCTCGGCGACCGGGTCCCCGCCGTGGTCGCGATCACCGGCAAGCCCGGCCTGGGCAAGACCGCGCTCGCGATCCGCGCCGCCCACGGCCTGGCTTCGCGGTTCCCCGACGGGCAGCTGTTCGTCGACCTGCACGGCGCCGGTCCGCGCCCCCGTGACCCTGCCGAGGTGCTGGCACGGTTCCTCCGCGACCTCGGGGTGGCGGGCGCCGACCTGCCGGCCTCCCTGGAGGAACGGATGGGGCTGTTCCGGGACCGCACCGCGACCCGCGGCATCCTGGTGGTCCTCGACAACGCGGCCGACGAAGAGCAAGTGCGCTCGCTGATTCCGGGAAACCCGGAGTGCGGTGTGCTGATCACCAGCCGTCGCCGCCTGACCGGGCTGGACCTGCGTGGCCTGATCGATCTCGACGGGCTGGCCGACACGGACGCGTTCGCGTTGCTGTCCGGCCTGGCGCCCCGGGTCCGGGCGGAGGACGAGGCCGCCGGTGAGGTCGTCCGGCTCTGCGGCGGTCTGCCCCTGGCCCTGCGGATCGTGGGCGCGAAGCTGCGGTCCCACCCGCACCAGACGGTGGCCGACCTGGCCGCGCGGATGACGGACGAACGCGATCGCCTGGACGAGCTGGTCGGCGGCGACCGGGAAGTCCGGGCGAGCTTCCTGCTCAGCTACGACGGTCTGACGCTCGCCCAGCAGCGCGCTTTCCGGCTGCTGGCCGCCATGCCGGACACCGGTTTCGCGGCCTGGGCGGCGGCCGCGGCGCTCGGCGAGGATCTCCGTACCACGCAGCGGGTGCTGGACAGCCTGGTGGACGTCAACCTCCTGGAGTGCGGCCGGGGCGAGTTCACCGCGACCAGATACCACTTCCATGATCTGATCCGCTTGTACGCCAAGGAAAAGCTCTCGCCACCGGAGGGCGCGGCGGTCTGGTCGAGACTCACCGACGCCTACCTGTACCTGGGCAAACGCGCGGACGCCCAGCTGGAGTTCGGCGGCCTGCACCAGTTCACCCCGCCGCCGCTGGCGGTGGACGCACCCCGGCTGGCCGAGGACGTGGACCGGAACGCGGCGGCGTGGCTGGCCGACGAACACACGTCGATCGTGCAAGCCGTGGAGCTGTCCGCGGCAGCCGGCGACGATGCGACGACCTGCCGGCTCTCGGCGACCGTCGCGGCCTTCCTGGAACTGCGTGCCCAGTGGCGCGATTTGCAGCGGGTGGCGGAACTCAGCCACATCGCGGCGACCAGAATGGACAGTCCATACTGGACTGCCTATGCCCTGTTCGCGCTCGGCCTGGCGGCGCGGGAGACCCGGGATTTCGCCACTTCGGCGCGTTCCTTCCGCGCCGGGCTGGAAATCCTGCCGCGCGCGGACGACCCGTTGCTGGAGGTCGTCGTCCTGTTGTCGGTGGGCGTATCGCACCGGTTGCAGGGGCGGTGGGACGAAGCCGCGGCCCACTTCGCCGGTTGCCTGTCCAGATTGGACTCACTGGCCGCACCACGATGGCGCGCCTACACCCTGCGGGAATACGGCGTGCTGCACCGTTATCGGGGTGAATGGGCGAAGGCGAAAGAGTGCCTCACCGAAGCCATCGCGGCCTACCACACACTCGGCGACGTGCGATGGGAGGCCGCCAGCGGACGCGAACTCGGCATCGTCCACCAGGACGAGGGCGATCACGCAGCGGCCGTCGAACAGCTGACGGCCAGCCGCGAAGCCCTCCGGAACGCCGGCGACGACAGACGGGAAGGCGCCGCGCTCCGGTGCCTGGGCTGGGTGGCGCTGGAAGCAGGCAACCTCGCCGAGGCCCTCGCGTATGCCCGGCAAGCCCGGGAGATTCTCGATCAGGCGCGCGACCCGCACGGCTTGGCCTGCGCGGAAGTCCTGCTCGGCGACGTCCACCTCGCCCTGGGCGACTCGGCGACCGGACGCGCCCACCTGGACCGCGGCGTGGCCTACCTCGACACCTCGGGCGATCCTCGGTGGCGCGGAAAGTCCGTGCTCAGCCTGGGCCGCCACCTGGCCGCGGCCGGCGACCTGCCGGGCGCCCGCGCGGCGTGGGAGAAGGCGTGGGCGGACCTGTCCCGAATCGGCGCACACGAGGCAGCGACGGTCCGTGCGTTGCTGGACGGGTGAGCGAGCCCTGGGGGCCGGTCGTGGACGGAGGATCCCAGGCGCCGATCACGGCTCATCCAGTAACTGCGGACGGGGCCGTGGCAGCGCGCGAACAGCCCGGCCAGACGGTTCCCGCGCGCACGTCAAGGCAAGGCAGATGTTTGCCGAGCACCGGCGCCTGTCCGTGGCCACGGCGTGGGCGGATCCCGGCGTGTCGTCGCAGAGGGTGTGGTCGCGGAACCAGCGATCTTGGTCGCTGATCACCGGTAGTGCGGCACCATGACTCCTTACGCCTACGCCACAACGGTCAAGACCGGCTGGTTCGCGATGCTGACCTTAAATCACTGGCCAGGACCGCTACGGTGATGATCATGAACATGATCGACGTGGCGGCGGTCGCGCGCGCCATGGCCACCGGCGTGGCCAACCCCGGCATTCAGCTCGTGCAGACCCGCTTCCGCGCCGGACTCGTCGAAAGCTGGGACATCCAGCCGGGTGACCGCGTGCTGGAGATCGGTTGCGGGCAGGGCGACATGACGGCCGTGCTCGCCGCCGCCGTCGGCGAGCACGGCCAGGTCACCGGTGTCGACATCGCCGATCCGTCTTACGGCGCCCCGATCACGCTCGCCGAGTCGGCCGAGTTTCTGCGCGCCACCCCGTTCGGCGACCGTATCGACATACGCTTCGGTTTCGACGTACTCACCGAGACCTTCCCGGACGACGAGTTCGACCACGTCGTGCTCTCGCAGTGTTCCTGGTACTTCGCCTCGCTCGACCAGTTGCGCGCCACACTCGCCCGGGTCCGCCCCTGGGCGCGGCGGCTGGCCTTCGCCGAGTGGGACCTGCGTCCCACGTCGCACGGCCAGCTCGCGCACCTGCTCGCAGTCCAGATCCAGGGCATGATCGAAGCTGCCGGCGAACGTGGCGACGGCAACGTCCGCACCCCGTTTTCCTACCAGCGCCTGCTCGCCGTCCTCGAAGAGACCGGGTGGCAGGCGTCCGGCGCACGCACCATCGACACCACGGGCATGCACGACGCGGCATGGGAGATCACCATCTGCCAGGACGTGGTGAAAGGACGCCTGCACACCGTGCCTGCCGCGATGCGCGACCTCATCCAAAGCCACGTCGACGTGCTGGAGACCGTCACGCCGAGCAACGAGGCGTTACCGGTCTACTCGGTGACCGCCGCGCGTTGACCGCCGAACCGGTGCCGTCGCCCTGCCGGACAAACTCGACGTGCCGCCGCGCACATCGTCGGCCTGTCACTGGGCGGAATGACCGGCCTGTGGCTTGCCCAGCCGTGTCCGTACCCTCACCGCCACATTCACCTCGGCCCGTCCAGGCACGAACAGGCGTGGCGCGACAGGATCGAGCAGGTCCCCACGCAAGGCATGGCCGCGATCGCGGACGGCAGCATCGACCGCTGGTTCACCCCGTCGCGGATCGAGGCGAATCCCCTGCTGGCAAAGAAAATGCGGGAGATGACCGCCGCCACGCCCGTCGAAGGATACGTCGCGTGCTGCCGGCCGGGCTGGACCTGGGTGCCCAACCTGGCGAAGGTCACCGCGCCAACGCTGGTCATCGCCGGCGCGCAGGACAAGTCGCTACCGCCCGAGCACGGCAAGCTGATCGCGGCCAGCGTTGCGAGCGCTCGCTTCGAGAAACTCAGCCCTGCCGCCCACCTGGGTCAACCGCGCCGTGAGGGGACCCTTCACAGCCCCAGATTCCGTGAAGAGTCCCTTCACAGCTGCTCCCCGCCGAGCTCACCACAACCGGCCCCATTCCGCGTACATCGCACCGACCTGCGCGGATATCGCCCGCCCGACAACCACCCCACACGAGATGCGGTCTCAGCGAAGATTTGGGCTTGCGGATGACCAGCTTCCCCTCCAGCCGGCGAACAGGTAGCGGGGGCATCATTGCCCGGATCGCCCGCCGGGGTATCGAGTCGGCCAAACGGCTGGGGCGTCATCGGTACGTCATCGAGCGGACCTTGGAGTGGGTTTCCCGGTTCCGGCGGCTGGCACGCCGCTATGAGCGCATGGCCGCCCACTTCACGGCATTCGCCCAGTGCTCGATATCCGCGTGATGGCGCCACTCCGAACTTGCGACCGGATCGACCAGCCCGCGCATCGACGTCGTGGCGAGTCCGCGACCGAGGCGCTCGGTGGTACGGGTGAGAGCCGCAGACGAACAGCCCGTAGGCTCGGAAGCCGATCACGAAAGCGAGTCAGCATGCACTTCACCAGCACCCGCACTGTCGATGACGGGTACTACGGCGAACTGAAGATCCGCACCAACGCCGAGCGGGGCGTGGTCGAGGTCTCCGGGAAGCAGGTTCCCACGGTCGTCCTCCAGCGTTGTTCGGATGCGGAGCTGAACAAGTTCGTGCCGATCGGCACCAGGAACACCGATCACTTGACCATGTCAGTCGACGGCGCCGAGGCCGAGCTGCGACCTGGTCCAGGAAAGCTGACTCGTCGCTCGTACCGAGTCGAGCTGACTCTCGCCGGAACTCACTACGAGTTCACGCCGGACGACGATGACGACACGCGGCTCAGGCGGAATGGTGCCGCGATCGCCTCGTTCGCCATGGACGTCGAAGGTCAGTTCACCGTGCACTGGCAGGCCGAGCGCGACGACGCGCAACCCGCCGACGCCGCCATCGGATACGCCTTGTCAGTGGCCTTCCGCACGGGCGCCAAGGGGATCGTCTCAGTACTGCTGAACGGCTCCGAGAACGTGCCGTGGGGGCACTGAGCCTTTCCGGGTAACCTTTCGTGGCGTTGTGTGACCAAGACTGTTGATCATGCGGTGCGGTGGTGTTCTTGGTGGAGTAAGACAAGTGCGGCTGCGACGATGGTGCCGAGGCGCCAGGGCAGCCGCGGTTGCGGCGTAGGGCTTTGCAGGTGGTTTTGAGCAGCGAGTTGGCGCGTTCGCCAAGGCAGCGCAGGGCGCTGTGGATGGCGTTGCAGGCCTGTTGGCCGGTGGTGAGTTCGCCGTTTTTGGGTTTCTTGATCGGGATGGTGGAGGTTTCGGGTTCGCCTCCGTACCCCAGATCGGCCAGGGCGTGGGCGCCGTCGCTGATCCAGTCGGTGATCCGGGCCGGTAGGTCGGGGTCGGTGCGGGCGGCGCTGGTGTCGTGTTCTCGGCCGGGCCGCATGTCGGAGGTCCACAGTGGCCACCCGTCCGGGGCGGAGACGACCTGGATGTTCCCGCCGTGATGGTGATGCCTGCCGCTCCACCACAGGTCCACGCCGGTTGTGGGGCCGGGGATGGAGATCCGGTCGGCGTGGATCAGCGTGCCGTCCACGATCACGTGCGAGTGGCCTGCTGCCTTCGCCGCCAGCAGCGCCCCGTGCAGGGATGGTTTGCGTGCGGCGAGTACCGCGATGCCTTCATCTCGGTAGTCGTACGCGGTCGACATCGCGATGTCGTTGTCCCTGGCCAGGGCCGACATCCGGGTGCCGTCCAGGAACCAGCGCAGCACCAGGACGGCCTGCCTGCAGGTCCCCAGTGCACGCCGCCCCGCGCGGGTGCCCCGCCGCAGGCGTTCGGCGTGTGGCAACGCGGACAGCAACAGCACACTGTCCTCGGACACCTCCAGGACGGCGGTGTATCGACACTCATCAGGCGCGGGACCCCTATGAAGTTGATCTGTGGTAGGACCAAATTCATACCGGGGTTCCGCGTCTTTCCGTTGCACCACAACAGATCGGGCGTGTCGCCAACCATCGCTACCCACGGTCACCGATGGTTACACGGAAACACTCACTGCGAGGCCACGCTCTCTTCGCCGACTCCCGCCCATCCACCCCGGTCGCCCTGCTCACCAGGAGCCGGATCTGACGGCGTCGCCGGTGGACACCTTCACCCACCGCTCCGGCCGTTGGTCGGACCTGATATTTCCGCCCCCGATCCTGCATTCAGGGTCGACGCTCTGCAAGAAGCCGGGTGGGCACGTCAGCGCCGCGCGGTGACGTAGTAGAACTTCAGTTCCTCCCACATGAACGGCACCGGTTCGCTCGGGACCTCCAAGCCCTTCTCCTTCAGCAAGGTCTCGACCTCCGCGAGAGCGCCGTCGGCGTCGCTCACCTCCAGCAGGACGTGGCGGACCTTGGCCCAATCCGCGTCGTCGATGCCGCGCAGCACCTCGAGCTCCGCGCCCTCGACGTCGATCTTGAGCAGGTCGATCGTGGTGACCTCCGGGTGGTGCTCGGCCAGGAACCGCGACAGCCGGTCGACCTGGACCGTGATCGTCTCGGCATCGAACAGCCCGTCGACCTGCTCCGCGCCGAGGCATTCACCCATCCGGCGCTTCTGGAGCTCCTTCTCCTCCGGGTGGAACGTGGAGTTCCCCGGCATCGCCGGGTAGTAGGTGAAGGTGGCCTCGCCGACCTCGCCCCCGTTACCCGAGATGCGGTCTAAACGAAGATTTGAGCTTGCGAATGACCAGCTTCCCCTCCAGCCGGCGAACAGGTAGCCCCGTTTGTGGCGCGACAACCCGTAGGGGGCTCAGGATAAGAAGATCCTTGGTCAAGTGCCGCTTTCGGGTGAAAAATCGAGACAGCATGGGAGGTTGGATCACTGTTGATGGGTGCGGTGAAGCGAAGGTTTTTAGTTACGCTTGCGAATGATAGAGCTAACCGGAGGTAATCGACCAATGACCTTGACCGTCTGATCGAGTTATTGATAGAAATAAAGTGGAGGGTGTCATCTGGCAGTTGTCCATGACAATAGGGGGTTTCATGCTTCGCTTTATTCGCATTTTCGCGACCACTACTATAGCGCTCGTCGCTTCCGCTTCCATTGCTACGGCAGCACCGCTGCCGGACCCTCCGGCCAAGCCGAACTGCGGCAGTGATATCGAGTCGGTGTTCGTCAAGGGCGGCCGCAGTTCCACCAGCTTCAGGGTTGTCGGCACAAACTTGTGGCGATGGCTGGGGCAGGACGGGGGAGGAATCGTCCACACTTACGTGAACGCTCCAGGAATGAGCCAGAAGCACTTCCAGTCGGGAGCTTCAGGTCGGGGCGGAGCCCGGTCCGGATTAATTTCCGTGACAACGGCGCGTCAAAATATCAGCCTGTATGTAATGCTCAATAATGACCACAACGATACGTTGTGCACCAAGTCCATGGGAGTTTAGAGCACTCCACTGCGCGCATGCCGGACGAGGTGTAGATTGTAGCTTATGACAGATGACACCCTGGGCAGGGTTAACGCTTTGCGTATCATCAACGCGCTGACCCTGCCCGTTCCACTTGCCTTTGGCCTGCCGCCGAATCGACGTGTTGACCTCACGCCTGGCGACTGGGCGGAGATTAAGGAGACCACGCCGGTCGATGGATATTTGGAAATATCGGTAGACAGTATTGAGGGTACCTCAATCTGGGTTCACGAATGGGAGTCGGGGACAACCGAAGTATCACTTAATGGTTCTCCGCATCCATTTGCTCCTGCGGTCCGAAATAACAATCCGGAGCTTCGCCAGCGTGGCTGGCCGGCGGGAAGTGCCCAAACTATGTCCAGCAGTTCCTCGGTTGGTTTGCTCCTGGACGACAGTCGTCTGGATGGGACGCTCTTGCGCGTCGAGCACCAGGGTGGAACCAAAACCTACAGAGCATCCGGTCGTACGCCCATCTGGTATTCAGGGATTGGAATTGAAGGCACCCCACCAAAACTATTTGTCGAACCCGATGGGTTGCGGATTGTGGCGAGCGAGAGTCATACGGTTTTGGATTTCTGAGCAAGGCCACGGGGAATATTTGGAGGTCTGTGACTGTACGCCTCAACCCCCTCGGTAAACCGGCGATGCGCCCTCGGAACACCGACCCCGAACCAGGCCGGCAGCGCTGTCGGACCGGCACGGCGAGGCCGCATCCCGCACCGCACGCCCTGGTGCAGAACGCTCGATGCGACCGCGAGATCATGGACGACTGCATGAGCCGGGCGAACGTGGAACACCTGCGCCACCGCAGGGCGGCGACGCTGTCCGGCGGCGAACGGCAACGCGCCCTGCTGAGCCGCTGACGCAGGCAGCGCCGGTCCTGATCCTCGACGAGCCTGCGAATCGCCCGGATCTGGCGAGCCAGGACAACCGCTCGAGCTGGTCCACGACCACGACGGCACCAGCCGGCACCCTCCACGACCTCAACCTGGCGGCCGAGTGCTGCGTCCGCATCGTGGTCGTGAACGAGGGCTCGGTGGTCACGACCGGCGGGCCACGGACGTCTTGTCCTCGGAGTTGCTGCTCGACGTTTCCGGGTGCGGGCACACGTGGTCCCGTACCCGGAAGGCGGCCGTCCGTACGTCATGACCGGCGCTCGCCGTGCCGGGTGGAGTGAAACCGATCAGCGGGCCAGGACGTAATCGGGACGCCCGTCCCGGTGGACCACGGTGCCGAGCAGCTCGGCCTGTGTGAGGGGAAGCAGCTCGGTGCGGCCGTCCGCGTGCTGGACGAGGCACGAGTGCCATGGGGTCGTCCAGATGTCGGGGGCGTCGAGCAGGCGGATGCCGAACTTCGGCGACCCGGCCGGCTGCGGGTGGATCGACAGCCGGACGGCATCCGGGTAGTGGTGCTCGACCACGCGTGCCCAGGCGGCGCTGCGCCGAACGACACCGTACGCGCGGTCCCGGCACCGGCGTTGCAGGGCCGAGCGGCTGCCGTCGAAGTCCGCGCTGTCTTCGAAGAGGAACCGGGTGATGCCGCGATAGAGCCGCAAGGCATCTTCGTCGCGTTTGACCTCGGCGCGGACCTCATCGACGGTGGGGGCGTACTCGGCTTCGATCCGGACACGTTTTTCGTCGCAGGAGGCGTCGCCGAAGACGTCGCGCAGGTCGAAGGTGCCGAAGTGCTCGGTGGTCACGAGCGTGCGCAGCTCGGCTGAGTAGGCGTCTATGTGGTCGTCGGGGACGCCGATCAGATCGCCGAAGACGTGACCGTCGGAGCAGATCAGCATCCAGGCACCCGGCGGGTGGAGTTCGGTGATCCGCGTGCAGAGCGTGTCGAGGAACTGCAGCGCGAGGCGTTCGCCGGCGTCGGGGAGCCGACCGAGGACCTTGGCCGGGTTGGGGGACTTGCAGGGGAAGCCCGGCAGGGTGAACACGATCGGCTCGTCCGCGTCGACGAACCCCCGGATCCGGTCGAGCTGCGGGGTGAACGCGGACCGCGGCGCGTCGTCGGTGCCGCGACGATGGGGCAGGAGAAGGTCGAGGACGTCTTCGGCGAGCGTGGTGGTGAGCATGATGGGGGCTCCAGGAGGGCAGGGTGGTATGGCGCCGCGAGGGGTTCGCGGCGCCATACCTGGGTGGCGGCTCAGTCGGTCGTGACCGGCAGGCTGCTCACGCCGCGGCCGAGGACGGCGGGAACCCACTTCAGGTCCGCGTCGGGGACGGCGAGGCGGAACCGGGGCAGCCGGGCGAGCAGCGTGCCGAGGGCGATCTGCAGTTCGGCGCGGGCGAGGGCGGCGCCGGGGCAGAAGTGGATGCCGTGGCCGAAGGCGAGGTGCGGGTTGGGGCTGCGGTCGAAGTCCAGCTCGTCGGGGTTGGGGAACTGGCCGGGGTCGCGGTTGGCGGCGCAGAGCGAAACGATGATCGAGTCGCCGGCGGGGACGTGGCGGCCGTGGAGGCCGTCGTCTTCGGCGAGGAAGCGCCAGGTGGTCAGCTCGAACGCGCTGTCATAGCGCAGGAGTTCTTCGACGGCTTGCGGGAGCAGCTCGGGTGCCGCGCGCAGCCGCGCGAGTTGCGAAGGGTGGCGCAGGAGCGCGACGAGCATCGTGGTGATCTGGTTGGTGACCGGTTCCTGTCCGGCGACCAGGAGCTGGAAGATCATCGAGTCCAGCTCTTCCTTGCTCAGGGCGCCCTGGGTGTGTGCGGTGACGAGTCCGGCGAGCAGTCCGTCGCCGCCGGTTTCGCGGTTGTCCGCGACGACGTCGGTGATGTAGGTCTGCAGCTCGTGCAGGAGCCGTTCGTACTCGGGGCGTCGCGGGTCCTTCGGGCCGACCGGGGCCACGACCTTGCCCCACTCACGGCGGAAGTCCTTGGCCAGCGCCGGAGACAAGCCGATCGTCTCGGCCAGCACGAGGAACGGGAACTTCGCGGCAAACAGCGTGACCAGGTCCAGTGGTCCGTCGGCGGGGAACTCGGTGACGAGGGTGCCGGCGATCTCCTGGAACCGCGGCCTCAGGGATTCCACGCGGCGCGGCGCGAAAGCGTCCAGGACGAGCTTGCGCATGGCCGTGTGCTTCGGCGGGTCCTGGTGCAGCAGGTGGACCTGCAGCTGGGAGTGCTGGGGTTCGGGCATGATCGACGCCAGCGCGCGCCAGCCGTCGTTGCCGAGGCGGTGGTTCTTGCCCAGGCGGCGGTCGTTGAGGGTGGCGTGGGCGGCGTCGTAGCCGGTCACGAGCCAGGCGTTGACGCCACTGGGGAATCCGACGCGGTGCACCGGGCACTTGTCCCGCATCGCGGTGTAGAGCGGGTAGGGGTCGGTTTTGTACTCGGCGCCGTACAGCGGGATGGGTTCTTCGGGCAGCGACATGGCTTCTCCGGGCGAGTTCACAGGGTGATCGCGGGGTTGTGGTGGTCGAGCCAGAGGGCCAGGTCGACGACGCGCTCCAAGCGCAGCCGCTGTCCCCATTCGAGACCTTCTGCGGGCGCGTCCAGCAGCGGCTTGATCTGCGTTTCGTCGACGATGTCGCGGACCTGACCGTCCCGTGTGGACAAGGCGGCTGCGGCCAGCGCTTGCAGGCCGCGGTTGTATTCGGGGTGGTGGGTGGCCGGGTAGTGGTTCTTGGGCCGGGTGAGCACGGACTCGGGCACGAGTCCCCGGCCGGCCGCACGCAGAAGGCTCTTTTCCCGGCCGTCGAAGCTCTTCAGCGCCCAGGGCGCGTTGAATGCGTACTCGACGAGCCGGTGGTCGCAGTACGGGACGCGGACTTCCAGGCCCTGGGCCATGCTGAGGCGGTCCTTGCGGTGCAGCAGCTGCCGCAGCCAACGGGTCAGGGACAGGTGCTGCATTTCGCGTTGCCGGTACTCTTCCGGCGTCTCGGCGTCGAGGTGGGGAACGGCGGCGAGGGCATCGCGGTAGGTGTCGTCGCGGAACGTGGCGATGTCCAGCTTCGCCGCGACGTCGGGGTGCAGCGGCACGGCGGCTTCGTCGCCGGTCACCAGCAGCCACGGGAACGTCGGCGAGGCAAGCGCTTTCGGGTTGTGGAACCAGGGATAGCCGCCGAACACCTCGTCGGCGGCCTCGCCGGAGAGCGCGACGGTGGAGTGTTTGCGGATCTCGCCGAACAGCAGGTACAGCGAGGTGTCCATGTCCCCGACGCCGATCGGCGAGTCCCGGGCAATGACGACCGCCGCGCGGTTCGCCGGATCCAGCAAGGCCATCGGGTCGAGGACGACGGTGGAGTGGTCGGTGCCGATGAACGCGCCGGCCTCGGCGGCGAACGGCGTGTCGTGCCCGGTGCGCAGGACGTCGCCGGTGAACTGTTCGGCCTGGTCGCTGTAGTCGACGGCGTAGGAGCGCAGGCGTTCGCCTTCGGGACGCAGCTCGCCGGCGATCAGGGCGGTGATGACGCTGGAGTCGAGACCGCCGGAGAGCAGGCTGCACAGGGGGACGTCGGCTTCGAGCTGGGTGCGGGCGGCGTGGTCGACGAGTTCGCGGACCCGCTCGATCGTGGCGTCGCGGTCGTCGTTGTGCGGCCGCGCGTCCAGCTGCCAGTAACGGGATTCGGTGATCCCGTTGCGGTCCAGCACGACCATGCCACCCGGCTCGACCTCGCGGACGCCCTGCCAGAGCGTGGCGCCGGTGGAGAAGAGCAGGCTGCAGGCCTCGCGCAGACCGGCGCCGTCGACGCGGGGTTCGAGCTCGGGGTGGGCGAACAGCGCCTTGGGTTCGGACGCGAACGCGAGACCCCCGTCGATTTCGGCCCAGTACAGGGGTTTCACGCCGAGCCGGTCACGGATCAACACGAGCTGCTGCCGGAATTCGTCCCACACGGCGAAGGCGTACATGCCTTCCAGCCGGGTGGCGACCTCCGGGCCCCATTCGCGGTAGGCGTGCAGGACGACCTCGGTGTCGCTGCGCGTCCGGAACTCGTGGCCGCGGCGGCGCAGCTCGACGCGGAGCTCATGGTGGTTGTAGACCTCGCCGCTGTAGCTGAGGACGATGTCGCCGGCCGTCATCGGCTGGACGCCGCCTTCGAGGTCGAGCACCGACAGGCGGCGGTGCCCGAGCGCGGCGGTCGGGCTCATCCAGGTGCCACCGGCGTCCGGTCCGCGTGGGGTCAGCGTCGCGGTCATCGCGTCCAGCACGGGCGCGAGTGGTGTGGTGTCCCGGTGGTAGGACGCCCAACCGGTGATTCCGCACATGGTGGTTCCCTTCAGGAGTGAGCCGGCACAGCCGGGCGAAACGCAAGCAAAGGAACGGCCGCGCAGGCGGCCACGGCGGCGAAGACGAGTCCCGCCAGGACGTTCGGGCCGTAGCCGCTCAACGCCCAGGTCGTCGTGGCGAGGGCGGGGCCGAGGGTGAAGCCGAGGCTGCGGCCGAGCTGCACGACCGCGCCCGCGGTGTTCATCCCCCCAGGGGCGGCCGAGGTGAGCACGAGCAACTGGGCCGGGCCTCCGTAGAGACCCAGGCCTGCGCCGGCGATGGCGAGCCGCCACGCGACGTCCGCCGGGTGCCAGGTCTCGCCGAGCGGGAGCAGGAGGAGCAGTCCGGCCGCGGTGAGGGCGGCGCCGGCGACCGCGGTGCGGCGGGTGCCCCAGTGGTCGGCGAGCCTGCCGCCGACCGGCCCGAGGACCGCCATCGCCGCGGAGAAGACCAGCACGGTCAGTCCCGTCTGCGCGGCGCTGATCCCGTCGGCGCGTTGCAGGTGCAGGGCGACGAGGTAGTTCATCGCGCCGAACGCCGCCGCCAGGGCCAGCACCGCGATGGTGACGCGGCCCGGGCCCGTATCCCGAAGCAAGGCCCGTACCGGTCCGGCGCCCGATCCCTTGAGCCACCACGCGAGCGGTACGACGGCGACCGCGAGCAGGAGCAGCCAGCGCTGGTCGGTTCCGCCGAAGGTCAGCGCCAGCAGCACCGCGGTGAGCGCGGCGGCGGCCAGGCCGCCGTTCACCCAGGCCCGCCGGTCGGGTGCCCGCAGTGCTCCACCGTTCGGCGCATGGCGCCGCGCCAGCAGGAAGGCCAGGACGCAGAACGGGATCTTGACCAGGAAGATCGATCGCCAGCCGAACGCGTCCAGCAGCAGACCGCCGACCGCGGGACCGGCCACGGCGCCCAACGGGCCGAGCGTCGCCGGGACGCTCATCGCCCGCCCGCGGGTCTCGGCCCGCACGGCCCGGGCGGCGACGACCGGCATGAGCACGAACAGCACCGCGCCGAAGATCCCTTGTCCCACGCGGGAAACGAACAGCCACGCGGGCCACGCCGAGATCGCGGACGAG
The DNA here is from genome assembly GCF_002564045.1 of Amycolatopsis sulphurea. NCBI lineage: Bacteria > Bacillati > Actinomycetota > Actinomycetes > Pseudonocardiales > Pseudonocardiaceae > Amycolatopsis > Amycolatopsis sulphurea. The sequence goes on along the minus strand of NZ_PDJK01000001.1, from coordinate 523,738 downwards.
ACGCTGAACACCGTGAAGCCGGTCAGCGCGGCCAGCAGCGCGGGCCGCATACCGACCTGGTCGAGCCAGCGCCCGGCCGGTAGCAGCAGCGCGACCACCGGCAGCTGGTAGCCCAGTGCCGCCCACTGCGCGGCACCGGGCGAGATCTCGAACGCGGCGGCGATGTCGGCCAGGCCGACGTTGACGATGTTCATGTCGAGCATGGCGACGAAGGACACGAGCCCGGCGACCGCGACCAACGGCCAGCAGTCCTCGTCGGGCAGGCGTGAGCGTGACGGCATGGCGGATGTCCTCCCAGTGGGGCCCGGAACCGGGCCTCGAATCCAGAAGTCGGTCACTCCATGGAGTGAGTTCCAGGCCGCCCGTTGTGACTTGGTTCACCGAGCAATCGGGACGGCGCCGGGAACCGGGTCACCCTTACGTGCGACCACTGGTCCGGAACACGTCGATGACGCCGAGGGAGATACCGGTGAGAGCACTGCGCTGGACGGCCACCACCGTGGCCGTCCTCTTCGGACTGACAGCGTGCGGCAGCGCTGATCCGGCCACGCCCGCCGCGGCGCCGTCCTCGGCACCGCCCACCTCCATGAGCATGGACGGGCACCCGCAGGCCCCGGCCTGCCCGGAGCCACCGCAGCTGTCCTCGCCGCCGCGGCGGGTGGTCACGATGGACGGCGGCGCGGCCGCGATCCTCGAGCGTCTGGGCGTCGGCGACCAGATCGTCGGAACCGCCGCGCCGGACTTCTTCAAGGCCTTCACCGGGGACGAAGCGGCGAAGCTGGCGAAGATCAAGGTGATCGACCCCGGCCAGGGCAACGCCGAAGCCGTGATCGCGGCCAAGCCCGACCTGGTCATCGGCATCTCCAGCTACAGCTTCGGCGGGTTCGACGGCACCCCGAGTGTCGATCAGCTCGCCAAGGCCGGGGCGAAGTCGCTGGTCGCCTGCGACACGAACAAGGGCACGGCGGTCAAGGACCTGGCCGCGACGACGACCTTTGTCCAGCAGGTGGCCAAGGTCTTCGGCGTCGAGCAGCGCGGCGCCGAGCTGGTTTCCCAGATCACCGCGGCGGTCGACAAGGTCAAGAGCACGGCGGGCACGCCGGTGCGGGTGCTCGCGCTGTCCACGCCACCCGCGGCCGGGCAGCCGGTGATGGCCCAGGGCGGGACCGGGCTGGCCAACGGCGTCATCACCCTGGCAGGTGGCAAGAACATCGCCGAGGACGCCTTACAGGACTTCGCGAACCTCAGTGCTGAGGAGGTCGTCAAGCGCGACCCGCAGGCGATCGTCGTGGTCTCCGGCTTCGCTCCGGGCAGCGACGAGGACCTGCTCAACTCCATCCGCAGCAGCCCGGTGCTCGCCGGGACGGTGGCGGTAAGGGAGAACCGGTTCGCTGTGGTGCCGCAGAGCATCCTGCTGTCTCCCAGCGTGCTCAACGGCGACGCGGTCGCGAAGATCGCCGAAGCGCTCCACAAGTGACAGTGCGTCCGGAGGTCCGGTCCCGGGCTAGCGGTGTGCTCGGCGGGATCCCGATCGCGGTGATCCTCGTTGTGCTCGCCGGGGCGCTGGTGGTCTCGGCGCTGGTCGCAGTCGGCCTCGGGCCGGTGGCCATCGCGCCCGGCGAGGTGACGTCCATCGTGGGTGCCCACCTCGCCGGGCGCGGCGGCCCCGGGGCGTCCGACTTCATCGTGTGGAACCTGCGCGTGCCACGGGTGCTGCAGGGCGTGTTCGTCGGCGCGGGACTGGCCGTCGCCGGTCTGCTGACCCAGGCGATGGTCCGCAATCCTCTCGGGGAGCCCTTCATCCTCGGGCTCACTTCGGGAGCGGGCGTCGGTGCTGTGCTCGTGCTGACCACGATCGGCGCCGGCGTAGCCGGGCTGCTCACCCTGCCGCTGGCCGCGTTCGGCGGTGCGGTCGCCACCGCGCTCGTGGTGTTCGGGTTTTCCCGCACGGCGGGGCGGATCCAGGCCGGGCGGATGGTGATGACCGGGATCGCGATCGGGCAGCTGCTGGCCGGGGTGATCTCCTTCCTGCTGCTGCGCACGCACGACGTCGACGCGCAGCAGCAGATCCTGTTCTGGATCCTCGGCAGCCTCGCCGGTGCCCAGTGGCCACTGGCCCTGACCTGTTCGGCGGTCGTCCTGGTCCTGGTGGTCGTGTCGGCCGCCGGTGCGGGCCGGCTGAACCTGCTGGTGCTGGGCGACGACGGCGCCGCCTCACTCGGGCTCGACGCCGCTCGCGCCCGCGCGGTGCTGCTGGTGATCGTCGCGCTGCTGACCGGGACGGTCGTCGCGGTGTCGGGCAGCATCGGGTTCATCGGGCTGATCGTGCCCAACCTGGCCCGCCTGCTCGTCGGAGCCGACCACCGCCGCGCGCTGCCGGTGACGGCGCTGCTCGGCGCGCTCGTGATCGTCTGGGCCGACACCGCCGCCCGGCTCGTGCTGGCCCCGACCGAGCTGCCGATCGGCATTCTGACCGCGGCTATCGGGGTGCCGTTGTTCCTGGTGGTCCTGCGCCGCAGCGCGGCGGGAACGGTGGGCTTGTCGTGAAGCTGGTCTTCGATGGCGTTTCCGCCGGCTACGCGGAAGTGCCCGCGGTCCACGACGTGACCTTGACGATCGCGGCAGGTGAGTTCGTCGCCGTCGTCGGCCCGAACGGCAGCGGCAAGTCCACGCTGCTCAAGACCGTCTACCGGGCGCTGCGGCCCAAGATGGGGGTGGTGCGGCTCGGGGACGACGACATCTGGGCCGCCCGCCACCGCGACGTCGCCCGCCGGGTCGGTGTGCTCGGCCAGGACCAGGCCGGCGGGTACGACTTCACCGCACGGGAAGCGGTCCGGCTCGGCCGCTACCCGCACCTCGGCGCATTCGACCGGCTTACCGCCGCGGACGAAGCGGTCGTCGCGGAAGCGCTGCGGCGCACCGGGGCCGAGGTGTTCGCCGATCGGCCACTGTCCACATTGTCCGGTGGCGAACGTCAGCGCGTGCTGCTGGCCCGCGCCCTCGCGCAGCAGCCGGAGCTGCTGGTGCTGGACGAACCGACCAATCACCTCGATCCGGCGCACCAGATCTCCGCGCTCAGCCTCGTCTCGTCGCTCGGCATCACGGTGATCGCCGCCCTGCACACGTTGGACCTCGCCGCCCGGTACGCCACGGCGATCGTTGCCCTCAAGGCGGGTGCGATCGCCGCGGCCGGCCCGCCGGAAGAGGTCCTGACCCCGGCCGTCTTCCGCGAGGTGTTCGAAGTGGACGGCCAGGTCGTGCCCGATCCGGTGGACGGACGTCCGCGAGTGCTGCTGCGCGAACTGGCCGGGTGATGCGGTCTCCGGCCGAGCCGGCGCCGCGCACGAACGGATCCCGTGCCGGATCGGTGTGTAGTTGCCGGCGTCGGCGCCGTGCAGGTGCCGGACGAGCGCGCCGTCCTGTCCATTCCGGCGGTCGCACCGGAAGGCCAGGCCGGTGAACCGGACCTCGAACAGCTCGGGCGCGGAACTCAGCAGGTCGACCGGGTCGAGCACGTCCAGCGCCGGAACCGCCGAACAGCGGCCAGGGTGAGCCGGAGACCACCGAGCGCGCCGGCCCGGGCCGGACGACGGGTTCGAGGATCGTCCTGACCGCAACGATCTCGACCCCGGCTCGCCGAAATCAACCGTGGAAGGCGGAGAAGGCAGAAGAGAAGGAAGATCAGCTGGCGGTGCCGCGCTCGTCCCGGGCGTCGAGGAGGTCTTCGCGGGCGCGGGCGACCCGGGAGCGGACTGTCCCGATGGGACAGTCGCAGATTTCGGCGGCTTCGGTGTAGGAGTAGCCGAGGATCTGTGTGAGGGTGATGGCTTCGCGGCGTTCGGGGTCGAGCCGGTCGAGGAGCAAGGTCGTTTCGACGAGGTCTTCGAACCCGGGGCCGCCGCGGCGGGCGGATTCCGTTTCGGCGGCGGTTTTCCAGTCCTGCCGGGAGATCTGGGGGCGGACCGACCGTGCGCGGAAGTGGTCGACGACCACTCGCCGGGCGATGGACAGTAGCCAGGTCCGGGCCGTGGAGCGTCCCTCGAATCGGGTGAGCGCGGTCACCGCGCGGGTGTAGGTCTCCTGGGTGAGGTCGTCGGCGACCGCGGTGTCGGCGAGGTGGGCGGTGAAGCGCCAGACGTCGGCTTGGGTGGCGCGGACCCACGCTTCGAACGCGTGCCGGTCGCCTTGGGCGGCGTCGAGCGCGAGCGCGGTGAGCCGTTCGTCGTCGCGGTCTCTGCCGGTGGTCACGAGCTGGACCGTAGCCGACACTCCGCGTTTCCGGGACCGCCTCCCGGGTGGTGCGCCCCGGATCCGGACCGTGCATCGGGGGTGAATCGCATTGGTGCCGGCTCCGGGGAACTGCTGAGCCTGCCCGGCCGACTTCTCCGACATGGACTGTCAGCGTTGCCGGGAGGTGCTCTCGGCCATGACCGACGGGCAGGCGGCGCTCGACGAGGAAGCCGCCGCCGGGAAACACCTCGCCCGCTGCCCGGCTTGCCGGGCAGCGGGCGAGCAGATGGCCGCTGCCACCCGCCTGTTGCGGGTTCGCCCCGCCCAGCCGTGCCGTGACTTCCTCCCGGACTTGATGGCCGTCTTCGACGCGCAGGTGGCCGGGCGACACGGCACGGCCGCGGGTGTCGTCGAACTGCTGACATCGGCCGTCGACCGCGAACGTCATCGCTCCCGGCCGCGTTGCGTGCCGGACCACATCCCCGTCTGGCGTGTCGGCACCGAGCGGTGCGGGTGCGTCGCCGGCTGCGCCTGCGGGTGTCAGGAAGGCGCCCCCTGTCAGTGCCACGCCTCGGTCGCGTGAGCGGAGAGCCCCCGGCCGCGTCCGCCGGTGCCCGGATCGAACTCGCGGGCGTCTCCTGCGGCACGGCCGGCGAGCGGTCGTCCGCTCGGTCGATCTGGTCGTGCGGCCGGGCAGCGGACGGCACTGACCGGAACCGACGGCTCCGGCAAGACGACGGTGCTCCGCGCCGTGCTCGGCCTGCACCAGACCGCCGACGGGGTGATCGTGGTCGACGGACGCACTGTACGCACGTCCGCGGAGTGGGGCCGGCCGCGCCGTCGCCTGAATCCCGCAGCCGCAGATGTCGGCCGGTTCCCGCTGCCGGCCAAGCAGCCGCAGTACGTGTTCGGCAACGAGGCCATGAGCACCGGCACCGTCCTGCCCGGCATATCCGCGAAGCGGGTCAACCTCGTGAAATACCGCGGTAGGACCTGGACCTCCTCGCCGTCTACCGGCAGAACGCGAAGCTGCTCACCGACGCCTTCGCATGCAGGGTCGCGGCAAAGTTGGTCGAGGACCCGTGATCAGCAGAGAGAGCCGTGGCTCCCGCGTCATCATCGACGACACCTGCCCTCTTCGTCGATCACGCCCGGCAACGCACGATGCGGAGGTGCTCGAGACGCCCGACCACCTCGCGGTGTGCGCCAGCCCTGTCCCGGGTCTGTGAAGGGGCCCTTCACAGACTCAGAGTCCGTGAAGGGCCCCTTCACGGACCTTCACGGACCTCCGCGGTCGGCGCAGGGCCCCGTCACACCGACTTTGCCGACACCCTGCCTTCGCCTGACCGGCCCGCGGGGCACCGGTCGCGCCCGGGCCCGGGTTCTCGTGGCATTCGACACTGTGGATCGGCGAAAACCGGTGCTACGCTCTCGCCGCCAAGCTACCGACGAGGAACCCGGTGCGAATCCGGGACGGTCGCGCCACTGTGAGCGGGTTTCACCGCGGAGTCAGGAACTCGGGCTTGGCCCCGATGGGGACGCGTCATCCCGGAAAGGTGTGCCGATGCACATTGCGGAAGGCTTCCTCCCGCCCGTTCACGCCGCCGCGTGGACCGTCGCGGCCGCGCCGTTCGTCGTCCACGGAATCCGTGAGATCAAGCGGACGGTGACCGAGCACCCGGAGTCCCGTCTGCTGCTGGGCGCGGTGGGAGCGTACTCGTTCGTCCTTTCGGCGATCAAACTGCCGTCGGTGACGGGCAGTTCCTCGCACCCGACGGGTACGGGAGAGGGGTCGATCATCTTCCGGCCGCCTGTGATGGCGGCCCTCGGGTCGGTCGTCCTGCTCTTCCAGGCACTCCTGCTGGCGCATGGCGGGCTGACCACGCTGGGCGCCAACGTCATGTCGATGGCGGTTGTCGGCCCCTGGGCCGGGTACGGCGTCTATCGGCTGCTCAGACGCGCACCGTGGAGTGTCGCGGTGTTCTTCGGCGTGGCGGTCTCCGACCTGGCCACCTACGTCACGACGGCGACGCAGCTGGGCCTGGCCTTTCCCGACCCGGCTTCGGGGTTCTTCGGCGCGTGGGCGCGCTTCCTGGGGCTCTTCGCCGTCACGCAGGTGCCGCTGGCGGTGGTCGAAGGGCTCGTCGGGGTGCTGCTGATGAACGCGCTGCGCACGTGGGCCGGCCCCGAACTGCGCCGCCTCGGCTTCGGCCGCGACCGCAACGAAGACCCGTCCCTGGGAGCGAAGCATGCCTAAGAAGACCGTGAACCTCCTGCTCGTCCTGGCGACCATCGCGGTCTTCATCGTGGCGCTGGTGATCGGCGTGCAGAAGGGGGAGTTCGGCGGGACCGACTCGGCCGCGACCGAGCAGATCCAGGCCTCCGATCCCGGCTACAAGCCGTGGTTCGAGCCCCTGTGGAACCAGCCGGGCGGCGAGGTGGAGTCGGGCCTGTTCGCCTTGCAGGCAGCGCTCGGCGCCGGGATCCTCGGCTTCGCGCTGGGGGTGTTCCGCGAACGCCGCAAGCACCTGGGCGACAGCGCGCCGGGGGAAAAGCCAGTAGCGCCAGGCAACTCCTGAGATGGCCCGGCTGGCACTGGACGACGCCGCATGGAGCAGCCGGTGGCGTGACCGCTCGACCGCCGAGAAGGTGGTGCTCGCGGGCGGTCTCGCCGGAGTCGCACTGACCGGCACCGGACCGGTCGGCGCGGCGCTCGTCGTGGTGGTCGCGACGGTCTGCGCGTGCGCGCTCGCCGGGGTGCGGCCGCGCACCTGGCTTGCCGCAGTGTCCGCTCCCGCCGTCTTCATCGTGCTCGGCGTCGCCGGGATCGTGATCACGACCGGTGCGCCGTCCGGTGACGTCCTGGTCACCTGGGGACCGTTCACGGTGACCAGTGCCTCGGCCGTGCGCGGGGCGGAGGTGGCGGCGCGAGCGCTGTCCACGTCGGCCGCCGTGCTGCTGCTCGCGACGACGACACCGGTGCCGTACCTGCTGGCGAGCCTCGCCCGGGTGCCCGGGCTCGCCATCCTGGCGGAGATCGCCGGCGTGGTCTACCGGATGCTGTTCGGGCTCCTCGACGCGCAGGCGCGCATCCGCGAGACGCAGGCGGCCCGGCTCGGTTACCGCAGCCCGCGCGCGGCGCGGCGCAGTCTCGGCATGCTCGGCGCGGCCACGCTGGTGCGGGCGTGGACGGGCGCGCAGCGGCTCGAAGCGGGTCTGGCGGGCCGGGGTTCGACGGCGGCGAGTTTCGGCTCTCCGCGGCGCTTTCCGGTCCGCCCCCGGTTCGTGGCGAGCAGTGTCGCGGTCGTCTTGGCCTGCGCCGCGATCGCGTGGGCGGAGCCGCGGTGGCCGGCCCGGTGACGGCCGAGGTCGCGCTGGAAGCGCGGGGGCTCACCGCCGGCTACCCGGGCGCTCCGCGCGTGCTGCGCGATGTAGCCCTCCGGATCGACCGCGGGGTCCGGCTCGCGCTCATGGGGGCCAACGGCTCGGGCAAGTCGACGCTGCTGCGCTGCCTGTCGGGCGCGTTGCGGCCGGACGCCGGGGAGATCGTCGCCGATGGCGCCGTGCTCCGCCGCGGCAAGCGCGCGCTGACCGGACATCGGCAGTACGTCCAGCTGGTCCTGCAGGACCCGGACGATCAGCTGTTCGCCGCCGACGTCGTCCAGGACGTGTCCTTCGGCCCGGTCAACCTCGGTCTCGGCCCGGACGAGGTCGCGGCGCGGGTCGAGGAAGTGCTGGCCGCGCTGGGGATCTCCGCGCTCGCCGGCCGTCCGGTCCACCACCTGTCCTTCGGCCAGCGCAAGCGGGTCGCGCTCGCCGGGGCGCTGGCGATGCGCCCGGCCGTGCTGCTGCTCGACGAACCGACCGCGGGCCTCGACCCGCGGGGTGTCACCGCCCTTTTGCGCACCCTGGACGCGCTCGGCGCGGCGGGGACCACGGTCGTGATGGCCACGCACGACGCCGACCTCGTGTGGCGGTGGGCGGACCAGGTGGCGGTGCTCGTCGGCCACGGTCTTCGTCAAGGTGATCCGGCGCAGCTGCTCGGCGACCCGGACGTGCTGGCACCGGCAGGCCTCGAGCCGCCGTGGCAGGTCCGTCTGCTGCGGGAAGCAGGGGCGCCGCCCGCCTCCGGCGCGGACCGTCCGCGCGAACCCGCCGACGTCCTCGCCCGGTTGCGCGTCTTCGCCACTGGCGACGGTGCTTGATCCGCGCGGTCAGCCGATGTCGTCGTGGCGGCCCTGCTCGCGGGTGATCCGGTTCCGACATTGTGCACCCCGGCCCAGGCAGCGAACCTGTTGCAGGTGCCGGAGTCCTGGCTACGCCGCCGAGCGGCCCGCCGCCTGGCGCCGTCCACGTTCCAGGGCAAACACCTGCGCTTCTCCCCCGCCAACCTCCACCAGATCATCACCGACGCAGCCCGCCCCGCCAGCGTGACCCAGCACGCGTCCGACACGAATACGACACCTCGTCGTCACGGCCGGCCGCCCCTGCGGACCGATTCCCGCCGACCCACTCGCTCATCCGCACCCATTCCCCTTGTCGCCGCTGAACACAGTTGGGTTGCGCTCGTCGGTGCACAGAGCGTCCATATGGCCGTGCCGCATTCCCGGCACGGCCATATCCACTCCTTTCCGAAAGGAAACCAACCATGGCATGGGCAGAAAAACATGGGGACGGATTCCGTGTCCGCTACCGACTCGACGACAGATCCATCTTCACCGAAACCGGCTTCGCCGACCGGAACGAAGCGGAAAACCGTGCCACCGACGTGGAGTCCGACCAACGCCGCCACCGCTTCACCGACCCACGACTGGCCGAAACCACCATCGACGAATGGATCCGCCAATGGTCGGACGCACACCGCGTCGCCGACATCACCTGGGCAACCTACGACTCCCACATCCTCCCCCGCTGGTCCGGCACACCCGTAGGCACCATCGCACGGATCGCAGTCAAGGGATGGGTGAACAAGACACTCCGCCCGAACATGGCCGACAAAAGCACCCAGGACATCCTCGTCCTGTTCTCCATGATCCTCGGCGAAGCCGTCGACGAAGGACTCATCGGCGCCAACCCCTGCCGCAAACTACGGATCACGTTCGAGGACCGGCCCGAACGCCCCCACGCCACCACCGACGAGGTCGACGCACTCGCCGGACGCATGTCACCCGACAACGGACTCATGACCATCACCGCCGCCTACACCGGACTCCGATGGGACGAGATCACCGGGCTGCAATGGACCCGCACCCACCTCGACGAGAACCCGCGGATCGAGATCGATCCGAAGTTCGGCGCGCTGCACGAGATGAAGGGCAGATTGGAACTCGGCCCGCCCAAGACCCCGGCCAGTGCCCGCACCGTGCACCTGCCGCCATTCCTCGCCGACGAACTACGAGCCCACCGGGACCGCAACCCCCACACCCGGTTCGTCTTCACCGGAGCCAACGGCGGCCTGCACCGACGATCCAACTTCCGCCACCGGGCGTGGCTGCCCGCGCTGACCGGGGACAAGGACAAAGGATGGTCACCACTCAACACCGAGATGCACTTCCATGACCTGCGCCACACCCACGAGACCTGGCTGATCGAGGACGGAGTGCCACGCATCCTGCGCCTCGTGCGGTTCGGACACAAACGAAAAGACGTCGACGACCTCTACTCCCACATCACCCAACACATGATCGAAACCATGCTCCACGCCCTCCACCAGCGATGGGAGCACGACGGCGGCTGGACCTGGCACGAAAACCCCGCCATAGCGCCAGAAGCAGCATGACCTCTTCGGATCACGGCTTGTGGTCAGGAGACCGTGCTCCCCAGCTGCTCCCACACAACACAGAAGGCCCGCCGACAAAGATCATCGACAGGCCGTCTGAGCTGGGAAAACACGCTGTGGGCGATACTGGGATCGAACCAGTGACCTCTTCGGTGTGAACGAAGCGCTCTCCCCCTGAGCTAATCGCCCCTTGCGGTGTTGTGCAGAACTCTACAACACGACTTTCGGGGGCCTGCAAACGGGTGGCCGCTTCCGACCACAGCGCGTCTACCAGCGAATACGGAGCGAACAACCCCGAGCTAGCCAAGGCCCTGCCAGGGAGGGGCCGCGCGCGGGCCCGCTCGACATCCGTGCGACGGTGCTATCGCACGGCGGCCGAACCGCGCAGTATGTACGTGAGCGCCGACAGCAGGCTGCGCGGCGCGGGCGGCGAAGGAGCAGCGAGGCGACCGGACCTCGAACGGGTGATCTCGAGCGCACTCGCGAAAGATCCGGTGCCCCGGGGCGTCCCACCGCCGTCCTCGGTCGCCCGGGCCGGGAAGGGAGACGAAGGGTAGGACGATGCGCAACGATCACGTGACGCTCCGCTCGACGGCGGTCTTCGACCTGCTGGCGCCGCGCTCGCCGGCGGTTCCGGTCAAGGTTGAGCTGCGCTACGACACGCGGGACCCGTACGCGGTCGTCGCCGCCTTCCGCACCGGACGCGCCGGCTGGGTCGAATGGGTGTACGCCCGCGATCTGCTCGCAGACGGCCTGCTTGCCGACGCGGGCGACGGGGACGTTCGGATCCGGCCTTCGGTGGAGGACCCGGAGTCGGTGCTCATCGAGCTGAACTCGCCGTCCGGGCACGCCATGTTCGAGGCCGCCGCCCAGGAGCTGGCCGACTTCCTCGACCGCACCTACGACGTGGTGCTGCCGGGTAACGAGCACCTGTGGGTCGACGTGGACGACGCCCTCACCCACCTCATCCCGAACGATCGGACCTGATCACGAGCCCGTCACCGGTTGCGGACCCCCCGGTGACGGGGCGGTTTCGGGAGTCCGATATGGTTCTCTCACACCACGGCGACGGGGTGCGGAAAGTCGGCCGACAAGGCAGGCGGAACCGCTTCGGCACCATGGTAGTGCGGACGTAGCGCAGCTGGTAGCGCATCACCTTGCCAAGGTGAGGGTCGCGGGTTCGAATCCCGTCGTCCGCTCGGAAGGCCCTCGGGGCCTGTAACCGGTGGAGTGGCCGAGAGGCGAGGCAACGGCCTGCAAAGCCGTGTACACGGGTTCGAATCCCGTCTCCACCTCGCGCGATTAGCTCAGCGGGAGAGCGCTTCCCTGACACGGAAGAGGTCACTGGTTCAATCCCAGTATCGCGCACCAGGTCAGCCCCCGTCCAAAGTAGACAGGACGGGGGCTGATTTGCGCCTGGCGGACTAACTGAGTGACTATCGCACCGAATCAGCCCCCTCCGGAATCTGGCCGTCGGCGGGTGGGTACCCCGAGAAGATCCGGTCCATCGCCGTGGCGCCCTCCTCAAGGACGGGCCGGAGCTGGTGCCGGTAGATCAGCTCCGTGACCTTGCTGCCGCCCTTGTGCCCGACCAGCCGAGCGATCTCCTCGATCGGCATCTTCGCGTCGGAGAGCAGCGACACGAAGCTGTGCCGCAAGTCCCGCGGCGTCCAGTCCTCCGGCACGAGGCCGGCCGCTTTCGCGACGCTCCGGAACGCGCGTCGGACATTGCCCGCATCCAGCTCGGTGCCGTAGCGGGTTGCGAAGACCAGGTCGGTCTCCTTCCACCTCTCCCCCGCACGGTTCCGCGCCTTGACTTGTGCCGCCTCCACATGCCGCAGCACATCCACACAGCGCTGCGGTATCGCCAGAGTCCGACGGGAACTGTGCGTCTTCGTGTCACCACCGACACGGACCGAACGCCACAACTCGACGTACGGCAGTACCGGAGACTTCGCGGTGAGATCACCGGCAAGGTGGACATGCTCCCATCTCAGCGCGCGCATCTCCTCGGTCCGCGCACCGGTCAGCACCGATACAACGATGTAGGCGCGGATCGTCGCAGACTGCGATTCAAGTGCAGCATTAAGCAACGCCTCAGCCTGAATCAGAGTGAGCGCCTTCGATTTCCGGCCTGCGCGCTTCCCTGACGGGCACTCACAGAGAAAAACCACGTTGCGCTTCACCTTGCCTCGTTTCTGGGCACGCTTGATCGCAGACGCAAGAATTGCCCGCACCCTTTGCAGCGTGGACGTAGCGAGCAACTTCGACTCTAGCTCAAGCCACTCATCTACCTCCTCAGCAGTCAAGTCACGCAGCTTCCGCGCCCCGAGTTGCGGAATGATGTGACCTTCGGCAAGAAGCCGACGGTTCTCCCGAGTCTTCTCCGAACGATCAGTTAGACCATATTTCAACCAATCATCCACCGCATCGGCCACAGTAGAGCCGGTATGCGCTATGAGCACACCGTCCCGGAGGTCGCTCTTCAGGTCGTCTAGCTTGGATTTCGCCTCGGTCTTTGTTCTTGCGCTCGCCGTGCGCGTCTTCCTTCTGCCTGACGGACTTGTCCCGATCGTGACCTCGGCAATCCAACGCTGGCGAGAGTCCGACCAATAGAGCCCGCCGTCTCCGCGACTACGCCGCTTCGCCAAAGAGCGCCTCCGCCTCTTGTTCCAACAAGGTGATGTAGTCCTGAATCGCTGCCACTGATATTCGTCGAGTGCGGCCAACTTTGACCGAACGCAGCCGTGGCTGACCATCCGGCTGAGGTGCACTCATCTGCTGATAGATTTTCGAGCGAGATATACGCAGGATCACCTTTGCCTCATCAACCGAGTACAATTGCTGCTCAATTACCGGGGCGTCACCATTGGAATTCTCCATAAATATTTCACTCCAAAATCCACTAGCCTGGAACTGCACTTCACGAATGGCACACTGCTCAGACATGGTGATTCGTTCGCCAGGGCGACGTATTGCGCTGGCGAGTGTCGTGGAGGTGTCGGGCGGGGCCGCGTTCGTCGCGGGTTTGTCCGCCCCAGATGCCGTCGTTTTCGTTGCGGGTGGCCCATTCCCCGCAGGCGGTGCGAACGGGGCAGGTGCTGCAGATTTGTTTCGCGGTGTGGATGGTGTCGTGGTCGTGTGTGGAGATGGGCCAGAACAGTTCGGGGTCGGCGTTGTGGCAGGCGGGGGTGGCGTCGCCGAAGGCGGCGTGCAGCTCGATCAGGCTGCTGGTCATGGTGGTGAGGTGCCGTGGCGGGTTGGTGGGTCGTCGGGTTCTCACGTGCGTAACTCCTCTTCCCGGGGCCGGGCCGACGTCGCCCGGAATGTCACGGTGGGTAGTGGTCTGGGTGGGGGTTGCTGGCAGGTGGGGGGTGCGGGTTGGCGGGTGTGGTGCGTGGGGGGCGGGAAGTGATCCGCAAACCCGCAAACCCGCAAAGTGGGCCTTGAGCTGGGTGTATGCCTGCGGGTTTATATACGGGCGGGGTGGGAGAAACCCGCAAACCCGCGGGTTTGCGGGTTTGGCGCTGGTCGTGATCGAACAAACCCGCAACCCTGATCTCTCCTGTTTGTGCTGGTAGAGACCTTGGGGGGTGGTCGTTTGCGGGTTTGCGGGTTTGCGGGTTTCTTATGGCGTTCGGTCCTGGGAGGGTGCTCGGGCGACCCAGTAGGTTTTGCAGTTGCGGTGACTGTCGGTTTCGCTGCGTAACACGATGTCGGTGTGCCAGCGGTCTACCTGCCCTGCCAGCCTCCTGCCCAGGCTCCGGGTGGTGAGTGGCTTGCCCGAGGGAGTCGTGGGGAACGTCCCGGCCCAGGGGTCGGTGCCGAAGGTGGGTTCCCCGGAGACCCGTAGTTCCTGGGCGGACATGTGCCGGTCTCCGTGCAGCTCGTCCCAGGCGTGGAAGAACGAGCGCCATTCCGCGTCCTCGTCGTCCAGGCCGCGGGCGGCGTCGGCGTTGCCGAGAAACCCGGTGATGCCGTGGTGTTCGAGGAACCCCCCGAGGTGTTTCGCCCAGGGCGTGAACTGCCGCATCTGCGGTGTGGCCGCCGCGGGTGGGGCGCCGTGGCTGGTCCAGTCGAGCACCAGCATCAGCACGTGCCGCAGCACGGTGGCGCGGTGGGCGGGATCGAGGATCCAGGTGTCGAGGTTGGGGATGGTGAACCCGGTGCGGGCTTCGGGGCGGGGGCAGTTCGGGTCGAGCCGCACCCACACCGACCGGGATGCCATGTCCCCGCCGGTGCGCAGGTTGTTCCCGGTCGCGAGCCATAACCTGTCGTTGGCGAAGGTGGCCGCGGCGTTGGTGCCCAGGCGCCGGTCCGACCAGGTGCGTTCGGTGACCAGCCGGGCCAGGACCGCGGAGTCGACCACCGCGCCCTCGGCGAGGTTGTCGAACACGACCACCCCGACCGAGTCGGCCAGCACGGTGGTGATGCTTTTGCGCAGCTCGTCCTCGGACTCGGTCCAGGTCAGCACCCGCTGCCCGACCAGCAGTCCCACGCATCCGGCGAGGATGGTTTTCCCGGAGCCGGGCATGGAGGCCTCGATCATCCCGAACGGCGAGAGTGCCCGGGTGAACGGCCGGATCAGCGGTGTCACCAGCAGCGCCAGGTAGTTGGCGCGGTCGGCCGGCGAGCGCCACGGGAAGTCGCGCAGGAACCGTTCCAGCAGGAACTCTTTCGCCTCGGCGACCTCGGCCGGGGATGGATGGTCCGGTATCGGCTGCAGGTGGGTGTTGCCCGCGAGGTAGAACCCGGTGGCGGGGTCGTAGCCGGGGGTTTGCAGCAGGGTGCCGTCCGGGCGCAGGACCGGGGTGGAGATGATCCGCCGCAGCACCGGCAGCCCCGACCACGACCGCCGCGCCAGCACCGCGGAGAGGACCGGCCCGGCCGGGGTCACCTCCACGTCCGGTTTCCCGTTGCGGGCCATGACCACTTCGGCGTGTTCGGCCAGGAGGCCGGCCAGGAGGGCGGGCTTCAAGGTGGAGGTGGCGATCGGCAGTGCGACGTCGTCTTCGGCGGTGGCGGGGTCGGCGGCCCCGGAGACTTCTTCCACGATGACGGGTGTCCCTTCGGAGACGTAGGTTTCGGGGATGATGCGGCGCTTGACCGCGTCGGTGAGGACCCGGATCGCCTCGGGGTCCTCACCGATGCGGACCAGGGGGCGCCCGCCGTCGCCGACCGGCCACAGCTGGCGCGTCTGATTCGGTTGGCTGGACATGGAAAACTCCGATCAGGCAGACCGCCCCGGCCCCCGTGATGCACCGTGGCCCACCCCTCGGATGTCCGGGGTGGGCCACGGCTGCGTGGACGGGGTCAGGCGGTGGTGGGTGCGGGGGTGGTGGCGGTGCGTTCCAGGGCGGCGACGGCGGCGGAGACGAGCCACTCGGCGGCCGGCGGGGTGACACCGTTGCCGAGCTGGCGAACGCGCTCGCGTTTGTTCCCGGTGACCACGTAGTCGGGGCGGAACGCCATCGCGGCCTGGATCTCCGGGATCGACAGCATCCGGAACGTGCAGTCCTCCACCGCGGGCGGCGCGGTCTGGTGGACGAGCATGTGGTGGTTGCCCGACGCGCACACCGTCGCGAGGGGCTCCCGGACGTGGCGGGCATCGGAGCCCCCGCCGCGGAGTTCGGCGATGAACGCCAGCCCCGCCGTGTCCACAGTGGTCATGGTCGGCATCGGCGCCCCGGCGCCGCGGGCGACCCCGGTCCCGTAGTAGGGCACGACCAGCGCGGTCTCGTGCCGCGCGGTCTGGGTCCGCAGCGGCACCCCGGCCGGGGCGGCGTGCTTGCCCTCGCGGCCCTCCATCGGCACGATCAGCGCGTTCGCCTCCCGCGTGGTCAGCGTCCGCAACGGCGCCGCGGCCGGGTGGGCGGCGTCGTTCCACGATCCGCCCGCGGTGATGACCTGCGGGACACCCGCGAATTTCCGCAGCCCCGCCTCGATCCGGTCCATCGTCTTGTCCGACAGCGGCCTGGCCCGGTCGCCGATCCGCTCGCCGAGGTTCGACCAGTCGATCACCGCGGCCGCGGGCAGCGTGTAGGGCTCGACGATGTGGTGGCGGCAGCGGGTGTTCGGGCAGCGGTAGAGGTACTGCTGCCGGTACCGCCCGACCGTGCGGCCGGGCTTGAACACCTGCCGCGCCCGCACATCGGTCGCGCAGCCCGGACACCACGCGGCCGGCCGGATGTCGAGATCCGGGCGCGGGTTTCCCTTGCGCCAGAACACCACATACATCCGGTCCCGGGACTGCGGTGCCCGCGGCGCGGTCACCGCCGGGGCATGCATGCTGTTGAGCGACACGATGTGGTGGTCGTAGCCGTAGGAGTCCATCGCCATCAGCCACGCCCGAAACGGCGTCCACTTCACCGCGTCGACGACGTTCTCCACGATCACCGTGTCGTAGGCGTGTACCTCGGCGAACCGGACCACGTCCCACATCGTCGCCCGCGACCGCTCCGCCACATGATCGGGCACGACCTCACCGAACAGCCCCGGCTGGTTCGCACCATCCCTCCGCCGTCCCTTCGCGATGGAATGGTTCGTGCACTCCGGGGACGCCCACAGGATGTTCGTCCGCGCGTAGCGGCGCGGCTCGACCTGCGAGATGTCCGCGCAATCATGGTCGCAGCCGGGGAAGTTCGCCTGATGCGTCTCGATCGCGCGCGGGCTGTGGTTCGCCGCCATCCGCAGCTGCACCCCCGACACCCCGGTCGCGCCGAGCCCGGACCCACCGGCCCCGCAGAACAAGTCCGTCACCGTGTACATCAGGCAGCCACCCCGGTTTCCCGGTGGTAGAGCGCCCAGCAGTCCGCGCAGTCGCACAGCCGGGGCAACGGCCGGCGGTGGCTGCCGGGTTCGGCGAGGACCGGATCGGGCACGGCGGCGCCGATGGGGCGGGTGGCGATCCAGGTCGGGATCACCTCGGGCGGGCCGAACGTGTGCGGACCGGCGGTGCGGCAGCCGTAACTGCATCCCCCGGTGCTGCCGTCCTCGCGGTCGTCGTGGAACAGATCGGGGTGGGTGCAGGTGGTGCAGCGGTGAATGATGATCGCCATGAGGGTTTCCTCCTGCAGGGGTCCTGACCGCGCGACGGTCGCCGCGCGGTAGTCCGAGGTAGGCGGGCACGGGCTGGGCCGGGCACACGGTGTGGTGCCCGGCCCGTCGTTCCTCGCCGGGTGAAATGGCCGGCCGGTGGTGGCCGGTGGGGTCAGCGGTGGCGCAGATCGGGCGGGAGCACACCGAAGTGGAGGGTGTTCCAGCCTTCGGTGTGCAGGCCCGGCAGCGCGGCGGTGACCGCGTGGTGCATCTCCCGCACCCGCGCCTCGGGCACGCGGCGGGCGTACCCGCAATCGGGGCACGGGGTGTTGTCGCGGCGGCCGTTGCGAGCCAGGACGGTCGCCAGGGGCGGGAGCAGCACGACCGCTTCGGTGCGGGCACCGGCCTCGGCGGCCAGGTCCAGCAGCCGCGTGCGGAACCGGCGAAGGTAGCTGGTCACGTCCCACACGACCGTGCCGCCCGCGGCCAGCACCGCCGCCGTGGCAGCGAACCCGTGCTCAACCGCGGCGGCGTTGACGTCCTGGTTGGCCGAGCACCCACACGGCGCGAGCCGGGCGCGGGTCTCGTCCAGCGACACGACCGTCGCGCCAGGCGGGACGTGGCGGTGCCGCCAGGTGGTTTTCCCGGCCCCGGCCGGGCCGATCGTCGCGATCAGCGTCGGGGTCATCGGACCTCCGTGAGGTAGTGGTGGTCGGGGGGCTACCTGAGCAGGTTCCGCCAGGCGGCGGCGCGGCCTTCGGCCCTGGCTGCCGCCTGGAAGTAGGAGCCGGCCTCACGGAACCTGCCCGCGGCTTCCAGCGCGTTGGCTTTGTCGGAGAGCGCGGTGGCGGCCACTGCCTCATCGGCGGCGTTGCGCCGGTACTCGTTCTTCAGCCGTTTGTCCATGCCACGGTGTCCTTCCTCGGTGAGGCCGCGCTGTGGCGGCGGGTTCCAGCGGTGCGGGTGCTGTGAGGCGTGATGCGGCGGGGGTTGTGACGACCGGCGCGCAGGCTGGTCTCGATCACGGCGTAGTCCTTGGCGATCGAGGCGACGTCACCCCACGAGTCGACGGCGGCCCGCAGCTCGGTGCGGGCGACGTCTTCGGCCAGCACGTCCGCGCCGACCAGCTGGCCGAGCGCGTAGGCGGCGCGGGAGAGCGCCTTGTTGCGCCCCTGCTTGTACGGCGTGGCGGCGACCTTGCCACACTCGCCGCGCACCGCCGTCGCGGCGAACGCGCCGGGGACCGCCACGGCCCTGTCCCCGCGCCCGGACCCAGCGGTGACGCAGTGTTCGACGTTGGCCTGCACCAGCCACCCCGGCAGCTCCACCGGGTCGGTGTCGTCGAGCAGCTCATACGCCCCGTCCGCGCGCACCGAGCCGGGCGCGACCGCGTAGCCACCCCATCCGCGGGTGTCGACCGCAGCGGCGAGGTGGCCTTGCGTTGACCGCAACGCACATCCCGCCGGTGCCCGGTAGTACAGGTGCCGGCCACCGCGCGGGGTGGTCACGGTGAACGTGTCCGGCAGCGGCCCGCCCCGCTGCTCGGCCAACACCTGCAGCGCGGTCCAGCCGTCCAGCTCGTCCGGGCCGGGTTTGGCCGGGTCGCAGTCGATGATCAGCAGACCCGCGGGGCCGGGGAACACCCCGACGTTCCACGGTGCCCGGCTCCATGCCGCGGTGATCAGGTCCGGGTCGGTGGTGGCGATCTGTTCCGGGGTCCGGTGCCCGCCCCGGCACTGCCCCGTCCCGGGGCAGCGGTCGCCGCGGTGCCAGTCCGGGAACTTCGCCCCGGGACGCAGCGGCAACACCGGCCACCCCCTCCCTGCCAGCTCCAACGCCCACCGCCCCAGCGCGGCGTCCATGGTGGAGTCCATTGTGGATGGTCCTTTCGGTAGTGGGTGAGCACAGCGGTGACCACGGCGGGATCCAGAGCGCGCAGCGATGTGGGGCAGGGCCACCCCGCGGCAGTACGGGGTGGCCCTGCCCCGGGATGGGTCGGCGTTACCGCCCGGCGGCCAGGTCGAGCAGCGCGGGCAGGCATCCGCAGTCGTCGGGGCCGTCGTGGTGGAAACCGATGCAGCGGGAGTCGGGGCAGCCGCAGGCATCCCCGCCCCACCGTCCATCGGCGTAGTGGTTGCGGCGTGCCCACCAGCCCGGGGTGATCCCGGCCGCCTGCAACTGGGCGCGCGCTGTGCGGTTCAGGCGCAAGGTTGTCCTTTCCGGCTCTTTCGGTTGCCAGACGCGACGCGCCCCGGCCAACGGGGTATGCCAGCCGGGGCGCGTCGCGGGCAGGTGAGGTTTGTTCCGGCGAACGCGGTGCCCGCCGGATCGGTCGGTGTTACTTCCAACCCTCGGGCAGGCCGACGGCGTGCTGGTTGGCTGAGCATCCGCACGGCGCGAGGCGGGCGCGGTTCTCGTCCAGCGATACGACCGTCGCGCCGCGCGGATTCAGACAGTGAGGGGCGGGTTTCAGCGCGGCGGGACCGCGAGCAGATCGAGGAACCGGCTCGCCGCGGCGTCGAGCGCCCCGGCTTTGCGTAGTTCCCGCTTGACTTCGGCGATGGTGGCGCGGCTGTCCTTGCCGTTCTCGATCTGCGTGACGGCCTTGTAGACCAGCGCGCGAGCGGGTTTGAGGGCGAACAGGGTGTCGGCCGTGGTGCGCATCTGTCGTCCGTTCAGGGACTTGGCCATGGGGTGGCCCCTTTCTGTTGTGGTGTGGTGGGTGGTGCAACCCGGCCCCGGGACGCCGTGCGTCCCGGGGCCGGGGGTACAGGTGAGGTGACTGCCGCCGCGGGGGGTCAGCCGCGGTTGAGCTGGTCGGCGATCCGGCGCGCCTCGGACTGGGTGAGAGCGAAGAACCGCCGGTCGCCGGGCTTGTCGATGTCGGCCCAGTCGCCCCGGTCGGTCAGGGCGGCGAGCTGGGCAGACCTGCGGTCGACCACGATGAAACCCGCGCCGAACTTCGCGTAGTCGTAACGGTTGTTCTTCACGTCGCTTGTCTCCTCATCGGTTCGTCCCCACAGCAGCGAGCCCCGGCCAGCGGGGTGCTGGCCGGGGCTCGCTGCGGACTGGTCGGGGGTGTGGTCAGCGGTGGTTGTGCATGCGCCGTGTCAGGACGGCGGCGAAGTCGTGCTCGGTGACGGTGATCTCGGTCTGGCCGACGGTGATCCAGAGTGGTTCGTAGAGCCGCCGCCGGTAGCGGTGGCGGACATCCTGATACGCGGCGTGCCACGCGGCGTGCTCACTGCGGCGGGTCCCGCCGTGGTCGAAGTCCTCGCCTTCCACACGCCACCGCCACGTCCCGGGAAGCTCGGTGGGCTGGAGCCGGTCGGCGGGCATGTCCAGCGCGGCGGCCTGGCCCAGCACCATGCACCGCAGATCCACGTCCTGATCCAGGACCGGGGCGGTGAGCAGCAGCACCGCCCCGACCGCGACCAGGAACACCCGGACCGTGGCGTCGGACCCTTTTTTCATGGCGGGGCCTTGCACCAGCAGGAACCGGGCGTGCTGCCACATCCGCAGCCGCTCGTGCGGTGGCCGGGTGAACGCGGTCGCCAGCAGATCGAACGCGGCGGCCCGCAACCGGGCACCGTCGCGCGGGTCGGCGGTCACCGCGTAGACCGGGTCGCCGCCGGACTCGATCCCCGTGGTGTCCAGGCCCCGCGCCCGGATCCGCTCGACCAGCTGCTCGGCCACCACCCGCGCGGCCGCCCCGCGCACCAACCGGTTACCGCGGATCCGCACACCCGTATGCGGCACCGTGACCATGGTGGTCAGCACATCCGGCTGCCCCGGGTCGGCTCCCTCGGCGTCGAACCGCGCCTGCGCGGCGGCACCGTAGTGCTGCATCAGCACCGACGCCGGCGTCTCCCGCCCACCCCGGTACGTCCGCGACACTGGGTCCCACACCGACCCCTCACGCAGGAACCCGATGACACCGAGCCGGTCGAAGTTCGCGCCACCGGCGGCCAACGTCGTCCGGAACCGGTCCGCATCGTGCGCCAGGCCCCGTGTGCCGGGCAGCCCGGCCGAGGTGACCGCCAGGTCATACCGCCACTGCAGCGCATCCCGGTAGAGACGGCGCAACAGCATCCGCAACGCCCGAGGGCCAGGATCCTGAAGCAACGCGGCAGCGAGGCGGTGCTGCAGCCGCCGCGCGCAGTCGGCCTGCGGGTCCGCGAACCCTTGCACCCGCGCCACGTCCGCAGGGTCGGTGGTGCGCAGGGCCAGGTGCGGGGTCGGGAAACACTCCGCCGTGATCACGTGATGATCTCCTTCGCTCACAACAAAATTCAGCAGAGTCAGCAGGGTCAGCAGGTGCGGAACAGGTCCAGGAGCGCGTGGTACACGGCGCGCTTGCACGGGTCCCGCTCGCTCTTGTCGATCTCGCGCTGGGTCAGCGAGATCAGGTGACGTGGCGGCCCGGCACAATGCCGGGCCGCCACGAACAAGGGGCGGGCGTGTGGATCAGCCCGGGTCGCGGGCACCCCCGCCGCAGACGCGGCGGACGTGCTCCTCCAGCAAGGCCGGGAGGCAGCTCGCGGGTGGAGACCCGCGCGTCAGCCGCAGTGGGTCACCGTGCGGTGCGCCGGCGCCACCGATGGACGATCGTGCCCGCAAGGTCGGCAGCACCGTGGAGTCCACTGTGTCCGGCGGGCCTTGTGCAGGACCATCGGATCCCCTGCCCCGAGGTCGTCATCGAGCGGCAGGTCCGCCCCCCGCGCTTGGTCTCGGTCATGCCGTCCGCCCTCCTTGGACCGTCCGAAAAATGCCCCAGGGCAACTTTCCGAACAGCGAATATCGGTCAGGGTTTATCGGCTTTTGCTGTGGGGTTGAGCCGGACAAACAACCGGTGCGGGGACGTGCAGCCGCTGGGCCGGAGGGTCAGGTGAACAGGTGTCCGGGCAGCCGCCCGTCGGCGACCAGGCGGTGGGTGAGCCGGTCGATCCGGCCCCAGTTCGCCGCGACGACGGCGCGGGCACGGTGGCGCAGCCAGGCCGGGGAACGGTCCGAATAGCGGCTCATCCGGCGGACGTAGGCGTGGTCGTCCTCGCAGCCGTGGGCGGCCATCCGCATCGCAGACCCGCGCCAATACCCGGCGTGGCGTTGCGCCCACCGGGCCGCGCCCTCCTGCCCGGCCAAAGCCACAACCACCGCGGTGTTCACCTGGTCCTGGTTGCCCGGGTCGACCTCGGAATGCTCGACGAACGACCGGCCCGGTTCCACGACCACCTGCACCACCGTCAACCGCCCGGCCCGGGTCGTCGCCGCGGCCGTGCAGGCCACAGCGTGGGCGAGTTCGTGCGCGGCCAGCGCCAGCCACCCGGCCTCCTCCGCGGTGTAGCGGGTCATCCCCGCCACCGCGTCCGTCGTGGCAGGCGGGTTCCTTCGGTCGGTGCGGGCATGAACAACCTCCAGTTAGTTACGTCGAGTAGTTTTGTGGGGGTTTGCGGGGCTGGGTCCAGCAGTGGATGAGGTAGTGGTGACCCAGTGGATTGCGGGATTTTCAGTGGTTTTCCACTTGCCGCCCACTTTCGGCGATCCACCGGCTGTGATCAGCGAAAAGTGGATCCAGTGGGGAAGTGGGCGGCGGCACGGCCCGCCCGGATCGGGGGCTGTGGGCGGGCCGTGCGGGCTGCGGTGGTCACTCACTCACTGGCGTCGCGGGCACCACGAACGGTGAACACGCTGTGTGATGACACGTACCAGTAGCCGTTGCGTCGTTTGATCTCGATCTCCAGCTCGGAGCACAGGTCACGCAGCCGCGTGCCGGTGAACCTCTTGCCATACGACGCGTAGTTCG
The DNA here is from genome assembly GCF_002564045.1 of Amycolatopsis sulphurea. Lineage (NCBI taxonomy): Bacteria > Bacillati > Actinomycetota > Actinomycetes > Pseudonocardiales > Pseudonocardiaceae > Amycolatopsis > Amycolatopsis sulphurea. The sequence goes on along the minus strand of NZ_PDJK01000001.1, from coordinate 500,888 downwards.
GGCCTGCCAGCTTGCGCAACCGGGAGACCAGGTCGGTGTCCTTGACCTGGTCTTCGCCGATCTCGAACACGGCGGCCAGGTCGTCGAGCAGATCCCGCTCGTCTGCGACCACCGCGCGCTGTGCCACGTTCTGGCGGAACGCTGTGGCGCGTTCGGCGACGTCGTAGGCCTGTTCGGTGCTGATGAAGTGGGTTCGGACGGTGGTGTGGGTGGCGCCGTTGGGCAGGTCCATCGATTCACCCGGGGCCAGCACGACGGTGCCGCGGTCCAGCCCGGCCCGCAGGGCGTGAGGTGCGGCACCGGTGTCCACGGCCGCCTCCCCGAGTGCCATCCGGGCGATGGACTCGGTGCCCACGTAGAGCGAGGCCCGGATCATCGCGCCTTCCCGCACGATGGCGGGCAGGTTGGCGTTGGTCGGGTTCTGCGAGAACTCCAGGAAATGGACGTTCACTGCGCGGGCCTGGTCATGCAAGGCCTGAGCGGCCCGGGCGGCCCGGGACTTCTTGCCGTTCCCGCCGATGTCACCGCCGTCGGGGTGCTCGACAGCGCAGCCGAAGAGTTTCTGCACCTCGTCCACCACGACGAACAGCGGCTCGAACCCGCTGCCGGGCAGCGAATCCTCCCGCCCGATGTCGCCCTTGCGGCCCATCGCCCGCCACCGCTCGTAGCGGGCGGCCATCTCCGCGACCGCGGCCTCCAGCATGTCCGAGGTAGCGATGAAGTTCTCCGCCCCGGCACCCTCGATCAGGATCTCGGCCAGTCCCTCGAACATGGACCAGTCCCCGAACCCCTTCAGGTCGGCCAGCCACAACCGGCTGGAGGGGTCCAGCATCAGCCACAGCACCAGCGAGCGGGCCGCCGCGGTCTTGCCCTGTTTGGACAGTCCGCACAACAGCAAGTGCTGCTGCAGCAGGTTCAGTCCCACCGGGTCGCCCTTGACGTCCACACCCCAGGGCATGGTGTCGCGGTAGATGTCCACCGGCCCGAAGTCCGGGTCCAGCAGCGGCGAGTCCGGCAGCTTGCGATCCAGCGCTCCCGAGTCCGCGACCCACAGCGTGACCTGCCGCTCGGAGTCCGGGCTGCGTTCGAACTGGACCTCGTGGGCCTTGCGGTCCAGATTCCCCGCGAGGGTTTCCCGCAGGTTCATCACCTGCGACGCGGTGACCTGCGGGGGAAGAGTGATCTCGACCTGGGAACCCGGCCCGTAGCGGGTGATCATCGACAGCATCCGCGCACCGAAGTCCGCGTCCGATTTGATCGCGTCCCGCAGCACCCGGATCCCCAGGTCACGCAGCGCGGCCACCACGATCGAGGGCGTCAGGTTCACCACCTCGCCCACCACCTCGGGCGGCGCGAACCAGCCGGTGCTCTGCGGACGGGTACGGCCCAGGTTCCACAGATAAGCCAGCATCGCCACAGACCCGCCGACCAGCAGAAACGCGCCGTAGGCCATGACGAACCAGATGCAGAACGCGATCGCGTCCACGATCGCCTCGATCGGGCCGAGCATGCTGCCCTTCCCGGCGATCCACAGGATGAACCCCAACGTGAGCAGCAGCACCACCGCGCCGACGCTGTAGAGCAGCGCGGCTTTCGCCAGCACGATCGGCGAGCGCACCCAATCCATCACCCGCTCATGGCGGCGCTGTTTCTCCGCCACGTCGCGGGCCTCCCACTCCAGCAACCGATCATGATTGCCGTCGCGCTCGGCCTGGCGCATCATCCGCTCGTACCGCGACGCGCCATGCATATCGCGCCACCGCTTCGCCACCACCCCCGCTCCCGCGAACGGATACGCAACCGAATTGCGCAGCAGAAACTTCCCGGCACGTTTGGTCCGGTCATGGGTGACCGCGGTCCGGGTCACCCGGGCCAGGGCGACCGCGTTCTCCCGGTACTGCTGATACCGCCACGCGGCCTGCGCGCGCTGGGAGGTGAGCAGCCGCCATTCCTCCTCCGAGACCAGTTCACCCTCGATCGCCGGACCCGAGGTGACCGGCAGGGGGTGGACCGTCGCCAGCTCCGTGGTGGACTCGGTGGTGGACTCACCGGGCTGGACTCGGCTGGACTCGTGCAGGTCAGCACCGGTGGGGGTGGTGGGTTCGTCGTCGTGGTCGGTGGGTGCCATCGCGGTGCCTCCTGCATGGACTCAGGGCGGGTCGCGGGCAGGGGGCAGTCCATGCCGTCCGGGCGGGACGGAGTGGACTGCCCCTGCCCGGACTCCAAGGGGGGTGGGTTCAGTCGGTGCCGGGCTCACCCCGGCGGGTCAGATAGCCGTTGCGAAGCTCGGAGGCGGGTTTCTTGCCGCACTCCAATGTCCGGCGGATGGACTCGGCGTTGGTCGGGTCGAACCCGGCCGGACGGTTCCGCACGGCCTGCTCGAACTCGGCCTGCAGCTGCGTGAAGCTGCGCCGCTTCGGTTCCGGGATCGTGGTCCGCTTCGGCGCGGGCCGCCGCCGGGTCTTGCCCGTCCCGCCGGCCGGAGTGTCGTCCCCGCCCACGGCGGGGACGTCGGTCTCCGGGCCGGGTGCGGGTGGCTCGACGGTGGCGACCGTGCCCCGGTGCAGCGGCTCCCCCGCCTCCGCAGCGGTGCCGCCGGGGGTGGCGAGGTCGAGCAGGGCCTGAATTTCTGCGTCGAGCGCGTCCGGCACCCCGGGCACGTCGGGGTCCGGTGCCAGCGCGATCAGCCGTGCCCGTCCGAGCCCGCCGAAGCGGCGCAGCCGGTAGGTGCCGGGGGTGTAGGTCAGGCGGGCGTGCCCGTCACGGTCGATCAGGGCGTCGGCGTGGCGGACCGCGGCCCGCGCCGCGGCGGCGGCCTTCACCGACGCCGTGCGCTGGATCCGGGCGGCGTCGCGTTCGGTGCGGGAGCGGGGCGGGGACGCGATCGCGAGCTGGTGCGCGATGACCCCGGCCACCGACACCACACCCATCACCACCCCGGCGGCCCAGCCCCGGGCCAGGCCGTGGACGGCGTTCGCGGCGAACGCGACCACCCCGAACACCCACACCCCCACCTGCAAACCCCACACCGGCCGGGCCGGTGTCCGGACCCGGGAGAGCAGGACCGCGACCGCGAACGCCCACATCCCGAGTTCGGTGATCAGCGGCAGCAGCCCGCCCAGCGCAGACGCGTAGACCTCGGCGCCGTAGCCGGCCATCGCGGGGGCCGCCATCGCGAACGACACCAGCGCGATCGCGTAGATCAGCACATCCACCACATGCGCGGCAGCGGCGCCGCGGACCTTCGCCCACCACTGCGCCCGCTTCGTGCGGCGCTTCTCGCGCTCGGCGAGCCGGGTGGCTTTCGCGGTGGCGGCCAGGGTCGCCGCGGCTTCGCGGTCCTTGCGGGCCTCCTCACCCGCCGCGTGCATGCGGGCGATGTCGTCACCCGTGGCCGCGGCCTGGTCCAAGCGTTTCTGCTCGGCTTTCGCGGCCTTGTTCTCCCGGATCTCCTGATTCCAGCTCATGCCTGGGCCTCCTTCCGGCCGGTGGCCCCGGGCTCGGCCGGGGCAGGGGCGCTGCTCAGCTGCCGCGGCGGCGGGGTGCCGGCGGCGAGGGACGCGCGAGTGGTGCGGGTGCTGCGATGCAGGCGGGCCTCGTGCCAGCCCCACACCGCCGCGATCACCGCGGACAGCACGCTCAGCCACGGCGTGGTCGCCGCGCCGAGCACGCTCGGGGCGGCGACCGCGGCCAGCTCACCGAAATGCCCGACCGTCCAGCCGCACACCTTCTCCGTCCGCGTCCGGCAACCGGCGTGGGCGGTGTTCGGGTGGATCATCACCGGGCCTCCTCCCTGCATCCGCTGCGGCAGCGGACCTGCCCGCATCCACGGACGATCCGGCCCCCGCTGGTCTCGACGTGGAACACGACCCGGTGCGCAGCGAGCAGGACCAGGTCCCGCACCGCGCGGGCCGCGTCGGGCAGGGTCGCGCCCAGCGTCAGCGCGATCCACCACGGCGGGGACCACTGACCGGTCCACCGCACCGTGAGCCCCACACCGACCACTACGGCGAACACCGTCCACGCGAGGGTGAGCACCGCCGTGGCGCGGGTCTGGACGAACTGTTCCCGCACCAGCCGGGCACCGGCCTGCGCATCCACCTCGGGCACGTCGATGCCGGTGGGGGTGTGAGTGTTGGGTTCATGCATGAGTGGCCTCCCGGACTGGCTGATGTGGCGGGAAAAAGTGGTTCACCGGGCCGCGGGCGGGTTCGGTGGCGTGGCGCACGATCGCGCGGTCCAACCGGGACATCACCCCGGCCAGCACCGCCGCGACCAGCACCAGCGGGATCCGCACCAGATGCAGCACCACGAACGCGACCAGCTCGACCAGAAACCCCAGCAACGCCAGCGTTCCCTTGCGCTGCAACACCTCGAACGCCGACATCACACACCCCGATCCGTGCTGGTGTGGGTGCACTTCGGGCAGCCGAACACGCCCCGCGGGAGCGTGAGCGTGCGCTCCGGCCATCCACACCCGGGACAATCGGCGTCAATGCACAGCACGACCTCGGCCCCGGTGCCCCGGCTACCTGCCGGGTGATCTCCGGTGGTGTCCATGCTCATGCCTCCTCGTCATCGAGCGGGATGTAGACCACCGGTGGGGCCGGCAGGTCCGCCATCAGGGCGGCGTCGGCTTGCACGCTGACTTCGACCGGCCCGAACCGGGCGACCACCCGGCAGAAATCCGGTTCGTTCTCCACCCTCACCTCGGCCCCGGCCGCGGTGGCGGCGCGGCGGAACGAGGTGAGGATCGCCCGTGCGTCGGCGTTGGCGGACACGACGTAGGCGCACATCGCGCGCAGCGGGAGGTTCAGCACGACGGCCTGGTCCGGGTCGTGCTCGATCATGCGAGCCACGCTGCGCAGCCCCTCGGCCTGCTCCCGGGCCAGGGCCAGCCGCCACCCGGGGGTCATGTGGGTGCTCATGCCGACCACCGCCGGTTGCTGGTGCGACCGGACACGCTGCGGGTGGAGGCGTCGATCTCCACCCCGCGCGGCGCGGACAGATCAATGTCGCCGGACACGGTCTGCGCGGTCACGGCCGAGTCCGCGACCGCGGTCACTGTCGCCGCACCCGAGGTGGTCTTCACCGTGGCGGTCCCGGCGAGTTCACGGATCCGGACCGCTCCGGACACGCTCCTCGCCCGGACCTCACCGCATGCGCCGATCCGGATCGCGCCGGACGTGGTGCGCGCGGACACCACCTCCGCCGCGGCGATGTCCACCCGGCCGGAGATCGTGTCCGACTCGACCCGGGCCAGCGGGCCGGTGGTGGTCAGGGCAGGGGCCTGGCCGGTGAGGGTGACCCGCGACCCGGGCGGGACCGTCGCGACCACCCGCACCCCGCCGTCGGCGGAGCCGATGACGGTGGTGCCGGAGCCGGTGATGACCTGCCCGTTCACGATGGTCGCCCCGTCCTGGGCGCCGCCGAGGACCAGCCCGACGACCTCCCCGGTCAGCACGCCGCCGGAGATGACGACGTTCCCGGATCCGCGGACCACCGTGGTCGAGCCCCCACCGCCGGGGGTGCGGGGAATGGTCACGGTGAGCCGGTCGCCGCGGGACTCGATCGAGGTGGCCTCGATCAACCGGGCGGCCCCGGCGTCACCCGGCACCGCCGGGGCCAGCACCACCCGGGCAGTGCGGTGGTCCTCGGCCGCGTGGACCTCCACGGTGGCGACGTCGGCCGACACCGCCAGCTCGATCGGGCCGGGGGCAGGGTGGGTTTCGGTGCGTTCGTTGATGCTCATGCTCAGCACTCCTTCGTGGTCGGGTCGATCGGGGTGGGGTCGGGGGTGGGGATGTCGGCGCGCAGCCCGACCGGGCGGCCACGGGACCCGCCGCGGCCGGCCAGCTCGCCGTAGGCGGCACAGGTCTGCCACCCGCCCCCGCTGTGCGGGGCCACCACATGCAAGTCCAAAAAGGACACCCACGCGGTGAACAGGGCGCGGACCTCGCCCGGCGTGCCGGACGAGCCGATCCGCGCGGACAGGGCACCGCGGTCGGTCACCGTCCAGGTCACCGGCGGCAGACCGGCCTCGTGCGCCCGGAACAACACCGACGCCAGCGCGGCGTGGGCCTGGATCTGCCACCGCCGCCGGTCGGTGTCGCTGACCGGGCCGAACAACGACCCCACCGGGCGGGGATGGTCCCCGCTGCCCTTGTCGTTCACTGCCACGTGCCCGCCCCGTTCCGCAGGCGGCAACCCCGCCGCGCCGGGGCCACACAGGCGCTGGTGCAGCGGCAGTCCCCCGGCCGCGGCGGCGGAGAGGAGGCGGCCAGGTGGAACGCCAACGGCGAATCGTCCGCCGGGTCACTCGGCCGGCCGGTGTGCGGCCGGTCCGGGCCGGGGTGTGGAAGCGCGGGCGCTACCATGATGGTTCCCTTATCGCTCGGGTGTTCTCGGGTGGTGCGGGGTCAGACCCGGCCCGGCAGCGCGGGCTTTCCACGGCAAGGGCTGCCGGGCCGGGTCGCTATTTGCTCGCCGCGGTCCGCGGCATCGGCTCCGACCAGCTCCGGCCGCAGTCACGGCACGTCTTGTCCAACCGGCCCCGCCGCATCCGCGTCAGAACCAGGCCACGACAGCAGGTCCGCGGCGTCACCGGCGCGGTCATTCCATCGCCGCCGCAACCGCGCGGGAGCAAGCCGGTTTACCGCAGAGGTTCGCGCCCCGGGTCTTCTTCCGGCACCCCAAGCACCGGAACGTCTTGTCCCACGTATCCAGCTCGGGATCGAGCATCTTGTACTTCCTCTTCGTGTCTTCACGCCGCGCGTCACGCCGCTTCTCCGAACCGAACATCAACAGTCCTTTCCTTGATGGGCACCACATCGCGCAGAAACACCGGGGCACCGGGCAGGCCGTGTCACCGGCCCGCCCGGTGCCCCGGCGCAGGTGAAAAGGGGGTTACCGGCCGGAACGCCTCAGGGCGTGGACGACGGCGGTGCCGTAGTCGAAAGCCGCCGCGCTGATCAGATCCGCGGCCCGGCGGGCACCGTGCTTGTCCCGCAAGGACTCCGCCGCATCAAGCACGGCCACAGCGTGCTCCCGCAGCGACACCAGACGCGCCCGCTCCGCCCGGCTCAAGTGCCGCTCGGCTTCCCGATCGGACTTCGCCACCGCCTTACGCCAATACATCACGGCACTGCGCACAACATCCACCAGCACAACTCCTTCACTCGGTTTCCCCCGGTATCGCAGGACCGCCCTCTCGCTCAGGTCAGCGTCCGGGCTTGCCCTTCTCCGCGGCCTTCACCATCTTCAGCACCGTCCGGACCCTGTCCTCCACATCGGGCATGCACGCGGCCTCGCCCGCCCTGCGAGCCTCGAGGAGTTTGTATTCCGCCCGGTCCCATGCATCGCGAAAATCCTGCTCGTAACGGAGGTCGAGCTTCTCCGCACGCTTGACCGCACCCCGCAGAAGACGGTCCTGCTGATCAATAAGCCGGTAAATACTCATACCTGTGTTCCTCTCGATCGGTTGTGCTGTACAGGAATCTCCACGCACTCGGACAGGCCCGCGCCCCGTGCTCAGCACGACTGCAGGACCCGCCGCGGTGGTGCACCAGGACACCGGCACCGGACGACCGGCACCGGCGCCCCGGCAGACAAAGGCCCTCAGCGGGCGTTCTTGACGTACTGCGCGAACCGCCGCGCCTCACCCCGCGGCCGCCAGCGCCGGCCTGCGCGGCCCGCGGCAGCACCGGGGTCAGAACCAGCGGCGCGTGGTCAGACGGGCAGCGTTTTTCCGGGCTTCCCGGGCGTTTTTCCTACACGCGAGCCGGTCATCCTCGGCCCTCCGAACGAGCTGGCGGGTGGCCTCAGGGTCCTTGTAGAGCCCTACCCGCTCCCTCTTCCGGAGGCTCTTGATCTCCTTGCTGTACTTCTCCGCCTCCGCCGACTCCTCGTCAGCAAACCTGGTCAACCGGGCCGCGCATGCGGCATCCTCGGCGGCGCGCTCTCGACGACTCGGGCCAAACAGGCTCATCAGGCACCCTCTTTCCCAGTGATAGCGCGGACTTTCGTGACGAGCGAAACCAAGGACCGACACCCCACTGGGGTCAGGCCGCGTCGCGGCCGAGGTACCGCACCTCGCGGTCCCAATCGAAGTGGGACCCCTCGGTCCCGGCCGGGACCACCGCCTCGGTGTCATCCACCGCGTGCTCCAGATCGCCGCGGCCGAAAACCAGCACCGCCGACCCGTCCGGGGAGCACAGGCTGAGTTCCACCGTGTCGCCCTCGGCGACAATCCGGACGTCACCCTCCCCCGCCGCACCCAGCGTCAGCGCCTCCACCAGCAGATCCCGCGCCAGCAGCCACGACACCCACACCGCGCCACCCCGGAAATCCAGCGCCACCGCCCAGGGATCAGCCGCCCGGTACCGCAACCGCACCGGCACCGCCGCAGCCACCGACCCCGACTCCCGATCCCACGCACCGGACCGGAGTTGAGCAGTCATCATCCGCGTCACCATCACGCCACCCCCCGCCCCGGCGCCGCCAACTCCATCTCGCGCCGGTGCACCACCACCGCCGAGGCCGCGGCCAGGCCGCTGCCCTCCTCGGCCAAGTGATCCAGCACCACCGCATGCCGGGCCTGCCACACCGCCACCACCGCATCTGCCGGCTTCACACCCACCGGACGCGACAACTGCAACCGCTGCAACTCGATCAACGTGCCTACCATGAGGGTTCTCCTGTTCAGTGTTCTCGTCGTGACAGGGGTTGTCGCCCGGCCCGGCAGGGGCGTTCTTGGCGGGACTGGTCCCCCGCCGGGCCGGTCACCGCTGTTTCGGCGGCGTGACCGTGACCTGGGTGACCTGCGGATCGATGAATGGCAGGTCCTCACACCGGCGCGCCTTCTCCGCCGTGGTGTGCAACTCCGTCTTCGCGCCGTCAGTGGTCCAGATCTCAACCTTGTGGTCCTTTTTGGACATAGCTCTCCTGCTCGTCGTTTACCGAAAATCGGAACCAGGGCGATTTCCCCGCCCCGGCAAAAACACTTCGCCGCGGACCACACCACCCGGCACGGCCCCCGCGGCCAGGCTCAGGCCGCCGCGGCCACCGGAGAACCCGGCAGCAGACGCACGAGGAAAGAGACAAACGAACGGTCCGCGCACGGGTGCAACCCCGGCATCTGCGGATCCCGCAACACCGTGCGCAGCCACAAGGCCAACCGGGCGACCGACCAGCCCCGCCGCCGCCGCGCCGTGACCGCCGCCACCAGCGGCTCCGTGAACACCGGCCGGACCGACGGCACCCGCGCCGCCACTGCCAGCGCCACCCGGCTCGGCTCCGGCACCGGAACCCGCACCGCAGACACCGGCGGAGTCGGGCGATCATGCTGCAGCCGCTCGTCCTCGGCCAGCAGCCGCAACTGGGTCGCCACCTCCCGATACACCCGCGCACGCCCCGCCATCACCGGGTCCGCGGTGAACCCGGCCAGCGTCCGGGAATTAGCCCGCAAGACCGCGGCCAGCGCCTCGAACCGGCCCGCCACCCGCCGCCCCGCCTCGGCCCCGGTCACCGGCACCACCAGCGCGATCCCCTCCACCCGCGCCAGCTCCGCATCCGCCAGCACCCGCACCTGGGTCGCCACATCCGCATACACCTCAACCCGCGGATGCTTCACCACATCCGGCACCACAGGGTTCGCGGCCAACCTGTTCGCGTTACCGACCAGCAGATCCGCCAGATCATGCAGACGGTCCACCAGCAGCAGATCAGTCGAGATGCGGGTCATCGGACAGTCCTTTCACTGATCAACCACAGAAGCGGGGGGAAGGAAGGGGGGTTAGAGACGGGCAAGGACGAACCGGACCAGCGCCGCCGACATCACGCAGCCTTCCCTTCGGCCGGGACCGACCCCAGTCGCGCCGGCGCGGCTGCGGCCTGCCGAGCCCCCAGCACCACCACCGGACACGGCACGACCTGCTCCTGCTCCGGCTCACTCGCCAGAAACGCCTCCGCCTCCGCCAGCTCCTCCGGCGTCAGCGCCAGCTCCACGTCCCCCGACGCATTGACCAGCACCTCATCCCACAACAGCTCCCACCGCTCCGCAGCAGTCGAAGCAACCTCGTGAACAACAGAAACATCATCAAAATCAGTGCCACCCAACAGCGCCTCAGCGGAGCGGCGGGTGATATGTGCGGACCTCATCGGGAAGTTCTCCGTTCTTTGTGGTCGGCGCTTGCGCGCCGCAACCGCTTGCGTTCTTTGCGCTCTGTGCGACACCAGAAACGTTAGGCACCTTCGATAGTCTAAGCAACCTAGGTCGCATAGGTTCACTCGAACAGAGCAGTTGACTAGGTCGCGTAGGCTGTCCGACATGGACAAGCTCAATCCGAACGATCCGAGGCCGCATTACGCGCAGATCGCTGAAGTGCTGGCCGGCGAGGTCCGCGAGGGCAGCCATGAGGGGCAAAAGCTGCCGACACATCAGGAAGTCGCCGAACGATTTAGCGTTTCCGTCGGAACCGTGAAGAGGGCATATGCCCAGCTACAGGACGACGGACTCATTGTCACCAGGCAAGGGCAGGGCGCGTATGTCGTTACGCCGCTTCCCGAACAGCCAGCCGGGGATCCTGCGCCGGACCTGGCTCGCATCTACGATCAGATTGCCGGTGTTCGTCGCGTACTCGACGGCATCGAGCGTGAGTTGCGAACTCACGGCTAGTCTCCAATGCTGCGGAAGAACGTCACGATGCCGTCGATCCCATCGGCCACGGTGCTGCCGACACCCTTTGCCCACGAGGCTGCATCCCCGGGGTACTTCACCACCAGGACCAGCAGTGCGAGCACTACCGCGCCGAGGATGAGCTTCGAGAGACGCCCACTGCCGACCTTCAATCCAGGGAACTGCTGCTTCGCCATTGCTACCTCCGTGAGCCGTTGTCGCTGGCGTGGCTCTAGAGAAACGCAGATCACGGGACGTGGGCACCACACCTCCGAAGATCCTTCAAGACGTCCTACAGGGGTAGGGCGTCCCGAAGAAACGTCCCGAACGTCCCGGCTTGTATGGGGGTGTGACCATGGCGAATGACCGGCTGCGCACGGCAATCCTTGCGGCCAACCTGGACGTTGACCGTCTCGCCGCAGCGGTGGGGGTCGATCCGAAGACCGCGGACCGCTGGATCAGCAAAGAGCGTGTGCCGCACCGTAGGACTCGACACAAGATCCTTGAGGTGCTTGGCGGCCGAGAGGAAGACCTTTGGCCAACCTTGACGGCAGACCTCCGTGCCGCGCCGACAGAATCAGAACTTGTACACCTGTACGAGTCGCGTTCTGCAATCACTCGGGCAGGCTGGGAGGCGCTCCTAAACAGGGTCGAGGACAGCATGGACATGCTGGTGTTTTCGGGCGCATTCCTGGTCGAGCAGTACAACTTTGTTCCATTTATCCGAATAAAGGCCGAGGCCGGTGTAAAGTTTCGACTTCTGGTCGGCGACGAATCGTCGCCTGCGGTTGCACAGAGAGCAGTGGAGGAGGGCACGCCCGGCGGACTTGAGGGCCGCATTCAGTTGATGCGACGCTATCTGTCGGATGTAGCAGACATGAATGGCGTCGAGATTCGTACCCACGGCGAGATTCTCTATAACTCGCTATATAGATTCGATGACGACCTACTTGTTAACGGACACGCCTTCGGCGCTTTAGCCGGGCAGAGTCCGGTCATGCATCTAAAGAGGCAACCGAATGGTCCGATGTGGAAGCATTTTATGCGATCGTTCGACCGAACCTGGAATCTAGGAATTCCCGAAAAGGAGTGATAATCATGGCACGCATTGACTATTTTGATGACCCGGAAGCCCCAGCGGCCAATAGCGTTGTGCCTTCCGTGACGGCAGTTGTCCGCGACGACAAGGGGCGAGTTCTACTTATTCATAAGATCGATAACGATCTGTGGGCTCTTCCTGGTGGCGGCCACGACGTCGGCGAGCGGATCACGGACACTGTTGTCCGCGAGGTTCGCGAGGAAACTGGGCTGAATGTCGAAGTTGTCCGCCTAGTCGGCACTTACACGGATCCTCGGCACGTTATGGCGTACGACGACGGAGAGGTGCGCCAGCAATTTTCCCTATGCTTCGAAGGCCGATGGGTTTATGGGGAACCGCGCGAGGATGGCACTGAAACTAAGGCTGTACGGTGGGTTTCTCCCGATGAACTTGACGTTCTCAATATCCATCCATCAATGCGACTCAGGATCGATCACGCCTTGGACGAAACTCGAACCGGACCCTATTTGGGCTGATCAGACAGGCGGGAATTGGTTCGAGCTACTGACTCTTTGAGAATTGGCGATGCCTTTATCCATGTTCGGCGGACTGGACTGCCAGCGGGGTAGCGATGAAGGATTTCCGCGATACGTTCATCGTAGGTTAGAGGTTCACCAGCCGGGCCAGTGGTGAGGTCCGCCGTAACAAGGGCATCCAGAACCGGTGAATTGCTAAATGGAAAATAGGCCAGTTCTGATGATAGTCCGCGTTCCGCTGCCTCAAACCGCGCCCCGGAGTGATGTGCGACAAGATTCACGACATCGGCAGGCCAGCCATGCTTGTGCAAATATCGAGCACCATCCAATGGATGGAAACGTGTGTGCCCAATCTCAGGGGCGTAACCGATGTCGTGAAGCCACGCAGCGGACAGCAGAAGGTCACCGTCTCCTGCAGGAACAGCCGGGAGGAGAGTCCGGGCACGTGACGCAACGCCTTTGACATGCGACCAGCGCCGGCCAAGAGGGGCCACGAGCTCCTCGGCAACCCGGGCCGCATCTTCAACGGTGAACATGGTGTTCCACGCTACCTCTCTTGTTGCTCGCGATGGGAAGAGCGCACGGGGTGCTGCCTCTAGCGTCGTCGGGGTCTCTGTTGTCCTGGGGGCCGCCGAGGTAGGTTGTGCGGTTCTCGCGGCTAGGGTCGAGACAGGGCATCAGCTCGGGCCGAGGTCTGACTAAGTGAGTGACATCCACCGTGGACACTGGTGGACACTGGTGGACGGTCAGACACGAACATGCAGGTCACCAGCCGGAAGATGGCAGGACGAACGTACGGCGTAGTTCCCTGACACGGAAGAGGTCACTGGTTCAATCCCAGTATCGCGCACCAGATGACATCGCAGGTCAGAAGCCCTGTTCCTCTTCGGAGGGGCAGGGCTTTACTGTCGACAAGGAGACGGCAGGCTGGGCGGGCTCGATCTGCCGCTGCACATAGGTCAGGCGCAGGCGCGGGAGCCACTCCCCCATCACCGCCCGCTCGTCCGACGTCAACGTCGGCAGCGACGCCGCCCAGCGAGCCTCCAACCCCAGGATGACCGGTCGCCGCATCTCCGGCGTCACGTGGTCGTAGACAGGGTCGCGGCAAAGTTGGCCGAGGACCCGTGATCAGCAGAGTGAGCCGTGGCTGCCGCGTCATCATCGACGACACCTGCCCTCTCGATCGATTACGCCCGGCAACGGACGATGCGGAGGCGTTCGAGACTCGCGACCACCTCGCGCTGTGCGCCAGACCTGTCCCGGGTCTGTGAAGGGGCCCTTCACAGACTCAGACTCCGTGAAGGGCCCCTTCACGGACCTCCACAGTCTGCGCCGGTGAATCAAGGCCCCACCTCCGTCCTATGTGGATCTACGATTGAGCGCACGGTGCAGGGAACTTGGCAGCTCGTGGCCGACGGCGTTCTCCGCAATCGTGGCCGCACGATGCAGTCCGGAGAGATTGAGTCCGGTGTGGACACCGGACTCTCCGAGCCAGTACACCAGCTCCTCGGTCGCGATATTGCCGCTGGCGCCTGGGGCGAACGGGCATCCGCCGAGTCCTCCCACCGAGGCATCCAGCTGCCGAACGCCGGCCAGTACGGCCGCGAGGGCATTGGCCTGCCCGGCCCCCCGTGTGTCGTGCAGGTGGATGCCGATCTCGATGCCGGGACAGGCGCGTCCGACCTCAGCGAGCAGACTCAGCAAGCGCGCCGGAGTCGTGGTGCCGATCGTGTCGGCGAGGCAGAGCCGGTCCGCGCCGGCGCGGACCGCGGCCTTCACCACCTGGAGGATTCGATCGGGTGGGGTTCGCCCCGCGAAGGGGCAGTCCCACGCGACGCCCACGATGACCTCGACGTCCCCACCGGCTTTGTGCGCGCGCGTGGCGATCTGGCCGATCGCGTCCGTGGCTTCCGCGGTCGTTTTACCCGTGTTGGCCTTGCTGTGGGCGTCCGAGGCCGAGATGACATATTCGAGGTTGACGACCCCGGCGTCCACGGCGCGGTCCGCACCGCGCGTGTTGGCCACGAGCGCCGAGAACCGTACCCCCGGCCAACGCCCGAGCTCGGCCGCGACCTGATCCGCGTCCGCGAGGGCAGGAACCGCCTTCGGGGATACGAAGGAGGTGACTTCCACTCGCCGCGCGCCGGCATCGACGATCGCGTCCAGGAGTTCGAGCTTGGTCGAGGTCGGGATGGGGTCTTCGAGCTGGAGGCCATCACGCATACCGACCTCGCGGATGTCCACTTCGTCCGGCAAAACGAGCGACATGGTCTTCATCTCCGGGTCAAATCGTTGCTGTCTCACGAAGTGAGGCGATCTCGGCGGTGCTGAGGCCGAGCTCGGTGAGGATCTGGTCGGTGTGCTCGCCCAGGTCCGGTCCGGCCCAGCGGACGCTGCCCGGAGTACCGGACAGGCGCGGAGCGACGTTCTGCATGGCGAATTCTTCGCCTCGCCTGTTGCGCGCGTGGGTGATCGCCGAGCGAGCCGCGAAATGCTCGTCGGCGAACATGTCCTCCGCCCGGTAGACCTTTCCGGCCGGTACACCGGCCTCGTGCAGCACCTCGAGCACGGTGTCGGCGTCCAGCTGGCGCGACCAGTCAGCGATGAGGTGGTCGAGCTCTGCCTGGTGCTCGCCTCGGGCATCGTGGGTCGCATACCGAGGATCGGCTGCCAGCTGGGCGCGTCCCATCGCCGCGGCGAGCCGGCGGAACACCGTGTCCTGGTTCGCCGCGATGAGTACTTCGGCCCCCTTCGCTGTGGGGTACACGTTGCTGGGAGCGACCTTCGACAGGATCGCGCCAGTCCGCTCTCGCTGATGGCCGACCGCCTCCCACTCCGTGAGCTGTGCCTCCGACATCGCCAGGACAGCCTCGTAGATCGCCGAGTCCACCACCTGGCCGCGCCCGGTGGTCTGCCGGGTATGCAGTGCGGCCAGTGCACCGAGGGCGGCGTAGGTGCCGGCCAGCGAGTCGCCGATGCTGACTCCGGCCCGTGCGGGGGGCCGGTCCGGTTCACCGATCAAATAGCGCAGGCCGCCCATGGCCTCCCCGATCGACCCGTAACCGGCACGACCGGCATACGGACCGGATTGACCGAATCCACTGACCCGGACGACAATGAGGGCAGGGTTCGCACGCCAGAGCCGTTCTGGGGCCAGGTTCCAGCGCTCCAGCGTTCCGGGCCGGAAATTCTCGATCAGAATATCCGCGGTGGCCAGCAGCTTCCGGGTTACCTCCTGGCCTCGTGCGCCGCGCAGGTCGCTGGTGATCGACTTCTTGTTCCTGGCGATCACCGGCCAGGTCAGCGAGTCGCCGTTGCCGTTCTTCGCGCCCCAGTGTCTCATCGGGTCCCCGGCGCCCGGCTGCTCGATTTTGATCACCTCGGCACCGAGGTCACCGAGCAGCTGACCGCAGAATGGGCCGGCAATGAGCTGTCCCATCTCGATCACCCGAATGTCACTGAGTGGACCGGGTGGGTTCGTCATGCTGTCCGTCCTTTCACGCCCATCGCCACGATTCGTGTGACGGAGCGGCCGCGGGCAGCGACCATCATCGGTCGGGCCGCGTGGGCCGACTCTCATTCCCACGCGTACTGCCACGTTTGTCGGAGCTTTCGTACGTGCCACGACCGCCGGTGCTCGCCCAACCCGCCCCTTCGGCTGCCATCGTCTGCGGAGGCAGCCCGGACTCGCCGACGCGCTGCAGGCCGGCTGCATCCAGTACCTCGATCCAGCCGCGGTGCAGCGCGATCGTGCCCGCGTTCTCGAGCCGTTTCATGGCGTAACTGACCGAAACCCGGGTACGGCCGGTAGCGCTGGCGATCTCCTGGTGGGTCAAATGCAGCAATCGGTTGACTTCGGGCGGAGCGTCGGCGCGCCCACTTTCCGCCCACAGTGCGTGCAGAAGTCCGGCGGTCTGCGTCGTGGTGTCCGAGAACGCGGCGAGCCCGACCTGCTCGATCAGGTTGGCGATCTTGCGGTGGGCACGCTGCAGCAACGCGTAGACCAGGTTCGGCTCGGACATGCACATACGCTCGAACTCGCGACGCGGCATCACCCGGACGGCCACTTCGGTGATCGCCACCGCACGCGCGCTCGCCGGCAAGTTGCCCGGTTCACCGAAAATCACCGTGTCGCCGAGCACGCACCCCGTTCCTTTGTAGAACAGCAGCCGCTCAGCGCCTCCCGGATGGCAGGTGGTGACCCGGGTGACGCCGTGTTCGATGAGGAGGGTTTCGTGTTGCGCCCGTTCGACGTCGAACACCACCGACCTCGGCTGGTAGGTCGCGGTCGGACAGTGTGCGAAGTAGGGTGCGATGTCGGGTCCACGTGAATCGACGAACGGCTTCACACGTACCTCCTGCAGACATCCCCGCGAAATGGCCCCACTCAGATCCCGTCGCTTCATTGTGCGCCGCGCGCGCGGCTGGTGCCGCGCCGCTTGTCTCAGCTCGGGTATCCGGCTTGTTCGAGCGCGGCTGTCGCGATCTTCATGTCATCGGTGTAGTGGCCCCCGGACACACCGATGCCGCCGACGACCGCTCCGTTGACCTTCACCGGGTACCCACCACCGAAAACGACGAGTCGCGGCGTGTGCACGATGCCGTCGGCCAGCGGCGCGTCGTCCTTGATGAAGTCGTGCCATTCATGGGAGGCGAGGCCGAACGCGGCAGCGGTATAGGCCTTGTCCTGCGCGATCTGCACGGTCAAGAGTGCGGCCCCGTCCATTCGGACGAAGGCCTTGAGGGTTCCCGCCGGGTCGACGACGGCGATCGTGCTCGCCTGACCGTGTTCCCCGGACGCCGCCGCAGCGGCGTTGACGATTCGTTGAGCGAGTTCGGCGCTGATGGCCGGCTGGTCGAACGTCGGGTTAGCGAGCATGGTCCCCACCTCCGGAGGATCGGCGCCGCGGTGCGGACAGGCTGAGAATCCGGTCGACCGCCGCTTCGGATACGTTGACGTTGGGAGCGCTCACCGAACGCACGCCGGGAACAGCGCGGACGATCGGTGCCACTTTGCTGTAAAAAGTGGCCGCGACAGCGGGACAGGCTTGGCAGGCGCCATCGAAGCGCAGGGTCACATCGCCTTCCGGAGTGATCGACGCACTGGCGACCGCGCCGCCGTGCGAGTCGAGAAACCGGCTGACGTGAGCCTCCAGCGCGGCGTCCACCTTGTGCTGGAGGCCGGGCGGTAACGCACTCATGGCTGCCGCTCGTCGCTGCCGTAGATGGTTTTGAGGGTCTGGCCGACATCGATACCCAGCAGCCGCGCATAGTTCTCGCCGAAGATCTTCCGCTTCGCGTCGCGGGTGATCCGCGGGAAGCCGTAGTCCTCCTGCAGGTTCTGCGGCATGTCCAGCTCGGCGAACAAGTCGATGTAGCCCTGGACATTCGGCCACACGAAAGCCTCGGAACCCCACAGCAGACGGTCGGGGCCGACATACATCAGCGCCTTGCCCAGCCGCTTGAGCGCCTCCCTCGGCATGATCGGGTAAATGTTGATCCACGCCGACAACGCGAGCCATACGTTCTGGTTACGCGATGCGATGCTGATCGACTCGTCGATGTAGGGATCCCCGAGATGGTGAATGACGAAGGTCAACTCCGGGAAGTCGATCGCCGCCTGCTGCAGATCGGTCGGGTTCATGTGTTCCATGCGCTCGGTACCGAAAGGAACGCCCTTATGGAACTGGACGTTGGTGATTCCCAGTTCCAGCGCCTTCTCCCACAACGGGTAGGCGATCTGCCGGTCGTCGATCCGCCAGCTCAGCGAGTTGTCGTGCGCCTGATAGAACTTGAAACTGACCGCACCCCACTCCTCGGCCTGCCTGGTCATCTCCTTCATCGCACCCTCGACGCCCTGGTACAACGGGTCGACTCCGCCGCAGAACAGCACGCGATGGGGAAACGCCTCCTTCAACGCGTACTGCCGATGCGCCGGCGAAAAACCGTCCTTCCACCAGCCGAACAGCGGAACCGTCTGCGCCATCGCGAGGTCGGTCTGCGACTCCTCGAACAGAATCCGCCCCGCCTCTTCGACACTGAGCTCCTCGTCGAGGAAATGATCATTGGCCGGGTACTGCTCATTGGACAGAACCACGCCGAAACCGTGCAGGTTCCGCGCGACCTGTTCCCCCCGGGGGCCGATATTGCTCGGCTTGTTGTCATACATATGCACGACATTATCGAACACGAACATTCCGTCACGCATATAAGAGCGCCTCTCTGAGTTCTTCGCGTGTCGGCCGCCCGCCGAGTCATCAGATCACCGGTGCGGCACTGAAGGACAAGACTGTCGTGACTGCCGGGGGCTGACGTAATTACGCACCGCGCCGACCACTCGCTCGGTGATTGTACACTATCCGAGCCTTCTGCTCCGATGTCAATACTCCCGTCGAACTGGTTTCCGGCCCGCGCCGGCGATCTCGTCCCGGCCCCACTGGTCGCGAACCCGCGGACTCGAGCCACCCGCGTGCGGCTGCGGCTATCGCCTCCACGATCCGCACCCGTAACACTGAAACCCGTTCTTGAACTGCACATAACCTGCAATGTCAAGCATTAGACCGACACGCGGGGGGACCCGGGACACAATGAGCAGAGCTCCTGGCCGACGTTGCGGCCCAGCCTGATCCGTCTGGCTGATCCGTCGCGAAGAGCCAGGGCCCACGGCAGGCGGAAGCTTGCCGCTTTTCACTGATTGTATACGATTTGGATTTTCACTTCTTCGCATCGACGGGAGGAAGATCATCAACGCTGGCTTCACGCGCTCGTTCGGCGCGCATCTGCACGTCGCGCATCTCGCGCATCGATCACAGGCCGCGCAGTCACCTGCCATCCCGGCCCAGCACCGTGACACCGCGGGAACGGCCGCCGTCACCAACGTCTACCTGCTGACGGACGCGGCGCGTTCGCTGCTGGTCGATACCGGGCCCGTGGCCGCTCAGGACCTGGTCCTGAGCTGGCTCGCGGACACGCTGCCCGACTCCAGTGCCTTGTGCGTTGCCGCGCTGCGCATGGGTGAATTCGACTCGATCGCGAACATGCTCGCGGTTGCCGCCAGGTTTCCGATCAAGACCATTTTCGGCGCGCAGGTCGACGGGCTCGAGTGGTTCGACGTACACCCGGAACCAACCTCGCCCGGCGCGCTGCAGGATGCCGTTTACCAGCGAATGTCGTCCCAGGCAGGCATTTCCCTCAGCGACGGCCGGACGGTGGAAGCCGTCCAGCCATTACTTCGGCTGCTCACCACCCACTGGCTCTACGACCCGCTGACCGGCTCCGTGTTCACCTCCGACGCGTTCTCCTACGCCGGCGACGTGGGCTCCGATGGTGATGCGTGGACGGTCAGTGCAGGGTCCGACGCGATAACGGTCGACGATGTGTGCCGGCATCTCGTCCGGACCCGCTATTGGTGGCTTCCCGGTGCCGATACCCGGCCGATCAGCGAATGGCTCGAACAGTTCTTCGCCTGTCACGACGTCGAGCGCATATGCCCTGCCCACGGCGCTGTGCTCGACGGGGCAGGCGTCGTCCAACGCCATGTCGAGCTGCTCCTGGCGGCCCTTCACCGCTTCCGTGCCGAACCGCGTGCTTATCCCTTCGCTCGAGCGGCCACCGCGGCCGGCGGAAAGGTGGCACGATGACCGCCCTGCCACGCCGGCTCGGTCCCGGCCTGTACTGGCTCGGTGACTGCATCAAGACGCAGCACGGAGGCCGCCTCTACCATGCCTACAACTCGGTGTACATCGTGTCGGGTGTGGATCGCTCCGTGCTCGTCGAGACCGGGTTCCCCGCCGACCTGCCGATGCTCGGGCGACAGATCGACGAGCTGCTCGCCTCGGGTGCGGTCGCTCCCGTGGAGTACCTGTTCGTCACCCACCAGGAGACTCCGCACGCCGGTGGGCTCGGGCGTTTCCTCGAGAAGTTCCCGGACGCGGTCGCGGTCGGCGGCGTCGAAGACCTCGACCAGATCTTTCCCCAGCATGCCGAGCGTTTGCGCCTCGTCGGGACGAACGCCGAATTCGATCTCGGTGGGAGATCGTTCCGCATCGCGCCCGGCGTCATCCGGGACCTGATCACCACGTATTGGGGCTTCGACACCCTTACCCGCGCGCTGTTTCCCGGTGACGGGTTCGCTTACAGCCACTTCCACGAGGATGGCCACTGCGGGCTCGTCGCCGAGGAGGCGGCAACCCTCGACGTCCCGGCGATGACCGCGCTGTTCGCCGAATTCGCACTCCACTGGACCAGATTCACCGACGTCGAGCCCTATCTGGTGGAACTCGACCGGCTCATCGCCGACCTCGGCGTCTCCCTCGTGGGCCCCACACATGGCCTGCCCATTACCTCGCTGCCTCAGACCCTTCCGTTGGTAAAGCGAGGATTCCGAGCCGGTGCCGACGTCTGAGCCAGCCCCGTGCAGCTACCCTTTCACCGATACCCGAAGGCTGGAGCCATGGACGTACACCGTCGTACGCGTACGATCGTCAACCGACGCCTCCTCACGGTGCTGTTCGGCATCGCGCTCATCTCGCATATCGACCGATCCAACGTCAGTTTCGCCGCGCTGGACATGAACAGGCAGCTCGGCATCTCCAGCACGGTCTTCGGGTTGGCGGCCGGAATCTTCTTCATCGGCTACGCAGCGTGCGGCCTGCCGCACGCTCACATCCTCGAGCGATTCCGTTCGCACCGCTGGCTCGCCGCTATGGTCGGACTGTGGGGCCTATCGTGCATGACCCTCGCGTTCGTCCCCAACCCCGCCCTGTTCATCCTCTTCAGGTTCCTGCTCGGCGCTGCGGAGGCGGCGTTCATTCCGGCCGCGTACACGTGTATGGCGCGGTTCTACTCGCGCAGTGATCTCGCGGGTGCGACCGCGAAGATCGCCGCTGCCTCGGCGATGGCCTCCGTCGTAGGGGCGCCCCTGGCTGCCGGGATGCTGCAGATCGACTGGGTGGGCCTTGTCGGCTGGCAGTGGCTGTTCGTCCTGCAGGGTGCCCCTGCTGTGATCATCGCACCCTTCGTAGCGCGACTCGTGCCGTATGGCCCCGAGCACGCTCGCTGGCTGCCCGACGCGAACCGCCGCTGGCTGCTCGACCGCAGCGAGCAGGACGACGCGACCGTCGACCTCGCGGGCAGGGGTACTTCTTCGACGGTCTTCGCCAGCGTCATCCGCATGCGACGGGTATGGATCCTGGGCGGCGTCTACTTCTCGGTCAACCTCGGCTTCTGGGGACTGATCTTCTTCCTGCCCCAGATCATCAAATCGGGCTTCTCCCACCTGAGTTCCGCGCAGGTCGCGCTGGTGTCCGGGCTGCCGTATCTCGTCGCCCTCATCACGATGATCTTCTTCGGCCGCACCTCGGTCATGACCGGCGATCGTCGGTGGCATCTGTTCGGACTCCTGCTCGGCTCCGGCGTGGCCCTTTTCGTCGCACTCGAGGTCGGCTCCGCAACCGCGCGCATCGTCGCCCTGGCCGCGGGGATCGCACTGTCCTACTCCGCGATCGGCCTCTACCACGCCGTCACGGCCTCCACGCTCGCACCGAATGTGCGCGCCATGGGCCTTTCGTTGGTGAACGGCCTCGGCCTGCTCGGTGGATTCGTCGGCCCATACCTGTTCGGCTGGCTGCGCGGAATCACCGTCTCGAACACGATCGGCTTCTATTTGTTCAGCGCCGCATTCCTCGTGGGTGCTTTCGTGGTCCTTATTGCTGCTCGGCATTTCCCGGCAGCGTCGCGCGATCAGGCCACAGCGCTGGCGACCCCCGAGCCCAAGGCAACCGCTCTCTGAAGTAACTCCGGCCTTCCACTCGGCAGGGGAAAGCAGCCCGGCCGAGCGGAACGACAATGCGCGGTGCCAGACTCCAGACCGGATCACGCAACACGATCTGGGCCTGACCCGTTCTGACGGACAGGGTCGGTGAGGCGGTGTCAGGCTACCTGACGGTCGGTGGTGTCGTCGTCGGTCGCGCGGTGTCCGGTTTCGTAGGTGCTGGTACGTCGCGGAGAACGTCGGCTGCAAGGTCGCCAAACGCACCCGCGACGCCGCGCCCGGCATGCGCGAACGTTACGAGGCCTGCGCCGAAGCGATGTTTCCTTCAGAACTCCGCGACGGCGACGTAACCGTGTCCGGCGAGGACCTGCTGACCCTGACCATGCGCCGGAACTTCGCGGTGACCATGGTACGGGCGAAGCGGAGGTGCTCGAGATGCGCGACCACCTCGTGGTGTGCGCCAGACCTGTCCCGGGTCTGTGAAGGGGCCCTTCACGGACCTTCACGGACCTACGCCGTCTGCGCAAGGCCCTCACACCGACTTTGCCGACACCCTGGACTCTGAGTCCGTGAAGGTGGCCTTCACGGACGGGCGGCAGAACAGGACCGCAGCACCCGCCGAAACAACCGCACCGGAACGCCGCAGCACCCGCCACCGACGCACGTCCGTCACGAACCGAAGTCCTCCCGCTCGGTCTAACCCGGCCCGGCCAGCAACGCCGACCCCAGCGGCGTGATCCGGTGCACGACCGCCGGCCCACGGCGGCTGCTGCGGATCAGGCCCGCTTCACACAGCACCGCGGCCTGCCTGCTCGCGACGCCGACCGTGGTGGCCATCCGGGCGGCCAGCACGGTCGTCGTGCACGGCGTGCCGAGCTGGCGGAGGCATTCCGCGCGGGTGCGCCCCAGCAGCGCGACCAGGTGATCGGCCGGAGCCGCCTGCTCCGGGGCCGGCTCCGTCCAGGTGACCGGATCGCCCCCGCCGCAGGCCGCGGGCAGCAGCGTCAGGCCTCGCCCGTTCAGGTGCACGGTCCGGTCCCCGGGATACTCGACCAGCAGCGCGTCCCCCTCCCAGCCGAGCACGCCCGGCACCCTGGCGAGCGCGGCGACGGCCCCGCGACGCCCCACCGGCTCGACCGCCCGGATCTGATCCGGGACCAGCAGGACCCCATACGCCGCAAGCAGTTCCCCGGCCGCACCGAGCTCCGCCGCCGGCCCGCACATCCAGCCGGGCACGCAGTCCGGGAACGCCCCGCGCCGGCCGGGGCACACCGGCGCCGCGCATCCGGCCCGGGCCGCCATGTCGACATCCGGAACCCGCCCGGCCCCCGGCAGCACCGAGTGCAGCTGTTCGATCGCGTGCTGCACCACCGCACTCCACCCCCGGCGCTCGCGCTGCCCGCCGGCGCCCGGCCGTCCCACCGCCGAACGCGCCAGGAACAGGCTGAACACCAGCTCCCACATGGGGTCCGCGGCATCGGCGAACCGGACCCGCCGCAGGTCCTCCCGAGTGAACTCCACACGCAGTGTCATCGACGTCCCTCCCCGGCCGTCTCATGAACCTCCAGAGTCGACTGAAAACCGGGCGAGCGCAGCAAGATCGTCCGGTACCACTCGATCGGGCGATTCATGATCACCCGTCGCGACGCGGGCGGGGCGGAAAATCCGAGGCGAGCCCCGGGGCGCGCGCAGTAGGGTCCCACCCATGGGCCATCTCGAAGCCGCGCACCTCGGCTACTGCCTGCCCGACGGCCGGACCCTGCTCGACGACGTCTCGTTCCGGGTCGGGGAGGGCTCGATCGTCGCGCTGGCCGGGCCGAACGGCGCCGGGAAGACCACGCTGCTCCGGTTGCTCTCCGGTGAGTTGCGGCCGGATGGTGGAGCGGTCACGGTGTCCGGCGGCCTCGGCGTGATGGCGCAGTTCGTCGGTTCCGTGCGAGACGAGCGCACGGTGCATGACCTGCTGGTTTCCGTTGCGCCCCAGCGCGTCCGACAGGCCGCCGAGGCGGTGGAGACCGCCGAAGAGGCGATCTTGACCGTCGACGGCGAAGCCGCCCAGATGAAGTACGCGCAAGCCCTGGCCGATTGGAGCGAGGCACGCGGGTACGAGTTCGAGACGCTCTGGGACGTCTGCACCACAGCCGCGCTCGGCATCCCGTACGACCGCGCCCGCGGCCGTCTCGTCCGGACGCTCAGCGGCGGCGAGCAGAAACGGCTGGTCCTCGAAGCCCTGCTGCGCGGCCCGGACGAAGTCCTGCTGCTCGACGAGCCGGACAACTACCTCGACGTGCCCGGGAAACGCTGGCTGGAAGAGCGCTTGCGGGAGACCCGCAAGACGGTCCTGTTCGTCTCCCACGACCGTGAGCTGCTCGCGCGGACCGCGGAGAAGATCGTGAGCGTGGAACCCGGCCCGGCGGGCAGCGACGCCTGGGTGCACGGCGGCGGTTTCGCCACCTACCACGAAGCGCGCCGCGAGCGGTTCGCCCGCTACGAGGAGGTCAAACGGCGCTGGGACGAGAAGTACGCCCAGCTCAAACGCCTCGTGCGGGACATGCAGCAGTACGCCGCGCGCAGCGACGAGATGGCCTCCCGGTACAAGGCCGCGAAGACCCGGCTGCGGAAGTTCGAGGAGGCCGGTCCGCCGCCGGAACCGCCGCGGCGCCAGGACATCCGCATGCGGCTGCGCGGCGGCCGGACCGGCGTGCGGGCGTTCACCTGCACGGATCTGGAGCTCACCGGGCTGATGAAGCCGTTCTCGCTGGAGATCTTCTTCGGCGAACGGGTCGCGGTGCTCGGGTCGAACGGCTCCGGCAAATCGCATTTCCTCCGGCTGCTGGCCGGGGCGGAGGTGGCGCACACCGGGCGGTGGCAGGCCGGGGCGCGGGTGGTGCCCGGCCATTTCGCGCAGACCCACGCCCATCCCGAGCTGTCCGGCCGTCCGCTCATCGACATCCTGTGGACCGAACACGCGAAGGACCGCGGCGCGGCGATGGCCGCGCTCCGCCGCTACGAGCTGGAACGTCAGGGCGAGCAGCACTTCGACCAGCTCTCCGGCGGTCAGCAGGCCCGGTTCCAGATCCTGCGGCTGGAGCTGGCCGGCAGCACCGCGCTGCTGCTGGACGAGCCGACCGACAACCTGGACCTGGAATCCGCGGAAGCCTTGCAGGACAGCCTGGAGTCCTACGAGGGGACGGTCCTCGCGGTCACGCACGACCGCTGGTTCGCCCGCACCTTCGACCGCTACCTGGTCTTCGGCGCCGACGGCGTCGTCCGCGAAACCCCGGACCCGGTGTGGGACGAGGCGCGGGTGGCGCGGGCGCGGTGAGAAGCGGTGTCCTGGGCCGGAACGGCACAGACCCCCAGCGGTCTCTGCCGGCTGGACGGACCACGACGACACCGGCGGCGCTGTGAAGGGGCCCTTCACGGACTCAGAGTCCGTGAAGGGCCCCTTCACCGCCCTTCACAGCCCGGCGCCGGCGAACCACGGCACCCACGACCGTCCACATCAGAGGCACCACTGTCCACAAAGGATACAGTCCGGGTACGGCCGGGATCAGCCGAGCGCGCGCAGTTTCGGCAGCACGTCCTCGGCGAACTGGGCCAGGTAGCGTTCCTGGTCGCCGCCCGGCCCGTGGAAGACCAGGTGGTTCAGCCCCGCGTCCAGGTACGGCTTGATCTGCGCGACCGCCTCGTCCGGGTCCGAGGTCACGATCCAGCGCTTCGCGACCTGCTCCAGCGGCAGCTCGTCGGCGAGGCGTTCCATCTCCTCGGCCGAGGAGACCGTGTGCTTCTGCTCCGCGGTCAGGGAGAGCGGCGCCCAGAAGCGGGTGTTCTCCAGTGCCTGCCGGGGATCGCGGTCATAGGACATCTTGATCTCGATCATCCGGTCCACCCCGGCCGCGTCGCGCTTCGCGGCGGCGGCGCCCTCGGCCATGGCCGGCATCAGTTTCCCGGTGTAGAGGTCCATCCCCTTGCCGGAGGTGCAGATCATCCCGTCACCCGCCCGGCCGGCGTACTTGGCGACGACTGGGCCGCCCGCCGCGACGTAGACCGGCACCGGGCGCTCCGGGCGGTCGTAGATCCGCGCGTTGACCAGCTGGTAGTAGTCGCCCTGGAAGTCGACGCTCTCCTGAGTCCACAGCGCGCGCATGAGCCGGATCGACTCGCGCAGCCGCGCGAACCGCTCCCTGAACTCGGGCCATTCCCGGCCGGACACGGCGATCTCGTTCAGTGCCTCGCCGGTGCCCGCGCCGAGGACCACCCGGTCCCCGGACAGCAGCGCCATGGTGGCGAACGCCTGCGCGATCACCGCCGGGTTGTACCGGAAGGTGGGCGTGAGCACGCTGGTGCCGATCTGCACCCGGCTGGTCCGCTCGGCCACCGCGGGCATCCAGGCCAGCGCCCACGGCGCGTGCCCGCCGTCGTGCCGCCACGGCAGAAAATGGTCCGAGACCCACACCGAGTCCAGCCCCAGCTCCTCGGCCCGGACCGCGAACTCCACCAGCGCTCGCGGCCCGAACTGCTCCGCCGACGCCTTGTACCCGACCTTCAGCTCCACGATCGTCCTTCCCGTCCGCACCGAGTCCACGCGGGATTTCCGTTGCCCGGCCAACCGTACTACCCGCAGATCGCCGCCGGAAAGCTCGCCGGGCATGGTCACGACCTGCCCCGGAGGTCAGCCACCGACTTGCGGGAACCCGGCACGGAAGCCGTCGACGCACCCCCGGCGGGAACCGGTATTTCCGCAACGACACCCGTTCAGCCGGGCAGGAGCACCCCGGCAACGCATCCCGCATGGATCAACGGCCCACCCCGCGACCCGGTCCCCGTATCACCACGACCGTCCGCGAAGCTCGGAGAACTGTTCCCGCACAAGGAAACCCGCTCCACCGGACCAGGAATCCGTCTTCACCGGCCGGAAACCCTCGTTGCCCGGCAATACCGGAATCTCCGGCACCGCGCCGAACCCGCCACGCCCACCGCCGTGCCCCGCACTCGCCCGGGGTTCAGGCCGAGACCGGCGCCGTCCACATCCCGGCGATCACGTCGATCAGCCCGTCCGCCGCGTCCTGCCAGGTGGCGCGCGGGGTCGGGGTACCCTCGGCGAGCGCGCGCTCGCGTTCGGCGGGCACGTGGATCATCAGGTGCCGGGACATCTCGCCGCGTTCCACCCGGATCGGCGCGGGCAGTGCGGGCAGGCACCGGTTGAGCCCCTCGATCACCCGGATCATCACCTGCGAGGTCATCGATTCCCCGACCAGGATCTCCCGCAGCGCCGGATCGGTGGTCACCTGCGCGATGAACCGCGCGTACCAGGTGGGGCTGCCCAGCTCGTCGAGGTGCGC
The DNA here is from genome assembly GCF_002564045.1 of Amycolatopsis sulphurea. Classification (NCBI taxonomy): domain Bacteria; kingdom Bacillati; phylum Actinomycetota; class Actinomycetes; order Pseudonocardiales; family Pseudonocardiaceae; genus Amycolatopsis; species Amycolatopsis sulphurea. Next base: position 473,521 of record NZ_PDJK01000001.1, on the reverse strand, counting down.
GGTGGAGGGGCGGACCAGGCAGGCGACCCAGTCGCGGATCTCGCCGGAGCCCTCGGCGCGGACCAGCAGATCGGCCCGCAGCCGCTCCATCGGCGCCGCATGCTTGCGGACGATCGCCCGGACCAGATCGGTCTTCGTGCCGAAATGATAGCCGACCGCGGTATTGTTGCCCTGTCCCGCCGCGTCGCTGATCTGCCGGTTGGACACCGCGTGCACACCGTGCTCGGCGTACAACCGCTCGGCGGTCACGAGAATGGCCTCTCGGGTCGCGCTCGCCCGATCCGCCCGAACGCTCTTCCCGCTCATACCCGCCACCTCACTCTCCCGCCGCCCCGCACGGCACCTTCCCCGGTACGGAAATCTACCGCCCCCGACCACATCGGACACGCGTGCGTCCACTTCGGACACCCTGACCGGCGATGCCCACCGGCGCGATACCCCGTCGCACCCCCTGCGTGCTCCGGCCGGGCATCCAGGCAACCAACCCACCCGGATTAAGTCAAGCGCCTGATTCCACCCTGGTTGACTCATGCAGCCGGATACCTGCATAGTGAATGAAGTGGACGTCGAGGATGCGGTGTTCAAGGCGCTGGCCGACCCGACGCGCCGCGCCCTGCTGGACCGGCTGCGCGAGCGCACCGGGCAGACCCTGGGCGAACTGTGCGAACCACTGCGGATGACCCGGCAGTCGGCGACCCAGCATCTGGGCGTGCTCGAAGCCGCCACCCTGATCAGCACCGTCCGCCGGGGCCGGGAGAAGCTGCACTACCTGAATCCCGTGCCACTGTGGGACATCCAGGAACGCTGGATCCACCGATTCGAACGCCCCCGGCTGCGCGCCCTCGGCACGATCAAGGAGCGCGCCGAACGCCCCCGCCCCGTCTACCGGTATGTCACCTATCTGGAAACCAGCCCGCACCAAGTCTGGCACGCCCTGACCGATGCCGACCTGACCGCCCGTTTCTGGGGCCACCGCAACGTTTCCGACTGGCGGCCAGGCTCCCCGTGGCACCACCTCCCCACCGACGGCCACCCCGGCATCACCGGCACCGTCCTGGACGCACTCCCGCCGCACCGCCTCGCACTGACCCTCCCCCGGCCCGGCCCGCTCCCCCCGGCCGGAGCACCGGAAGTCACCTTCGAGATCAAGCCGTACCACGAGATCGTCGAACTGACCGTCACCCACACGAACCTCCCCGAGCACGACCTGGCGACCGCCACGGCCGCCTGGCCCGGGGTGTGCGCGAACCTGAAGTCACTCCTGGAGACCGGGCACGCACTGTCCCGCCCACCGTGGGAAATGCACTCCGGCTCACCAGCCACCGAAGCCCCGGACACGGGGGGCTCCTAACGCCCCCGGCGGGAATCCGCGCCCTTCGCGCGCCTCGATCACAGCCGCCCACCTGCTGGCCAGGCCCAGCAATGTGGCTTCCGTACCTCGAACTCCCAACCCACGCCCCGTGCCCGAATCCCCCACGTCGACACGGGCACGCCGACCCACCTCAACCGCACCACACCCGGCTCACCCACGAGGCGGCCTATCGCCGGCCTCGACGTCCGCGCAGCCGGGCCGGGGCACGAGGTTTTCACCCCGTGCCCCGGCCCTCGGCAGGTCAGTAGCGGTGGGAGGAAGTCCGCCGCGGGCGGATCGCGACGGCGCCAACCAGGCTGGCGATCGCGACGAACGTGCCCACCGCGACGCCGATCTGCGGGCTCGCCACCAGCGCGACCCCGGCAAGCACGGTGCCGCCGACAACGAGCAGCAGGCACACCCGCAGGGTCGGCGCCCACGCCGAGATCACCCCGGCGAGCAACTGCGGCCACGATTCCCGGGTGTCCGGTTTGCGGTGCCGTCCCCGGCCACGCCGGGCCAGCACCCGGGCGCCGGCCTCGATCATCTCCTCGCGGCTGGCGATCCGCCGCTCCGGCACGGCGGGCAACCGGTCCACGACCACACTGACGCGGCGGCTGCGGTCTGGCTTCTCCAGGATCGGCGACGGTACACTCATGAGGTCCATTTCCTCGTCTTCCAGGCAGGTTCAAGGACTCCGTGGCCCCCTGTGTCCGCAGGGGGCCACGCCTTTCGGTACTCCGGCGATGCCGGTAGCCACATCCTGGCCGGAACGCTGCGTTACGAAGAGGGCGTACCCGCAGTGTCGCGCCGAGCGGTATTTCACCGTCGCCCAGCGGTTCGAGTGACGCGCCCCACTACTCCCCGCAATCACTCGGACGAGGGACCTCAGGCGCCCGGATCACCGATCACCGCGTTCTGCATTCACTCCGGCACCTGCACAATCCCGGGAATCTGCACGTTCATCCGCACGTACGGCCGCTATTGCCGGCCCTGCCCCCGCGGGACGGCCGGACCGGAACAACCACGAGACGTCACCACCCGGGAGCCGGCGCGACTTCCCGCTGTTCACCCATCAGAGCGACCACGCAGAGTGAAGTCCGCACCGGACACGGCCGTCCTCGCTACCCGGAACGCCACGAGCCCACGCCCCGGACCGCACCGGCCCCGCTCGAACCACCCCAAGCCCCGCACGGTCGCCACGGATCCACCACGAACGCCGAAGTCCGCGACCTGGGCTTCCCCGTGTTCGCGCGTGGCGTGATCCCGATCCCCGGCGCCAAGGCCGCCGCCACCGCATTGGGCGAACCCGTCCACTGCGCCGGGGTCACGGTATCCCCCGGCGACGTCGTCGTGGCCGACGAGGAAGGCGTGGTCGTCGTCCCCGCCGCCGGCTCGGACCAGGTGCTCGCCGACGCCCTCGCGAAGCTGGCAAAGGAAGCAGCGCAGACCCTCGGCCAATGGGAAGCCGACCACCGCGTCCGGATCGATGCCGCGCTCCGGGCCGCTGGGTTCACCGGCTGACTTCGGTATCCCGGGTATAGCCAGCCGACCGGCGTATCCGAGCACCTCGCACGGTCCCGCCCGGGCGGGACATGCCGGGCCAGACATTGCCTGGCCCGGTTGGGCGAGCGCCGGTGTTCTGCAGGCTGACAGGATCGGCCCGGTCCCGGTGCAGAGCGGGCATTCCGGTCTCCGGGACGCAAGCCGGGCGCGGCGGTGGCAAACCTCATCAAACCCCAACCGTGCAGCAGACGGCACGCCAGTTCGAGCCACGCACCCTCGCCACACGCTGTGACGCGATGGCTCGCTGGGACCCGTATCGCTCTCGGGCTCGGCCGTGGAACCCCTGGCCGGCCTCGGCAATGGCGCGGCCGGCATCGATCACGCGATGCGCCTCGTCCTTGTATTCGGCCGTGCACGACCGAGGTTTCCGAACAGGCATGATGGACACCGATCCAAGGGGAACCTCAAGGGGGCAGATGCCCCATCCACATCGCAAGATCGGGCGGTGAGGCGACCGAACGGAAATACCTGCCGCTCGGTCGCCTCGGGGTTTACCTGTTTAAGCCTTTTGCTTGGCGTAGTCGGTCATGCCTTGCCAGTCGATCACCACGCACGGCTCGTCGCCCACGACCCATCCGTCGTGTCCTGGCGGGATGAGCATGAAATCGCCGGCCCCGAACGTGGCTTCCTCCCCGTCGTTCATCCTGACGGTCATGGACCCAGAAATGACGTAGCCCCGGTGAGGCACCTCACAGCTCTCGGTTCCCGCGATCGGCTTCACATGTTTGGACCACTGCCAGCCGGGCCTGAACGTAGCGCGCGCCACCGCGCCTTCGTCGAGGTTGACCATCTCCAGCTGGCCTCGGTCATCCTGGAAAGGCCGCACCTCTTCCGGGCTGTCCAGGCTCATTCTGCGAATTCCCGCCATAACGACCTCCTTATCGCCTTCCCGCAAGGTTTCCGGTTGGAGAGTCCCCTGAGGTCATCGTCAGCAACCACAGCCGGTGCAGGCTAGGGTCTGAAGTCACCACTTCATCGGACGGGCACTGTGGACCTCGAGCAGTCTCGGCGCCGTCGAGGCGGTCGCTGCGCGGACAGCCTCAGGTCGATCCTTGCTGCTCAGTACTTCTCGCCACCAGCGTTGAGCAGTTGCCCTCGCAGGAAACAGTCACCGGTACCTGATCGCGCTTTCTCGGATCCCCGGGTCAACTGGTATCCAGCCGGCGTACATCTACGCCGATCCGACCCCAGCACAGCACCACGAGCCTCAAGCGTCCGGAGTTCTACAGCCTTGGCCTTGTTCTTGGCTACCGTTGTGCGAATTCGCCGACGGTGGCCGATTGCACGGAGAACCGGGCGACGATCGGCCCGCCGGACACCGTCACGTACACCCCGGCCCTCGCCGCCGGAAGCCGCCTGCCGCACGTATGGCTACCGGACGGGACCACCTCGGGCAAGGCTTTGCAGTCCTGGCGAAGGACGGCGAGAGCGCAGAACGCGTGCGGCGGGAAGTGTCCCGGGCCGAAGCCGCACGAGTGAACCTGCCGGCGCTGGTGAGCCCAGCCCACCAGCGAACATCTCGAGCCGCTCCGCCCGGAGGAGGGCACACCTTCCTACCGACCTGAGGGAGGAGGCCCGGGTCGATCCGTGCGGCTCGAGCACGGGACTGCCGCAATCGCTCTACCAGGCATTCCCGACTCGGGGACACCTCACTCCGGTCCGGGTTCCGAGTCAGGCGGCAGGGGCTCGGGTTCGGGCAACGGGCGGTCCGGGCCGGGCGAGGGCAGAATCGGGTCCGGGGTGCCGGGCGGGGCCGGAACCGGTTCCGGCGGGGCGGGTGGCGCGGTGAGGCAGGCACCGGACATCGGCAGCTCCTTCCGTGGGCCGGGAGGCCGGCTCCCGGCCGTCCCCTTCGGACTACCGCGGATCCGGCACCGTGAAACCTCCCGCAGGCCCGGCGCGGTCGAGTAGGGTCGGAGGCGGGACCGCGGACGAGAGACGGAGCGAGCACCATGAGCACGGACACACCCGGCGAGCAGCCCACCGACCCGGCGCTCGGGCAGGGCCCGGCCGTACCGGAGCCGGACTACAGCGAGGGCGGCGTACCCTCCTACGACTACGTGCGCGACCGGATCGAAAAGCGTTACACCACCTCGCTCGGCTCGCAGGACGTGGCGGGCATCGGCGGACCGGAGACGATCGAGTCACTGGACAAGAAGATCGCCGACCGGGACAAGGCGGCCAAGGACAAGCTCGCCGAGATCCGCCGCTCGCTGGGCAAGGAGTGACCCGTCAGTCCACAGAGGACTGTCCACAGTGGTGACTGCGCCGGGGTGGGCAACCGCGTGCGCGTCCCCGGCTGGGCCCACGCGGCAGGCAGATCGCCGATCAGGGCGGGCCCCGTTCTTCGAGGAGACCGTACGGCTCACTATGGCCGTGGTGGCCAGCGAGTTCGAGCGCCAGGGGTTGCTCGCCGGCGACGTGCTGGGCGAGTTGATCGATTGGGCCCACGGCACGATCTGGGCTGTCACCCGACCAGGGCGTGCACGGTTTGATAGGCGAAAGCGGCGCCGCCGACCCCGGCGGCGAGGCTGACCACCACGTTCGCCGCTGCGGCGAAGTAGGCCCGCCGCTCGGTCAGGCGGACCGTCTCGTAGCCGAAGGTGCTGTACGTGGTGAGCGCGCCGCAGAACCCGGTGCCGAGCAACGCGAACAGCGGCGCGGGCACCGCGCTCCCGGCTCCGGCGAGCCCGCCCAGCACGAGACAGCCGAACAGGTTGACGGTGAACGTGCCCCACGGGAACAGCGACTGATGCCGCGACTGCACCGCCTGGTCGGTGAGATACCGCAGCGGCGCACCGACTGTGGCGCCGAGGAAGATGAGCAGCACGGTCATCGGGCCGCCACCCCCGACACAGCTTTCCGGGTGACCGCGTGGCCGAGCAGCACCGCCAGCAGCGCCGCGACCAGCGTGCCGGCCAGATAACCGAAGGCGAGCGGAACCGTATCCGGAGCAAGCAGGCCACGAATCTCCACCGCGTAGGTGGAGAACGTGGTGAACCCGCCGAGGATGCCGACGCCGAGAAACGGCCGCACCAGCCGGTGCGCTTGCCAGGTCTCGGTGACCAGCACCATCAGCACGCCGATCAGGAAGCAGCCGGCGACGTTCGTCAGGAAGGTCGCCCACGGGAACCCGCCGGGTGCCGTCGGGAGCACCTCCGCCAGCCCGTAACGGGCCAGCCCACCGAGCCCGCCGCCGAGCGCGATCACGCCCAGCACCGGGCCGTGATGCCGGACGAGTTCGCTGCGCTGGGCCGGAACACGCAGGTCGACATCGGGGTCGATCGGCTCCACCAGCGGCGGCACCTCGGCGAAACGGGACTTTTCGGGCAATGCCTCATCCGATGCGGCCTGGTCGGGCACGGTCTTCTCCTACTCCACGGACGCAAGGGTCACGGTCGAGTAGGGACTGTTGGCGGCCATGACCGCAGTTGTCCTGGATCTCCAGGAGCGGCGAGCCCCACCGCCGCGCTCATGGAGTTTACCGGATCATTTCGCGGGCTCCCGCAGCGCGAGTCCGACAAGCCCACGCCTTCTTCCGCGACCACACCACCGAACAGATGCTCACCACCGCCGCACCATGGACCTCACCGTGGCTACCCGAGAATTACGGACAAGACTTCTGGTCAGGCGCTGAGCCTGGCCAACCCACTGCCCGAGGCGAGGCGGCGCGGCGGCGCGCGGCCCGAGGCGAGGCGGCGCGGCGGCGCGCGGCGAGGCGGCGCGGCGGCGCGCGGCCCGAGGCGAACTACCCCGGGTCCCGGGGTCAGTCCGCGACGAAGAGGCAGTCCGCTCCGTCGCGGGCCGCGACGTCCGGGTCGTCGAGCCAACGGCCACCTTCGGCGAGGTAGCGGAACCGCAGCCGCGCGCCCGGTACCACCTCGACCGCCGCGGAACGGGTGCCGTTGGAGCGCTTGCGCAGCTCGTGGCATCCGGGCTGCCAGTCGTTGAAGTCGCCGACGACGCTCACCGCGCCGGGCGGGGTGTCCGCCGGAAGGATGAACGTCACCCGCCGCACCTGCCCGCTGCCGTGGCCCCGGCTGGTCTTGATCACGCGAGATACCCCTTCCGTCGCGGTGGATTCGTGCGTTCTGAATCGTTCCACAACGGTGGTCGCGTACCCGGTCGCGAACGTCGCCGCGTCCGGGTGAACCGCCTGGAAAGCACGCTGTGAAGGGGCCCTTCACGGACTCTGAGTCCGTGAAGGGCCCCTTCACAGCTTTGGTGGTGCCGGGAGTGCGTGGCCGCGCTGGTCCGGTTGGGCGGTGTGCTAGTGGTGTTCGGTGGGGGTGTATGTGGTGGTGTATGTGGTGGTGGTGTCGCCGATGGTCATGGCGGATTCGGTGGGTGTCATGGCGATTTTGTCGAGTCGGTCGATGATGTCGCGGTGCTCGCCGTGGTCGTCGGGGAGGAAGGTTCCGGCGTTGCGGTGGGAGATGTAGGCGACGGTCGCGGCGGGGGTGTCGTAGAGGGTGAAGGGGCCGGACCGGCCGGGGTGCTCGTCGATGTCGTCGGGCACGATACGCACGGTCGTTCCGGTTGTGGGGACGATCAGCATGTCGAGCTGTCGGCGCATGATCTCCGGTGTGCCGACAATGTTGGTGAGGGCTGAGGCGCCGATGAACGCGGTGAGCGGGGTAGCGTCCGGGCCGTGGATGATGTTGCCGCTTTCGGTGCGCAGCGCCACCAGTTCCCGGCTGTCCTCGGCGTCGATGCCTTGCGCGTGGAGCGCGGCGAGGGTGTAGTCCGGGATTTGGAGCAGGTCCGGGATCTGCAGGGGATGCCAGGCGTGGATCTTGGTGGCGAGTGTTTCGCAGTCCCTCAGCGCGGCGTGGTGGTCGCGGTTGTTCAGGTTGCCGGGCAGGATCAGGCCGGGGCCGGTGAGGCGGGCCAGGTGCAGGATCCGCTGTTTTTCCTCACCGGTGACGCCCAGCGCGCCGAGGATCCCGGCCACGTCGTCTCGTTTGGGTGTGCGTTCCCCGAGTTCCCAGTTCGACAACAACGCGGGGTTCACCCCGACCCGCCGGGCCAGTTCCCGGACCCCGAAGTGCGCGTCCTTCCGGGCGGTGCGTAAGGCGATACCCAGCAACCGGTTCCGGAACGCACCTCTGACTGTGGTTCCCACGTGCCTTACCCTTCACATTCTCGGTGTCGTGGATGGAAATTACGAGACAGCAACGGGCGGTCCCACGCCTCAGCGCCCCGCTTTCGCTGTGAGCGTGGTGACCACGTGGCCGGCGATGATGGCTGCGATGTCGCAGGAGTCGACTTTGCCGACGTTGTAGCTGCCGAGGCCGAGCCCGATTTGGAAGTCGAGGGTGTCGGCGAGCCCGACCGTGAGATGGCAGCTCCGGGTTTTCGGTCCTGGCTGGGTGTCGTAGGCCACGGCGGGGAAGCCCTGGATGGGCGGGAGTACGTCGAACCGTTTCATCTGGGACTTGACCTGCTTGTAGATGATACTCAGGCCCTCGTGCTGCGTAGCCGTGAAATAGATCAACAGCACGGACCCGCCGTTGCCGTCCCAGCTGCATACCGGTCCGAGGGCACCGTCCTCGAATTTTCCGGGGATCCCGGGCCCGACGTCGTCGTGGATCTGTTCCGGGCTGAGTGCTTCACAGGGGCTGCCCGACAGCACGGAGTCCGGTAGTGGGTGCGCGACCTTGGGTGCGCGACCTTGGGTGCGCGACCTTGGGTGCGCCACCATAGGGCGGTATCTCCTTCAACAGCAGGGGATTTCTCGCCGGGGCCGGGACACCGGGAGCGACGCTCGAACAAGCCGTGAGCACCAACACCGAACACGCCAGAATCATCGGACGACGCAACATCAGCGCCTCCCTGGCCGAGTCCGAGGATGCAGCCCCGGATGGTCGGCACGAATCTCGTAACCGAGACGACGGCGCTCCTGCACATCGCAGTGCAGGCACTGCGCCGGTACACCGTCACGGCCCCGCTCGGACGACGGCACGAACACCACCGGACCCGCGGCCCCGCACGGCGTCGTGATCTCCTCACCCGGCGCCGGGACCACCGAGAGCCCGGCCAGATGCCAGACCCCGTCGATCACCGGACGCGCCACCGTCAGGTCGATGTAGATCAACGCGCTCACCGCCGAACCTCACTCACGCAGGCCGGATCCGGCTCAGCGTCGGCGAATCCAGCCACGTCGACCTCGCTCCGGTGATGCCGCTCCGGATACGCGACATCGCCCGAACACCACGGGATAAGCCACTGCACCGACGGATCAGCCAGATCCCGCTTCCAATAAAGGTGCGCGATCTCCCGGCCGCCGTCGGTCCGATCGACATGCACCCGCCACGCCAGATCCGAGGACGACGCACGACAGCACCGTGACTGCCGTCCCAAAGCGCTCGTTTCCATGACACCGAGCGTCGTAGGTCGGCAACTCCGTGTGCAGGGAAGATCGCCGGGAAGATCGGGGAAGCCGTAGACTTGACCGGTGCCCAGGCAGCCGAACGATCGCTTGCGCCTCGCTCGCGAGGCCATGCCGTCGCGCGTGTACCCAGGCACCGTGATGGGCCGGGACGAGCTGGCGGGCCTCGTGCGTGACTGGATCACGGCCAACGACCCCGATCGCCGGTTGTCGGCATTCGACGGGAACCACCTCGGCAAGCTCGAACGCGGTGCTGTCCGGCGTCCGTCCGCGATCGTGCGCGCGGCGCTGTGCGGTGTGCTCGACGCCAGTGAGCACGACCTGGGCTTGATCCCGCAGCACGACGAAGAACGCCTCGCGGCGGCGCTGTCCGGCCGCACGCATACCGACCACAAGACCCTCGACGCGATCGCCGAAGTGCTGGCGAGCGTCCGCCGGCTGGAGGACGCCACGAGCGCGGCCGAGGTGATCTCGACCGTGCATGCGCAGCGGTCGATAGTGACCAGGCTTGCCGAGAACTCGCGCGGGAAAACTCGTGCCGAGGCCGTCGGACTGCTGGCCGAACTCGAGCAATACCTGGGTTGGCTGAGTATCCCGATGGACCGGTGGGATGACTCCCGCAGGCACCTTGATCGGGCTGCGGTGTACGCCCTGGAAGCCGACGACCCGGAGCGGCTGGCGATGGCTCTGTCGTTCTCGGCGTACCGAAATCTGCGCCGGAACAGCCTCCGCAGCGCCGAGGCACTCAACGCAGCGGCCGGGCGGGACGAGCGGGTGAACATCGGCCTGCGTACATACACCGAGTTCCAGCGCGCCGAGGTGCTGGCCCGGAACGGGCTCAAAAGCGATGCACTGCAAGCGCTCGCGTCGGCCGACCGGTTGATGAGCCATCTGCCGGACAGCTCGGACGAGTTGCCCGCATCCGCGTACTGGTATGTGCCCTCGTTCTTCCACGGGCAACGGGCGTTCGTCCTGCACGCCCTCGGCGATGACAAGCACGCTGCCCGAGTCGCCAGAGAAGCCATCGCCGCGATGCCCGCAGCCTGGCGCGAGGCCGAATGGGCAGGCCGACGCACAAAACTGGCCCTGCTCGACGGGCGAGTTTGAAGGTGCCAGCGAAGCGATGGAAGCAGTTCTGGATCTGCCGACGGCTCAGCGCACACACGGAGTGGTTGTTGCCGTGCACCATGTCCAACGGCATCTCGGTCAGGTGGCTGCCCAAAGCCGGGCCGTCAACGAGCTGGGTGACTCAATGAAAACGTTCGCCTCGCAACGATTGGCGCTGCCGCAGTGACCACCCACCAGGCCGATGACGCTGGCACCTGCGTGACGCTCTCCGGTAGCCTGACCCGACTGCGGGAGTTCCGCTCGTCTGACGGGGACGACGCGTTCACGATCGTCGGAGACGACCGGGTCACGCGGTTTCTGTCGTTCGACAGCAGAACCAGGGATGCAGCGCAGACGATGATCGATGGCGCTGTGGAGCGGGCGCAGGTCAGGCCAAGGACCGAGTACTACTTGGGCATGACCAGGCTCGACGATGACCGGCTGATCGGCTTCTGCCGCCTCGGCTTAACCGGCGTCAAGGCTGCAAAACTGGGATACGCGGTCGTAGCCGAGCAATGGGGGAAGGGCTATGCCACCGACGCGGTACGCACGGCGCTCGGCTTCGCATTCGGGCCGCTGGACCTTCACCGGGTTACCGCCGCGATCGGCCCCGACAACGGAGCCTCCCAAACGGTGGTCGAACGCCTGGGATTCGTTCGCGAAGGCGTCCTCCGGGATCACGTGTTCACCAACAACGCATGGCGAGACTCGGTCCTGTACTCGGTTCTTGCTACCGAGTGGACAGAGAAAGTGTCCAAGTGAGCTTCCCGTCAATGATCAGCGCGGCCGTGAAGCTTCCTGGCGTGCCAGCAGGCGACCCAACGGACTTTGCAGTGCTAGCCGCAGACCCCACATGGTTTCGGACCCTAAGTTGCAAAGCCGCTAAGGACCCCTTCACAGCTTTGCGGGGCACGGGCGGGGGGTCGGCCACGGTCCACTCGGCGTGGCATCCACGAGCGGTGGATCATCCCCACCCGGCCGGACGCGCCGAACCACACCGCACTGCGCCGTTCACCCGCGTGCATTCCTCTCCGGTCGATGTCCCCGCCGTCCGACCCCGTCGCATCGCACCCCCGCGAGGCAAGACGCGGCGGCAGCCGGTTCACTGAAAAGTCGCTGAGAAGCCGGGCGGCCAGGACACTCTCCGGCCTTCCCGGACGTTGCACTGGACAGAAAGACCGTCCCCGCCGGGAGGTAGACGATGAACCTGATCGCAACACTGGCCGGGTGGGTGCTGACCCTGTTCATCCTGGTCCTGGTCGCGCGCATGGTGCTGGACTGGACGCGGCTGGTGACCACCGGCCCGGGCTGGCTCGGCCAGGCCCGCCGGATCAGCCATCGGATCACCGAGCCGGTGATCGCCCCCGTCCGCCGGGTCCTGCGCCCGGTCCGCACCGGTGGTGTGGCCATCGACCTGGCCTTCACCGTGGTGTTCTTCGCCGCAGTGATCGTACGGTCCATCCTGTTCGCACTCTGACGAGCCGCCACGCACCGGTCTCGCCCCAGACCCGGCACGGGACAAGGCACGCCTTGCGGTGTTTCGCCGCCGCGAACGCCTAGCCGCAGACCCAGTACGCAGCCGGCATGGTGCGCACCGATTCTGCGCCGGGGTGGACGTACTCAGTCCCCGAAGCGCACCTCCTCCGTGGTCACCGTGCCCGCGGTCCGGCCGGGCGCGGCCTGGAAACGCCAGTACAGGTTCGTGTGCGCGATGACCTGCTCTGCGGAGGGCAATCCCGGCCCGGCGCGGTCCTCACGCACCACGCCGTCGTCCGGCGACCGATTTCTCCCCGGCCGCGTCGGCGGGTCCGCGGAAAACCCCGGGGCGGCGGGCGAGGCCGCTCCGGGGTGGACTGTCCGATCGTCAGCCGACCGGGCCTTGGACCGGGGTGACGGTGACGCTGTGCTGCTGACCGGAGGAGTCCAGCACGGTGAGCGTCAGATTGTCCCCGGGATGGTGCTGATCCATCAGGGTGGTCAGGGCGGTGGCCGAATCGACGGTCCGGCCGTTCAAGGCGGTGATCACCTCGCCCGCGGACAGGCCCGCGTTCGCCGCCGGGCCGCCGGTCAGCACGCTCTGGATGACCGCGCCCTGGCCGGTGGTGCTCCGCCCCTGGCCTTGGCCCGGCCGGCCGCCGCCGTCGGAAACGGACACACCCAGGAACGCCGTCTGTCCGATGTGGACGGTGCTGGAGGAGGTGCCGCCGACGATCTGGTGGGCGACCGAGACGGCCTGGTTGATCGGGATGGCGAAGCCCTGCTGGCCGGTGGTGCCGTCCGAACCGTTCTGGCTGCTGTTGCCCTGGCTGCTGTTGCCCGGACCGTCCTGGCCCAGGCCTCCGTTGCCCTGACCGAGGCCGCCCTGGCCGTAACCTCCTTGCCCCTGGCCGAAACCGCCCTGTCCAAGGCCGCCTTGGCTGCCGTTGAACTGGTATCCGGCGGAGGCGGCGGTGTCCATGCCGATCACCTGGCCGTTCGCGTTGACCAGCGGGCCGCCGGAGTCGCCGGACTGGATGTTCGCGTCGACCTGGATCAGGCCGGTCAGCTGCTCGGACGAGCCGCTGGATTCATCCGACGCGGTGATCGACTGTCCCAGCGCAGTCACCCGGCCGGACGCGACGGCCGGATCGCCACCGGTGCCGCCGGCGTTGCCGATGCCGACCACGGCGTCGCCGACCGTCACTTTGGACGAATCGCCGAGCGTCTCGGTGGTGAGGCCGGAGGCGTTCGCGAGCTTGAGCACCGCGACGTCGTGACTGCGGTCGTAACCGAGCACGGACGCGGTGTACGTGCGGCCGTTGCCGATGTCGGTGACCTTGATGCTGGTCGCGCCCTCGACCACGTGATTGTTGGTAAGCACCTCGCCGTCCGAGGTGAGCACGATGCCGGTACCGGCGGCCGCGGCACCCTGGTAACCCAGCTCGGTGTTCACGTCGACGAGCCCCGGATCCACCTTGCCGGCGATCGCTTGCGCGTTGATGGCCGCGTTCGACGCCCCGCCGGGGGTGCCGATCGAGCCGAAGTTCTGGTTCCCGGACGCCCCGTTCGACTGCCACACGAAGTGTCCGGCCCCGAGCCCCACCGCGACCGACAGCCCGACCGCCCCGACCACGATCGCGGCGGACCGCACCGGGTGCCCGCGCTTCGGCGGTCGCCCGAACTGGTGAGTCCCGTGCGGCGCCCATCCCGCGTAACCCGCGTGCCCGGCTCCCGGATACCCGCCGCCCGGAGGAACCGGTCCGGCTCCCGGGTGTCCGGCGCTGTGCTGCGCGGCGGCATATCCGGTCGCTTCGTGTGCCGCCTCGATGCCCGGCTGGCCGGCCGCGGGACCGGTTCCCGGGTGCGCCGCGGCGGGGTGCCAGCTGCCCGGGTGGCTGGAGCCGGGGTATCCGCCCGGTCCGGTCTGTCCCGCGCTCGCCGGCCCGGCGTTGGTGTGCCCAGCGCCCGGCCACCCCGCACCAGTCTGCCCGGCCCCGGTCTCGCCGCGACCGGCACCCGACCAGCCCGCACTGGCTTGCCCCGCCCCAGCCGCGCCGCGACCGGCACCCAGCCACCCCACACCAGCCTGCCCCGCCCCAGTCGCGCCGGGGGTCGCATCCGGCCGGTCCGCTCCGCCGTACTCGCCGCCCGGCTGTCCGGAACCCGGCGGCGCCCATGGATTGTCCTGCCCGGCCTGCGGGTGGGGGCGTCGCGGGTCCCGGCCCGGGTTCGGTTCCTGCTCGTTCATGGCCCCTCCAGCCTGGCTCGTGGCCTTCGCCTGCTCCAGCACACACCCTCTACCTGAGAGTTTCCTGGTCGTGGTCCAAGCGAATGCTGTGGAGCGGGACGGCCGGACCCGGGCGATCCGGCGAAAGCGGCAGAACCGGCGGGCGCGGCGCCGGACCGTGTTCTGCCTGCCGCGTCGCGTGAAGGTCATGCCCCGTTCTCGAGCGCCGTGGCCAGCTTCGGCGCCACCGCGTCCAGCGCGTACGGGATGCTCAGCACAGATGGGAAGGCCATCGCGATGGCGACATCCTGTTCAAGCGGCACATACGCGCCGCGCTGGACGGCGGAAAGGGTTTTGAACAACGGGTTCGCCTCGAACGCGGTGCGCGAGGCCGCGCTGTCGTAGCTGATGATGAGCACATCTGCGTCGAGCAGGCCGAGTTGTTCGGGCGAGATCTGCGCGCGGCCCGGGGTGCTGGACGGGGGCAACGAGGTGATCTTCGAGGACAGCGTGAGGCCGAGCTGGGAGAAGAACGTGGTGGCGGCGTCGGTGGGGCTGTTGATGGCGTAGACGCTGTTGGTCGAGACCGGGCCGAAGGTGAACGTCTTCCCGGCGAGCCCCGGATGCGCCGCGCGGACGCCGTCGATCTTGTGTCCTGCACCTGTTTCACCAGCTCCGCCGCTCTGGCCGGCTTGCCGAGCACATCGCCGGCGCGCTCGGTCATCTGCGGCCAGCCGTCCTTGCCCGCGCCGTTCCGGAACCCGAGCGTGGGCGCGATCCTGCCGAGCTTCGGCAGATCGGTCTTGAGGTCGTAATCGTCCGAGGCGAGGATCAGATCCGGCTTCGCCGCGGCGATCTTCTCGATCGGCAGGCCACCATCTGCGACGTACGCGGTCTCCACGCCGGACCCCGGTTCCGCCCAGGCGGCGAGCCCCTTCGCGAACGACTGGTTCCGCACGGACAACACCAGCTCCGCGCCGAGCGCCAGCGCCAGGTCGGTATCCCGCAGATACCCGGCTGCCACCACCCGTCGGGGCCGCGCCGTGACCGTGGTGTCGCCCAGTTGCCCCGGCACGGTCATCGGAAACCCCGGCGCCGCCTGCTCGGCCGGGGCCGCACCACCCGTCCCGCACCCGGCCAGCACCAGCGAGGCACCGGCGGAACCGAACAGAAAACCACGACGGGACAGGCTCATGGGGACTCCTCGGGTCGGCCGCGGCGGATTCGGGACCGAGTGGAAGTTAGCTTAGCCTAACCATAGTTGCCGCACACTATCAATCCGCGCCCATCGCCGCCTACAGCGTCCACTGTGGACAGCGAGCGCGGGGAGTTCCCCTGTGACCGCACCATTCCGCCGAGGCCCTCCGGCGGCCGGTGGACGGCCATGCCTAGGGTGCCCCCGTCCGGCCCGTACGACGAGGAGATCGCATGCCGCTCCGGGTGTTGTTCTGCATCGGTATCAACCAGAACTTCTTCGACCTGCCCCGCGACGGCATCACCCCGGCGGACGTCTGGCAGGCGTTCGTCTCGATGACCGAGCAGCTCAAGGCCCTGCCCGGGATCGGCTACCTCGGCGACCTGGACGACGACTCACATGTGGTCGGCCCTCCGACGGCTGGCCGTGGACCTGTTACCTGCTCTCGGACGCCGACACGCGAGAGACGGTGCAGGAGGCCTGCACTCTGTTCCGCACCACCCCGGTCGGCGCGGACGGCGCGAAGCTCTGGAAATTCGCCAAGGTGGAGGCGCGGATCGGCCGGGCGCCGACCATCCGCGACGACGGATGACGCCCGGCCCGCGGTACTCCGGCCCGGGGCGGCGTTGAGGACGCTTTCCCTCCTGCCGCCCCGGTAGCCGATCGGTGTACCGGACCGGCAGCCCGTCGGTCCATTATGGACGATCGGGCTCCTGCGCGGGCCGTCCGGGGTCGCCCGGCTGCGGGTGCCCCGGCTGAGGCGGGTACTGCCCCGCCGGGTACTGGCCGTACGGCCCGGGCGGCGGAAATCCGGCCGGGGGAACGGATCCCGGCGACGGTGCCGGGTATCCCGACGGTGGGACGAAGTGCCCCGACGGCCCGTCCTGGGCGACCGGATACGCGGGCTGGGGCGAGCCGACAGACCCCGGCTGTGCGCCGTGCGGTGCCGGATATCCGGGCTGCGGCGCGGCGCCGTATCCCGGCGGCATCTGCGGCGGAACCGGATACCCGGGCACCTGCCGTGCATCGGGTCCGGCCTGCGGCACGAAACCCGGCGGCAGACCCGGGGGCGGCACAGGACCCGGCGACGGCGGATACCCCGGCGCTGCCCCGAACCCGGAGTGCGGCGCACCCCAGGCATACCCGGCCTGCGGAGCATGACCCGCTTGCGGCGGACCCGCCTGATTCCCCGGCCCCGCCGCCCAGCCCGGAACACCGCCCGCCCAGGTTACGGGAGGCTGCACCAGTTCCCCGACCTTCGGCACCCACAGCACGATCCCGATCGCGGCCGCGGCGACCGCGGGAACGACGAGGTACCCGAAGGCATCCCGGCCGCTACCGCTGAAGATCCCGTTCGCCCCGAGGATCGCCAGGACCGCCTGCGCCCAGGCGGCGAGCAGCAGGAGCCGCGCCGGCCACAGGCGCCGGTTCACCGTGAAGACGGCGCCGGCGAGGGCAAGCAGGCCCAGCAGGGTGAGCCCGCCGTGCACGACCGTCTTCAGGTCGTCGTTCAGGTGCTCGATCAGTTCGAAGATCTCCAGCCACAGCAGCACGACCTCGGCCACTCCGGCGATCCCGCCCAAGATCAGGTTCACCGGCGGACCAGGCCGTCCGGCCCGGCCGCCCGGCGCGGGTGTTCCCGGGTACTCCATGTGCGCAACCCCCTCCGTGGCCGTCCGGCCGCGGGCAGTCTACCGGCGCGGCCGGGTGTCCACTGTGGAAACTCGGCGGAAACCCACCCGGGCCTCCGGCACGCGCCGTGGTGCCTCTACGATTCCGCAGGTGAGTGCCTACGACGACATTTTCGACGACCTCGACGCCTCGGCGCTGCCCGCGCGGCAGCAGCACATCCTCGCCACGATCCGGGACTGGGCCGGACGGCACGGGTACTCGCCGAGCACCCGGGAGATCGGCGAGGCGGTCGGGCTGCGGTCCACGTCGTCGGTGTCCAAGCACCTCACCGCGCTCGAGGAGAAGGGGTTCCTGCGCCGCGGCGCGGCGATGACCCGGCCGATCGACGTGCGCGCCTTCCTCGGCGACGCGCCGGCGCGCGAAGACGGCGATTCGGTCAGCGTGCCGGTGGTCGGCGACATCGCGGCCGGCACGCCGATCTCCGCGCTGGAGCACGTGGACGACGTCCTCCAGCTGCCACGCGGGCTGACCGGCCGCGGCACCGTCTTCGGCCTGCGCGTGCGCGGTGACTCGATGGTCGACGCGGCGATCTGCGACGGGGACATCGTGGTCGTCAAGCAGCAGTCCGAGGCGCACTCCGGCCAGATCGTCGCCGCGATGATCGACGAGGAGGCCACCGTCAAGGTGTACCGCCGCCGCGACGGGCACGTCTACCTGGAGCCGCGCAACCCGGCCTACGACGTGATCGACGGAGACCGGGCCGTGGTGCTCGGCGCCGTGGTCTCGGTGCTACGCAGCGTCTGAGCCGGATCACCAGGCCACGGGCAGCTCGTATACGCCGTAGACCGAGCCGTCGTGCTTGAACGGGATGTCCTCGATGTCCGCGGCCAGCGCGAGGGTGGGGATCCGCCGGTACAGGGTGCGGTAGACGACCTGCAGTTCCAGCCGGGCCAGTGGCTGCCCGAGGCATTGGTGCACGCCGAAACCGAACGCGACGTGCCGGCGCGGGTTGCGGGCGAGGTCGAGCCGGTCCGGGTCGGGGAACGCCTCCGCGTCCCGGTTGGCGATCTCGTTGGCCATGATCAGGCCTTCTCCGGCGCGAACGATCTGCCCGGCGATTTCGATGTCTTCGAGAGCGACGCGACGCCGTCCGCTGTGGGTGATGGTGAGGTAGCGCAACAGTTCTTCGACCGCGGACGCGACCAGGGCCGGATCATCGCCGGACTCGCGCAGCTGCGCCAGCTGTCCGGGGTTGCGCAGCAGGGCGAGCGTGCCGAGCGCGATCATGTTCGCGGTCGTCTCGTGCCCGGCGATCAGCAGCAGCACGCCCATCTGCGCGGCCTCGGTGCGGGTCAGCTCCCCCGCTGCGATGCGGTCGGCCAGCCCGGACAGCAATGCGTCGTCCCGGCGCGCGAGTTTCTCGCCCATCAGCTCGTCCAGGTAGGTCAGCAGCGCCCGGTGCGCGGCGACCCGCTCGTCCGGATCGGTGGTGCGGCGGACGAGGCGCTGGCTGTGTTCCTGGAAGAAGCCGTGATCGGCGTAGGGAACGCCGAGCAGCTCGCAGATCACCAGTGACGGCACGGGCAGCGCGAACGCCGGCACGAGATCCACCGGGTTCGGCCCGGCCAGCATCTCGTCGATCTGCTCGTCGACGATCCGCTGCACCGCCGGGCGCAGGCTCTCGGTGCGCTTGACCGTGAACGCGCCGGTCACCATCCGCCGCAGCCTGCCGTGTTCCGGATCGTCCATCAGGATGAAACTGATCCCGGCGCCGCCGTCGGGCGGCATCGGCGCCTGGAGCGGGTAACCGGGCCGGGTGATATCCGAACTGACCCGCGGGTCGGCCATCAGCGCGCGCTGCTCGGCGTAGCGAGTGACCAGCCACGGCGTGCTGCCGTCCCACAGCCGCACCCGGGACAGCGGCGCCTTTTCCTGCAGCTCGCGCGCGGCGGGCGGCGGGTCGAACGGGCAGCGGGCCGCCCGTGGCATCGGATAATCCGGCACCACGGCCGGGTCGAGCGTGCCGGTCATCGGGTCCTCCTCCGTTCCGGTGCGGAGGTGCTTGCGGGTCAACGATTCCCTCGAACGCACCACCGGTTCGTGATCAGTCAACCGGATCCGGCGGAGTTAAGTCAAGCGCTTGAGTCAGCGTGGGAGATGGTCCCGGAACCACGCGGTCAGCGCCGCGTCCACCACGTGCGCGGCCGGGAAGGGCGGCGCCGGTGTCAGCCCGGGCTCGGCGGCCAGCGGGTGCGCCAGCCCGGGGATCGACCGCAGTTCGGCCCGCTCCCCCATCGCCTCGGCCAGCTGCAGCGCGTCGGCCCGCAGCGCCGGGTGGTCGAGTTCGCCGCTCACCACGAGCAGCGGCGCGCGAGCCGCGAGAGTCCCGGCCCAGGGCAGGAAATTCAGGCTGTCCACGGCTTTCTCGGACTCCGCGGTGTACGGGTAGTCACCGGGGAACAGGTCGACGACGGACCGCATCCGGATCGCTGCGTTCACCAGTGCGCCGGCGAAGACCGGGAGGTCGGTGTCTGCGAGCACCCGCAACGCGACGGCCCCGCCCAGCGACGCGCCGAGCACACCGATCGGGCCGTCGTCGACCGGCAGTTGCGCGCGGACAGAGGCCAGCGCGGCAGGGAACTCCTCAGCCGCCTGCCGGACGAACGGGTGCAGGTACAGCATCAGCGGGTCCTTGCCGAACAACTCCACGACCGCGTCGGTCCTGCCGTCGACCATGCGCGCGCCACACATCGGCATGCCGAGATGCACCCGCCAGGCGGGCACCTCGTCCATCGGCAGCGCCGCCGCGAACGCCGCGTCGGTCCGTGGCGCGTCCAGCATGTGCCAGGTGACGATCAGTTGGGTGGCATGGCCGGCGGGCGGTAACGCGGTGAACGGCACTCCGGCCGCGGTGCCGGTGATCGGTGCGGGCATGCCGGCCACGGTAGATCCGCCGTCGTGGCAGCGGAATCCCTTGTCCGCCAACAGCGAACCGGGACCATAGTACGCGCCGAGCCCCTGGGTATCGGGAAACCTCTTCTGCGGCAACGAAGTATGCTCCCCTCCGCGATGAGGAACTGCCTTGGCGAACGTGGTCGGCTGGGCTGCGGAGATCGATCCTGGGTCCGGGGGCCGTTCCTCCGACCGGATGACGGAGGCGTGGCTTGCCGGGCCGGGGATGTGGTTGAGTCGGGGCAGGACTTCCGGGGAGTGATCGATCATGACGACGAAACCGTTCCGGTTCGGGGTGGTGGCCGCGGCGCAGGGCGGCGCCGCCCAATGGCGGGAGACCGCGCGGCGCGCCGAGGACCTCGGCTACTCGATCCTGCTTTCGCCGGACAATCTGCACCTGCCCACGCCCACCGCGGCGCTGGCGGTGGCCGCGGCCGTGACGGACACGTTGCGGGTCGGGTCTTTCGTGCTGGCCAGCCCGCTGCGCACGCCGCGGGCGGCGGCCTGGGAGGCGCACAGCCTGAGCGTGGTCACCGATCGGCGATTCGAGCTGGGCATCGGCACCGGGATCCCCGCGATGCGCGAGGCCGCCGCCGAACTCGGGCTGCCCTACGGCACCGGCGCGGAGCGCCTGGCCCAGGTCGCGGACACGATCACGCACCTGCGGACACTCGACGGCGCCGAACACACTCCGGTGCTGCTCGCCGCCGGCGGGCCGCGGGCTCGCCGCCTCGGCGGCGAACGCGCGGACATCGTGACGCTGGCGGACAAACCGCTCACCAGCCGGGCGGACTTCGCCGCGCACGCCGCGGAGATCCGCGCCGCCGCGGGTGACCGTGAGGTCGAGCTGGCGATGAACGTTTTCGTGGTCGGCGACGAGGCGCCCCCGTGGATCCGCAGCTTCATCGGCGCGGATGCCGCGACCCTGCGCGAACACGACTCGCTCGCGATCCTGCCCGGCGACCCGGCCGCCGCAGCCGACGAACTCGAACGGCGGCGCGCGGAATACGGAGTCTCCTACGTGAGCGTGAACGGCGCGTTCCTGACGGAGTTCGCGCCGATCGTGGCCCGGCTCAGCGGCCAATGAGCTGACGCGCGGCTTACGGCTCGCGGCGGGGCGATGGCGGGTCCGGGGTGGGCCTGGTGGATGCGCCGGTGGGTGAATGACTCCTCGACTGCTGGGGGGGCAGGGTGTCGGCAAAGTCGGTGTGAGGGGCCTTGCGCAGACGGCGGAGGTCCGTGGAGGTCTGTGAAGGGCCCCTTCACAGACCCGGGACAGGTCCGGCGCACACCACGAGGTGGTCGCGCGTCTCGAACACCTCCGCTTCGCCTGCTGCCGGGCGTGATCGACGAAAGATGGCAGGCGCCGTCGACGATGCGCGGCCGCTACGGCTCACTCTGCTGATCACGGGTCCTCGACCAACTTTGCCGGGACCCTGGCCGGGCGGGGACGCGGCAGGTGACCGGGCGACGGTGACTGCCGGAGTGGTGCGGGTGAGTACACCGGCAGGCTGACAACCGCCCACGGGAAACACTTGTAGTCACACGAGAATCCGCAAACCGCGGCCACACGGGCCGACCACACGGGCCGGGCTCTGGCGAGCCCGATGCCCTCCTACCGGTGCAAGCAGATCAAGCGCGAAAGGCCGCCCCCGCGCCCAGCGCGGCAATGCCCCGGCGCTCCCGGCTCCACCACCGCAGTCCCCGGCACCCGGTACGCCCCACCAGCAGACCCGGCATGCCCGGTTCCGCTCCGGCAGCGCGTGACGCACGCCAGTCCCACCCCCGCCGCCGGCACCCATCGCATCGGGAAAATCCGCACTTTCGCAGGTATCACAGGCCCGCCGCGGCGCGTATACCTGATCGCACCGAAAGGTCTGTACCACCAGCAGACGCGGAGCGGGCCAGGGAGGCCTGCCCGAACGGTCCCCATGGAGGCGGTATGCACCGGCTGGACACGACCCGGGAGCACGCGCTGGGCCTGTTCCGCATCGTGATCGGGTTCCTGTTCGCCTGTCACGGCGTGAAAACCCTGTTCGGGCTGCTCGGCGCGGCGGCACCGGTGCCGGTCGGGCAATGGCCGGGCTGGTGGGCGGCGGTGATCCAGCTCGCCGCCGGAACGCTGGTGTGCCTGGGCGTCGGCACCCGGGTGGCCGCGCTGCTCGGGTCGGGCTCGATGGCCTACGCCTACTTCGCCGTGCACTCCACGCACGGCCTGCTCCCGATCGAAAACGGCGGTGAAGCGTCGGCGATGTTCTGCTGGGCGCTGCTGATACTCGCGTTCACTGGGCCGGGCCGGTTCAGCCTCGCCAACGCGCTGCGCCCGAAGACGCGGGCCGCCGCGCAGCAGCCCTGAGGGATCAGCCGGACTCGGCGAGGTCGTCGATCGCGCCGATCAGTTCCGCGAGGGCGGGGATGGCGGCGGCGATCAGGTGCCGCCATGCCGGATGGACACGGTCGAGTGCGGCGGCGAGGATCGCGGCGTTGTGCGCCTGATACCGATCGACCGCCTCGCGCCCGGCCGCGGTCAGCTCCAGCGCGACCGTGCGCCGGTCGCCGCCGCCGCTGGTGCGGGTGACCAGGTCCCGCGTGCGCAGGCCGGTGACCATGGTGGTGACCGAGTTCGGCGCGAGCTTCAGCAGCTGCGCCAGCCTGCTCGGCCGGGCCCCGGGGTGTTCCGCCAGGCAGGACAGCAGTTCCAGCTGCGCCACGGACAGCGTGTTGTCCGGATCGGCCGTCCGCGCGGCCCGCCGCATCGCCCGCCGCAGCCGTGCCACGACGTCGGCGAGCACGGGTTCCGGGACGGTTCCTTCGAGCATCGCGGCCGCGGTGACCTCCGGCCCGTCGGAGGCAGCGTGCGGACCCTTTCCGGTCACCGAGCCGCCTCGCCCCGCGCGGCCAGTCCGGTACCCGCGGCGAGCACGCCCGCACCGGCCAGTACCGCGAGGGCGACGGATTCGCCGCCGGTGTGCAGGCAGAGCGTCACCAGCGCCACGCCGAGAGCGGTGCCCAGACCGCGTGCCATGTTCACCAGTCCACCTCCGGTGGCCGACATCGCCGCCGGGATCGCACCCATCACGGCCGAGTTGTTCGCCGGGATGAACACTCCCAGACCGAGCCCGGCCACGACCAGCGACACGCCTGTCTCCCACGGTGTGGACACCAGCGCGAGCCCGCCGCACCCGGCCGCCGCGGCCAGCGCGCCGAGCACCGTCCGGCCCCGCGCGCCGAAGCGGGCGGGCAGCACCCGGTCGGCGAGCACCGCGGCGAGCGCGAACCCGGCGGGCAAGCAGGTGAGCACCAGCCCGAGGCTCCCCTTCGCTCCGGACACCTGCGGCAGCAGGGTGAGCGGCCCGAACAGCACGAGATACCCGCACAGCGCGCCGACCAGCCCGAGCGAGACCACCGGCGGACGCAGCACGGACAGCCGCACGATCGGGCTGCCCGCAGTGCGTTCCCGCAGCACGAACCCGGTGCCCGCGGCCAGCGCGACCCCGGCCAGCACGCCGATCGCCCAGCCCGGCAGGTTCAGTCCGGACACCCCGGACAGGGCCAGCAGCAGCGCGGTCGAGGCGGTCGCCAGCAGCAGGACCCCGGCGCCGTCGAACCGGCCGAGCGGCGTGCGCTCCCGCGTGCGCGGCAGCAGGTAGCGCCCGGCGATCAGGCCGATCAGGCCGACCGGCGCGTTGACCAGGAAAACCCAGCGCCAACCTGCGGTGTCGACCAGCAACGCGCCGACCGCCGGGCCGAGCGCGAGCCCGAGCGCCTGCGCGGCGGCCTGCACGCCGAGCGCGGCCCGCATCCGCTCGCGCGGCACGCTGCGCACCACCAGCGCCACGCTGTTGGCCTGCAGCATCGCGGCGCCGAGCGCCTGCACCACCCGGAACCCGACCAGCCAGCCGAGCGACGGAGCCAGCCCGCAGGCGATCGAGGCGGCGGTGAACACGGCGAACCCGTACACGTAGGTGAGCTTCCGGCCGACCGCGTCCGCGATCCGGCCGACCGCGGCCAGCAGCCCGACCAGCGCGAGCAGGTACGCCAGCGACACCCACTCCACCGCGGCCAGCGGCTCGGCGTATTCCCGCTGCAGTGCCGGGAAAGTCAGCGTGACGATGCTGGCGTCCAGTTGCCCCATGAACGCGCCGAAGCACACCGCGCCGACCGCGAACCATCCGGCCCGCGGATGTTCCCGCACTGCCCGCGGCCGCGCCCGCTCCAGCAGGACCGTCACGTCGCCTCCTTCGATTTCATTCTTCTACAGAACTACTTTACCCCCGGGTTGCGCCATGCTTGATGGGTAAAGATCACATAAATAGTTCGGGAACCGACTCATTTGGGTGCAGGTATGGCCCGCCGCGGATCGGGTAGCCGGGGAACACTCACGCCCACCCGAGAGGAGAGCCGCGATGCCGGAGGTGCACGAATACCTCGCCGAGGTCCGCTACCCATGCGACCGGGCCGAACTCCTGCGCTGCGCGAGCGCGTGCGGCGCGGATGACACCGTGCTCGGCCGCCTGGGCACCTTGCCCGAGCAGGAGTACGAGAGCGCAGACGTCGTGCACCGGCTCCTGGGACGCGAGTGACCTGAGAGACGCAAGAGACGCAAGAGACGCAAGAGACGGTACAGTCCCCGCAATCCTGCCTCCGTCGGCGCTCAGACGCTGGGCCCTCGGCGAAACCCAGGCACATTCCCCGGCGAATTTCGCCTGGAATCGAGGATGTTCAGACCATCCCGGGCGTCATCTCGCATCGCCAGCCATATGCCGAGACCATGTGACGGGACTCCCCGATGCTGTTCCCCGACGGCCGGGGCACCGGGCTCGGACACCGCAGTGGCCGCGGTTGACCGGCCGGACAGCGGAGATCCAGACTCACCGGGTTCCGGCCAGGGCGTCGGCAAAGTCGGTGTGGAGGACTGTGAAGGGGCCCTTCACAGACTCAGAGTCCGTCAAGGGCCCCTTCACAGACCCGAAACCGGTCCGGCACACGCCACGAGGTGGTCGCACACACCTCCGCAACGCCCACTGCCGGATCCCCGACCAACTTTGCCGGAACCTTGGGGGTTCCGGCCGATCGGCGCGTTCGTCTGCCCGGAGGGCGCAGCCTGTTTCGCGGCGGTGGACCGGCTCCAGGAGTCCGGATGGCTCGGCGAGGACGACGAGACCGTCGTCCTCAACACCGGCGCCGGGATCAAGTACCCCGAAACGGTGCCCCTCGACGTCCCGCTGCTCGCGAAGGACGGCGTCATCCCGGCGGGATCTCCGCGGAGTCGGTGAGCCGCAGCTTGCGGCGGGCGCGCTGGTAGAAGGTCGTCATGCCGAGCCGGACCACCCGCGCAGCACCAGGGCGGGCCTTCAGCTCGATCGTTTCCCCCGGCCCGACGTACCCGGCTACCTGCCCGTCGACCTCCACAGCGAGCCGTCCGCTGGAGGGCAGCACCTCCAACGCGACGACGTCGTGTACGGACAACACCACGCCCCGGCTGTACGCGGAGTGCGGCGCGGCCGGAGTCACCAGCAGCGCCTCCACGGACGGGCTGGTGATCGGCCCGCCTGCGGAGAAGCTGTACGCGGTAGAGCCGGTCGGCGTGGCCACTACGACCGCGTCGGCGGCGTAGCTGACGAACTGCTGACCATTCACCCGCACTGCGACGATCGCGCTGCCGTCGCCCGGTACTCGGACCACGGCGACGTCGTTGAATGCCGTCACGGTGCGTTCGCCGAGCCGGGCGTCGACTGCGAGCCGGGGCTCCACCGTGAACTCGTGCCCGTCGATGGCCGAGAGCGCGTTGGGCAGGTCCGGCACGTCGACCTCGGCGAGGAAGCCCAGCTTGCCCAGGTTCACCCCGAGCACCGGGGCACGCTGCCCGTCGGCGAGGCGCATCGCCCGCAGCATGGTGCCGTCGCCGCCGAGGCTGACCAGCAGGTCCGCCCGGCTGCCCAGTTCGGCGGACGGCACGCCGACCGCCGAGCAGTCGAGCCGCTCCAGCTCGTCGGCGATGCCGAGGATCTCGATCCCGCGTCCGGCGGCCCAGCCGAGCACCGCGGCGACCGCGGCCGCGGAATCCCGGCGCGGGTGCAGAACCAGCCCGGCGGCATGCATCTCGGTGTCCCCTCGCGTCAGCCTGTGCTGCGCCCAGTCTGCCCCGGCGCGCCCGGGGCGGCGAGCCACGCGCGGGTAACTGATTAATTTAGTAGGCCGACCCCCACCCGGCACGTAACCGTTGCTACGAAGCCATTCGGCCGTGACTGTGGTCGGATTGGTAATGATCGGCACAGTAAGCTCGGCTCTCGTGATCGACGACGCGCGTGCCACCCGGACGAACTGGGCCGGGAACCTCACCTACCGGGCCCGCGAGATCCGCACTCCACGCACCGTCGAAGAGGCCCGGGAACTGGTCGCGCGGGCTCCCCGGGTCAAGGCGCTCGGCAGCCGGCACTCCTTCAACGCAGTGGCCGACAGCCCGGACGGCCTCCAGCTCGACCTGAGCGCGCTCGACGTGCCCACGACGATCGATCCGGCCGCCGCCAGCGTCACCCTCGGCGGCGGGGTCCGCTACGGCGATGTGGTGAAGCAACTCGACGAAGCGGGCTTCGCGCTGGCGAACCTCGCGTCCCTGCCGCACATCACGGTGGCGGGCAGCGTCGCGACCGGTACGCACGGCTCCGGGCAGCACCAGCCCGGTCTCGCCTCCGCGGTGTCCGCGGTCGAACTGCTCACCGCGGACGGCGAGCTGCGCACGTTCAGCCGTACCGGCGACCCGGACGTCTTCCCCGGCCTGGTCGTGAACGCTGGCGCGCTCGGCGTGCTCACCCGGCTCACACTCGACCTGGAACCGGCGTTCCAGGTAAGGCAAGACGCGTTCGACGCGCTTCCGTGGCAGGCCGCGATCGAGCATTTCGACGAGATCCAGGCGGCCGGGTACAGCGTCAGCATGTTCACCAACTGGGCACGCGACGTCGTCGACCAGGTGGTACTGAAGAACCGCGTGCCCGCCGAAGTACCCCGCACCCTCTTCGGCGCCGTCCCCGCCGACGGACCCCGGCACCCGGCACACGCCGCGGGCATATCCGCGGAGAACACCACCGTGCAAGGCGGCGTACCCGGCCCGTGGTATGACCGGCTGCCCCATTTCCGCGTCGGCTTCGCCCCGAGCGTCGGCGCGGAACTGCAGAGCGAATACTTCGTCCCCCGGGCATCCGCCGCAGCCGTTTTCGAGGCCCTGCGCGGAATCGGCGACCGGATCGCGGAACTCGCACTGGTCTCGGAAATCCGCACCCTGGCCGCCGACGACCTGTGGCTGAGCCCCGGCTACCGCAGCGACCGCGTGGCCCTGCACTTCACCTGGCGCCCCCGACAGCCGGAAGTCGAAGCCCTGCTGCCGCTGATGGAGGAACGACTCGCCCCGTTCGCCGTCCGCGCGCACTGGGGCAAGCTGGTGCACGGCAAGCCGCTCGAACCGGGGCACCGTGGATTGCCGAAGTTCCGGGAGCTGGCCGGGCGGCTCGATCCGGCGGGGAAGTTCCGTAATCCGTTCCTGGATTGGGCGTTGTTCGATACGCAGGGCTGAGCCGGAGTCCACAGCGTCAGTCCACAGTGTAATTCCACAATGTCACTCCGCAGCGTCACTCCACGCTGGAAATCCGGCCCCGGTGCACGGCACGCCCGATCATCCGGGCCAGATCCGCCACCAGCGCCGGGTCGTCCGGAAGCTGCCCGGTCGCCACGCGCAGATGCGGCGGACCTGAAGCCGGATAACATCGCCGGCCCTCGCCGGCCGAAATGCCCTTGGCCGCCAAGGCGATCAGGGTGCGGGACTCCTCGGCGACCGGGATCCACAGCCCGAGACCGTCTCGGCCGAAGGCGGGAATGCCCTGTTCGCGCAAGGCATCCGACAGAGCGGTGCGGCGCTGGGCGTAGCGGTGGGCGGCGCGGTGGAGCAGGACGGCGGTGCCCGGATCGGTGAGCAGGAACGCCTGCGCGTTCTGCAGGATGCGGCTCGACCAGCCGGGGCCGCGATGCCGGCGCACCTGGTCGATCAGTGTGGCCGGGCCGCCGAGCACGCAGCTGCGCAGCTCCGGGCCGAACGCGGTGCAGTACGAGCGTACGTGCAGCACCCGGCCGGGCAGGTGCGCGCCGAGGCTGACTGGGGGTGCGGTGGCCAGCGGGCCGAGATCGTCGTCCTCGATTACGGCGAGGTCCTCTTCGGACAGGACTGCGGCGAGGTCGGCGATGCGCTGTGGCGGCACCGAATGCCCGAGCGGGATTTGCGCGCGGGTCTGGTAGATGAACGCGACCGGGCGGTGTGTGGCGAGCACGGCGGCCAGTGCGGCGGGCTGTGGGCCGTCGTCGTCGCAGGGCACGCCGACGACGTGGATCCGGGAGTTGCGGAGAAGGTCCAGCAGCCACGGGGCGGTCGGCGTTTCGAGCGCGACGGTATCCCCGGGGCGCGCCACGGCCTGGCAGGCCAGCAGCATCCCGTCGTGCCCGCCGGCCGCGATCGTCCATGACTCGGCCGGGAAAGGCCAGTCCGAGCGGACCGCGGACCGCAGCCGGGCGGTGAGCACGTCGTGGCCGCCGGGACGTTCGGTGCGCACCCCGGCGGCCACGGCGTCCTCCAGCGGGGGCAGCAGGACCGGATCGGGCAGCCCGTGTTCCAGATCCACGGCCGGCCATCCGGAGAACACTCCGCCGGGCGCCGGGGCGGCCGGGGGTTCGAGCACGATCGTGCCCCGGCGTCGGCCGGTGCCGATCAGGCCCGCGGTGCGCAGCTGCGACCACGCCTCGGCAATGGTCGTGGGGCTGACCGAAAGCTCCGCGGCGAGCGCCCGCACGGTGGGCAGCCGCGTGCCGGGCGGCACCTGACCATCGCGGATCAGGCCGGAGACCGTGCTCGCCACGCCACGCGCGGTGCGCTCGCCGATCCGGGCGACGAGCCAGCCCGGCCCGATCGGCGGAGTCGTCGCGAGTTCGCCAATGGCCACGCACCGGCTCCCCTCGTCCGGTCGGTTCCTGTCGGGTTCCGAAGCTAGGACGGGAATCGGACGCGGCCAAGGCGTTTCACATCCTGGTGCGCCGCCCGCCGCCAGCCGGTACAAACCGGTCCCCGGTGAGCTGCGCCACCGACGGCCGCGCGGACTGCACAAACCGGAACTGTCAGGTTAGGCTAACCTTCATGTCGCTTCCCCGGCCGGACGCACCGACGCTCACCGGTACCGCCCTGACCCTCGGGTACGGCGCGGATCCGGTGGTACGGGACGCGGGGGTCGCCCTGCGTCCCGGCGCGGTCACCGTCCTCATCGGCCCGAACGGATCGGGCAAGTCCACCCTGCTGCGCGCGCTGGCCCGGCTGCACCGGCCGGAGTCGGGCTCGGTCACCGTGCCGGGCTCCGGCGACGCCGAGGTCGACGCGCGTGCCTTGTCCGCCAAGGAGTTCGCCCGGCGCGTGAGCATGCTGACCCAGTCCCGGCCCACCCCCGGCGGGGTGCGCGTGCGCGACGTGGTCGGCTACGGCCGGCATCCGCACCGCGGCCGCTTCGGCTCCGGCGATCCGGAGGGACCCGCGGTGGTGGCGCGGGCGATGCGGCTCACCGGCGTCGCCGCGATGGCCGCCCGGCCGGTCGGCGAGCTTTCCGGAGGGGAACTGCAGCGGGTCTGGCTCGCCACCTGCTTCGCGCAGGACACCGGCGTGATGCTGCTCGACGAGCCGACCACCTTCCTGGACCTGCGCTACCAGATCGAGACCCTCGACCTGGTCCGCGACCTCGCCGACGAACACGGCGTCGCGGTCGGCGTGGTACTGCACGATCTCGACCAGGCAGCCGCCGTCGCCGACCGGATCGTGCTGCTCTCCCGCGGCGTCGTGCGGGCCGACGGCCGCCCGGACGAGGTGCTCACCCCGGAGCTGCTCACCGAGGTCTACGGCCTGCGCATCGAGGTGTACCCGGACGAGAGCGGGCACGTGCGCACCCGGCCGATCGGCAGGCACACCACCCGGACCCGTACGGCCCGCTCCGCCTGAACGCGCTCCCCCCACCGGAAGAAGGAAGATCCGTGTCCCCACATCCCCGTTCCCCCCGCAGGCCGCTCGTGAAGGCCGCCGCGGCCGCGCTGGCCGTGCTGTTCGCCTCGGCCTGCGGCACCACCGAGGCCCCGGCGGACGCCGCGGCCACCACCGCCGCGAAACCGTCCGGCCCGGTCACCGTCACCGACGAACGCGGGCAGGTGCGCCTGCCCGCGCCCGCGGCGAAGGTGGTCTCCCTGGAATGGGGCCTGACCGAGAACCTGCTGGCACTGGGCGTGCAACCGATCGGCGCGGCCGACGTGAAGAACTACAACGTCTACGACAAGGTCGCCCCGCTGCCCGAGTCCACTCCGGACGTGGGCACCCGCGGCGAGCCGAGCACCGACGCGATCGTCGCGCTGCACCCGGACCTGGTGGTCACCACCACCGACCTGCCGGAGAGCGTGATCGCGCAGATCGCCGGAAAGGTGCCGGTGCTCGCGCTGAAGGGCTCGGACGCGGCGGATCCGATCGGCTACCTGCGCCGCACCGTGACCACACTGGCCGAGGCGACCGGAACGCAGCAGCAGGGCGGGAAACTGCTGGCCGACTTCGACGCGAAGGTGGCCGGCGGGAAGGACAGGCTCGCCAAGGCGGGCAAGACCGGGGCGCCGTTCACTATGGCGGACGGCTATGCGACCTCCGGCACCGTCACCGTCCGCATGTACACGCCGGGTTCGTTCCTCGGCGGGGTGGCGAAGGAACTCGGGCTGGCCAACCAGTGGACCGGCGGCGGTGACAAGACCTACGGCCTGGCCTCCACCGACGTCGAGGGCCTGACCAAGATCACCGACCCGGCGACGACGTTCGTGTACGCGGCCAGCGACAGCGAAGGCGACGTGTTCAAAATGGACCTCGCGGACAACGCGGTGTGGAAGCAGCAGGCGTTCGTGAAGGCCGGGCACGTGCACCGGATTCCGGACGGTATCTGGATGTTCGGTGGCCCGAAGTCGGCGTCCGCGTATGTGGATGCGGTCGTCGACGCACTGTCCTGATGACTGTTTCGCTGCAGTCGCCGGAAAAGCCCGCGGCGCCCGCTCGGCTCCGCCTGGGCGCGCCGGTGGTGTTCACGGCCGGGATCGTCGCGCTGGTCGTACTGTCCACAGTGCACTTACTGCAGGGCACCTCGCAGATCGGCGTCGGCGAGCTGCTGCGCGCGATCCTGCCCGGCTCGGGCGGCGACGAACGCGCGCAGGCCGTGGCAGTGCTGGTGGCGAGCCGCCTGCCCCGGCTCGCCGCCGCGCTGCTGGTCGGGCTGGCGCTCGGGTTTTCCGGCTGTGTCCTGCAATCCGTCGCACGCAACCCGCTAACCTCGCCGGACACGCTGGCGGTCAACGCGGGTTCGTACGTCACGGTGGTCGCGGTCTCCGCGTTCGGCGTCTCCCTGCCGTTCTACTTCAACGGCTCGGTCGCCTTCCTCGGCGGCCTGGCGGCGGCGGGGCTCGTGCTGCTCGTGGCACGGGGCGGCGGGGGCAGCCCGGCCCGGCTGGTGCTCGCGGGTTCGGCGATCGCGCTCGCACTCAACGCGCTCACCTCGGTGCTGCTGATGCTGTTCCAGCAGAAGACGACCGGACTGTTCGCCTGGGGCAGCGGCACGACCGTCCAATCCGGACTGCGGCAGGTTTCGCTTGCGGCGCCGGTGATCGCGGTCGCGGTGCTCGGCACGCTGCTGCTGGCGCGCCGGCTCGACGTGCTCGGGCTCGGCGACGACCAGGCCCGCGTGCTGGGCATCGACGTGGCCCGCACTCGTCTCGTCGCGGTCACGCTCGCGGTGCTGCTCGCGGCGATCTCGGTGACCGTCGCCGGGCCGATCGGGTTCGCCGGGCTGTGCGCACCGGTGATCGCGCGGCTCGTCGCCGACCGCGTGCCCGGGCTCGGGCGGCATCCGCTGCTGCTACCGCTCGCTGGGCTGGCCGGCGCACTCGTCGTGGTCACCGCGGACGTGCTGCTGCGCGCCCTGGTCCCGGCGGACCTCGCGACCGCGGTACCGACCGGCGTGGTCACCTCGCTGGCCGGCGGCATCGTGCTGGTGTGGCTGGCCCGTCGCCGGCTCACCGGCGACGCCGGCGCGCCGAGCGCGCACGGCACTGTCCGCTCGGGCCGCTGGGTCGCGGCGACCGGGATCGTGCTCGCGATCGCGGTGGCCGGTGCGTTCGTCGCGGCGCTGCTGCTCGGCGATCGGCTCGTGCTGCTCGGTGACGTGGTGAACTGGTGGCGCGGGCTTTCCGGCACCGAGGTGAGCTTCGTCCTGGACCTGCGCTGGCCACGGGTGCTGGCCGCGCTGCTCGGCGGAGCGGCGCTCGCCGTCGCGGGCGCGATCGTGCAAGCGGTCGCCCGGAACCCGCTCGCCGAACCGGGACTGCTGGGGGTCACCCCAGGGGCGAGCGTCGGCGCGATCTCCGTCGTGCTCCTGGTACCGGGCGTCGGGATCTGGCCGGTGATGGGTGCGGCCACCACGGCGGCGCTGCTGACCTTCGCACTGGTGTACCGGCTCGCGGCGGGACGACGGGCGTCCTCGGAACGGCTCGTGCTCATCGGCATCGGGATGAGCACCGCAGCTACCGCGATCACCACGATGATCGCGGTACTTGGCTCGCCGTGGAACACGAATCTCGCGCTCGCCTGGCTCTCCGGGTCGACCTACGGCCGGGAACTCGGGCAGATCGTGCCGGTCGCGCTGTACCTGCTGCTGGCGGTGCCGCTGGCCCTGTCCGGATCGCGGACGCTGGATCTGCTCGCGCTCGACGAAGATGTGCCGCGGGTGCTGGGCGTGCCGATGGAACGGGCGCGGCTCGGCTTGGTCACGCTGGCGGCGCTGCTGACCGCGGCCGCGGCGTGCGCCGTGGGTGCGCTCGGGTTCGTCGGCCTGGTCGCCCCGCACGCGGCGCGAGCGCTCGTGGGGTCGCGGCACGCCCGGGTCCTGCCGGTGGCCGCCGCACTCGGCGCGGTCCTGGTGAGCGTCGCCGACACGCTGGGCCGCACCGTGCTCGCGCCGTCGCAGGTGGCCGCGGGACTGGTGACCGCACTGATCGGCGCGCCGTACTTCGGGTGGCTGCTCTGGCGGAGCCGGGCACTGCGCTGAACTCCTCGGACAAGCTGAGGAGCAGGCTCGCCGGCATGTCCTCCGCGGTCCACCGGCACCCGCTCGCCGCGCAGGCTGCCGAGCATCTGTTGGCCCGGGTGCGGGCGGGCGAATGGCCGCTCGGGCACAAGCTGCCCGGCGAGACCACGTCGGCCGCCCAACTCGGCGTCGGCCGCTCGACGCTGCGCGAAGCGATCCGCGAGCCAGCGGGCAAATGGCCGCTCAGGCACAAGCCGCCCAGCGAGACCACGCCAGCCGCACAACTCAGCATCGGCCGCTCGACGCAGCACGAAGCGATCCGGCGGGCAAGGGTGTGCTCGATTCCCGGCAGGGCGCAGGCGTGTTCGTGACCGCGCTGGACGTGCCCGAGGAATGGGACGCCGTGCTGCGCCGCGCTTCGATCGTCTCCGTGCTCGAAGCGCGGATCGCCATCGAGGCGGAGGCCGCCGCGCTCGCCGCGCAGCACAACGGCCGGTGGAGTGCCCGCGCCGCCCGCCGCGGCGTGGAGGGGGTCGCTTGAGCCGACAGCCGGACCCGCTCGGCCCCCAGGGTGTCGGCAAAGTCGGTGTGAGGGGCCCTGCGCAGACCGCGGAGGTCTGTGAAGGTCCGTGAAGGTCCGTGGAGGTCTGTGAGTCCGTGAAGGGCCCCTTCACAGATCCGGGACAGGTCCGGCGCACACCACGAGGTGGTCGCGCACGTCGAACACCTCCGCTACGCCTGCTGCCGGGCGTGATCGACGAAGAGGGCAGGCGCCGTCGATGATGACGCGGCAGCCACGGCTCACTCTGTTGATCACGGGGCCTCGACCAACTTTGCCGGGACCCTGCGCTCGGCCCCCAGGAATAGACCCGGACGGGATACTGTCGTACCCGACGTAGTTGCAGTCCGATCCGAACAGGAGACGATCATGGCGACCGAGAAGGCGCTGCTGGCCGGCGGATGTTTCTGGGGGATGGAGGAGCTGTTCCGCCACCAGCCCGGCGTCACCGCCACCCGGGTCGGCTACAGCGGGGGCGACACGCCGAACGCCACCTACCGCAACCACGGCTCGCACGCCGAGGCGATCGAAGTCACCTACGACCCGGAGCGCACCGATTTCCGTGCGCTGCTGGAGTTCTTCTTCCAGGTGCACGACCCGAGCACTAAAGACCGGCAGGGCAACGACCTCGGCCCCAGCTACCGGTCGGCGATCTTCTACACCACCGAAGAGCAGAAGAAGATCGCCGAGGACACCATCGCCGACGTCGACGCGTCCGGGCTCTGGCCCGGCAAGGTCGTCACCGAACTGACCCCGGCGGGCGCCTTCTGGGAGGCCGAGCCGGAGCACCAGGACTACCTCCAGCGCTACCCGCGGGGCTACACCTGCCACTTCCCCCGGCCCGGCTGGAAACTGCCGAAGCGGGAAACCGCCTGAGCCTGCCCGGCCAGACGGCGCGGAGACCGGCCGGATCGAGCCCGTGCCCGTCGCACGTCCGCGCCATCCTCGGCGCGAGACCATTGTGGACAGTCCGCCAAGTCTGCCCGGGAATTGGCCTTCACAGCACCCGAACCCGAACCCCGAGCCCGGGCGGCGGGACGAGCCACCGAACGAAAACTCACCTGGGCACCCGGCTGAACGCCTCCACCACCCCACCGGCCAGCCGGTCCCCCCGCGCCGCCTGCTCGACCGGGACCGTCACGCACACCGTGAACCGGTCCGCCCACGTCATCACCCCGATCGCGACCGGGACGCCGGGGGCCAGGGACAGCACCGGATACACCGTCCGCACCCGCGCGCCGTTGAGCACGACCAGTGAACGCGCGCCGGGCAGCACCGAGGCCAGCGCGCTGAACCAGGTGCCCCGGTAGACGAGCCGGGCCAGACGGTGGTGCAGCCAGGGCGGGAAGATGCCCAGCACCCGCACCACAGCGTGACCCGCCTTCGGTGCCCCGCGGCCGACCTGGGCGGCCAGCAGCTCCCGGGTCTGGCGGATCCGGTCCGGCAGCGGCATCGCGCCGGTCGGCAGGTCCACCGAAGCCGCGCCGGTGTGGTTGCCCGGTTGCCGGATCGTGCCGGTGTCCCGGATCGACATCGGGATCAGCACCCGCATCCGCGCCGGGGCGCGCTCCCCCAGTTCACGGTGCAGTGCCTCCGCGACCAGGGCCAGGACGAGGTCCGTGGTCGGCACGCCGATCCGCCGCGCCGCCGCCCGGACGTCCGGCGCGTGCAGGTGCGCACGGGCGAAATGCCGCTGCGGGCCGTCGATCCGCGTCTCCCAGCGCACCTGGGACGCGGGTCCGGCCTTGGCCAGCGCCCACATCCCGCGGGCCAGCTCGCCGGCTTCACGCCTTCGTACAGCGGAGAAAACGTTGTCCCGTAAGGAAAATCGACGGTCCGGAGACGGCGGGGCGAGGACGGTCTTGCCCCGCGTCCGGCCGACCAGCGCGGCGATCACCGCGATGCCGTCGCTGGCCGCGTGGTGCAGTGCGACCAGCAACGCACCCTGCCCACCTTCGATCCCGGTGACGAGCCGGGCGCGGACCGGGTGCTCGGGCGTGACCGCGACCGAGAAGAACTCGTCCATCGCCTCCGTGACCGAAGTTTCCAGATCCGCGTCCGGACCGGTTTCGACGTGGTCGAGCACGTCGGCCGCGGTCCGGGCCCGGGCCTCCTGCCACTTCGGCCGCCACAGGCCGGTTCCGGGCAGCAGCCGCGTGTGCAGACCGGGTGTCGCGGAGACCAGATACTCGGCGTCGGCCAGGGTCACCGGGGAGCCGTCCGGCTTCGGGTCGAACAGGAGCACCGCGCCGGCCTGTTGCGGCACCTCGCGCGTGGCCGCGTGCACGAACAACGCGTCTTCCGGGCGCAGCCGCCGGGTCGCCCCGTTGTGCGGGCCCTCGACGAGCGATTCCAGCGCCGTCACGATCGGAACGGCCGTCTCGCCGTGCCGGATCGCGTTCTCCACCATCGTCTTCAGCCGGGCGGGCT
Source organism: Amycolatopsis sulphurea (assembly GCF_002564045.1). Classification (NCBI taxonomy): domain Bacteria; kingdom Bacillati; phylum Actinomycetota; class Actinomycetes; order Pseudonocardiales; family Pseudonocardiaceae; genus Amycolatopsis; species Amycolatopsis sulphurea. Next base: position 437,508 of record NZ_PDJK01000001.1, on the reverse strand, counting down.
CGGCGATCAGGGAGCGCACCACGGCCGCCAGCTCACCGTCCTTTTCGGACCGCAGAGTGAACCCGGCGGCGGCCATCACCTCGGCGCTCGCCTTGCCGTGCGCGGCGATCGCACGGTGGATCAGCACCGGCCGCCCGCAGGCCAGCGCCTCCATCGCGGTGACCCCGCCGTTGTTGGTCACCAGCACGTCGGAGGCGAGCACGTACGATTCCGGCTCGTCGGTCCAGCCGACGACGCACAGCCGCGGCTCGCCCCAGGCGCGCAGCCGTTCGGCCAGCGCCTCGTTGCGCCCGCAGATGGCCACCGGCCGCACCGCCGGGTCCGCGTCGAGCAGCTCCAGCGCCGCCGCCTCGACCGCGCCGAACCCGAGCGAGCCGCACGAGATCACCACCACGAACTTGTCCGGCGGCAGGCCCAGCCGCTGCCGGGCGGCGGCCCGGTCGCCCGGCCGGAACTCCGCGCGCACCGGCGGCACGGACACCGCGACCCGCGCGGCCGGGCAGGATTCCAGCGCCTGCCGCACCGCGATCTCGTGCATCACCATGGTGAGGTCGACCGAGCGGTAGACCCAGAACGGATGCGGCGCGAAGTCCGGTACCCACGCCCCGATCGGCGCCGAGAGCCGGCCGCTGCGGCGCAACCAGGCCAGCCCCGCCGTCGCCATCGGATACGTGGAGAGCACCAGCTCGGGCGCGAACCGCGCGACCGACCGGGCGAGCCGCCGTCCGCACCACTGGCCGACCACCCACCGCGACACCGCGGCGAACCACGGCAGCCGCCAGATCGCGCGATAGAAGAACTCGTACAGCCACGGCGTGGTCTCCACGTTCGCCACATACAGCCGGCGCAGCAGCGGAGCCATCCCGGGACCGAGCAGGTCCAGCAGGTCGATCCACTCGATGGTGGCCCCCGGCCACCGCTCCCGCACGCCGCTCTCCAGCACCCGCGCCGTGGCGTTGTGCCCTTGCCCCATGTTCGCGGAGACGATCAGTACGCGTTCCACCGCGCCCCTTTCACCCAGCAACGGACGGCTGATGACCAGTCCAGGTCCGTGAAGGGGCCCTTCACGGACTCTGATTCCGTGAAGGGCCCCTTCACAGCTTCTCCACAAGGCGGGCGAAGGAAGCACACGGCGTCAGCAGCTGGATCCGGCGAGACCGTAGCCGTCGCCGGAGCCCGGCCCCGGTCCGCGGTGCTCGGACTCGGCGGCTTCCCCCGATCCGGCGACGGGTTCGGCCGACAGGTGCGAGGCCCGGGTGGACAGCATCACGATCCCGATCACGATGACCAGCCCGCCGAGGGCCTCGCCGAACAGCGCGAGCGGGGTGCCGTTGGCGGATTCGCCCATCCAGGACAGTCCGATCGCGACCCCGACCAGCGGATCCAGCGCGGTGATGACGGCCAGCGCCGGGGTGAGGAACCGGCCCTGCTGGAACGTGTTCTGGCTGAGCAGGAACCCGATCGGGCCGATCACGCACACCAGATACAGCGTCCAGTGCCGGAACGGCTCCCCGGCCCCGATCCGGAACTGGTTCGCGACCACCTTCATCAGGCCGGCGGTCAGGCCGTAGAGCACCCCGGTGGCCACCGCGAGACCCAGCACCCGCAGCGAGGCGGACCGGCTGAACGCGCCGAACCCGAGGCCGAGCAGGGTGAGCACGGCCAGTACGAAGCCCAGCGGCAGGAGCGCGGCCCCGGTGACCAGCGTGGCGCCGTTGCCGCTGGGCCGGGCCACGACCAGCAGCCCGGCGAGCCCGGCCACGCACAGCAGGGCGCCGAAGGTCATCATCCGGTCCGGGCGGCGCCGCTCCAGCCGGGCCGAGGCGAACCCGGCGAACATCAGCGAGGTCACCAGCAACGGCTGGACCAGCAGCAACGGCCCGTAGGCCAGGGCGACCAGCTGCAGGACCAGCCCCAGCACCGTGCCCGCGATGCCGATCAGCCACAGCGGCCGCCCGACGAGCCGGCGGAACAGCGTGAGGTCCAGCGGTCCCCCGGCCTCCACCTCCTTGGTGGCCCTGGCCTGGGCGGCGCTCGCGAGCCCCATGCACACCGCGCCGAGCACCGCGGCGGGGACGGCCACGAACAGCGATACCCCCGTGGCAGCGGTCATGGCACCCTCACCTCACATCATTCCCATCCGCCGTGTTTATGCTGTTGGCAGCCCGCAGGCCGCGGCAGGGGACCCGGTCGACCCGGTACCGGAGGACGAGAAGCGACCCTATGCGACACCACCTGACGATCGACCTGCCTTCTTTCCGCAATCTGGTGGTCGGCGGGGGCCGGCATCTGCTGGAGTCGGCGCTGGTCCCGGCCGGCCTGTTCTACCTCCTGCTCACGCTGGTCAGTTTCGATTCCGGGGTGATCGCCGCCCTGTGCTGGTCGGTGACCGTGCTCACCACCCGGCTGGTGCTGCGCAAACCGGTGCCCGTGGTGCTGCTGCTGACCACCGGGCTGCTGGTCGCGCGGACCGTGCTGGGCCTGGCGACCGGCAGCACGTTCCTGTACTTCCTGCAGCCCACGCTGCAGAACTTCGTGGTCGCCTGCCTGTTCCTGGTCTCCGCGCCGTTCAACAAGCCGCTGCTGGCCCGGCTGGCCGGCGAGTTCTGCTCGTTCCCGGACACGCTGTCGGGCCACCCCGGCATGCGGCGGTTCTTCCAGCGGCTGTCCCTGCTCTGGGCGCTGGTCTTCGCGGTCAACGGCGGGGTCACCCTCCTGCTGCTCGCGAAGGCCACCGTCGGCGACTTCCTCATGGTCAGCACGGCCGGCTCGTACAGCCTGGTCGGGCTGACCATCCTCGGCTCGCTCTGGTGGTTCCGGCGTTCGCTGCGTTCGGCGGGCATCGTGCTGCGGATGGGCCGCCGTCCCACGGCCGCGCCGGCGGGCTGATGCCCGGGTTCGGCACCGCGCTGGTCACAGGCGCCTCGTCCGGGATCGGTGCGGCCACCGCCCGGCTGCTCGCCGCCGGCGGTACGCGCGTCCTGCTGCACGGCCGCGATCGGGAACGGCTCGGCGCGCTCGCCGCGGAGACCGGCGGGGCCGCCCTGCCCGCGGACCTCGCGGATCCGGAGCAGCGCTGCCGGCTCGCAGAGCGGCTCGCCGCCGAGGAGCTGGATCTGCTGGTGCACAACGCGGGGCTCGGCTGGGCCGGGCCGCTGCCCGAGCTGCCCGCCGAACGGCTCACCCGGCTGATGGCGGTCAACCTGACGGCGCCGCTGGAGCTGACCAGGGCGCTGCTGCCGGCGATGCTGGCGCGCGGGCGTGGCAGGATCGTGTTCGTCACCTCGATCGCCGGACGCACCGGCGTCGCGGGCGAAGCGGTGTACGCGGCAACGAAGGCCGGCCTCGACGCCTTCGCCGAAAGCCTCCGGTTCGAACTCCACGGCACCGGGATCGGCGTCGGCGTGGTAGTCCCGGGCGTGGTCCGTACGGAGTTCTTCACCCGCCGTGGCAAGCCCTACACCCGTAGTACGCCCCGGCCGGTGAGCGCCGGACGGGTCGCCGCCGCCGTGGTCCGGGCCGCGGAGCGGCCCGGTGACTACTACGTGCCGCGGTGGCTGCGCGTCCCGGTCGCGCTGCGCGGCGTGGTGCCCGGCGCGTATCGCGCGCTCGCGACGCGCTTCGGGGCAGAAAGCTGACCGGTCCACTGCACCTCCTCCCGCGACGCCGGCCCGGACGTTCTCGAACCTAGTTCTGCCAATCTCTCCGGGCATCAGGGTTATTCCCGACCTCACCCCGGATCTCCCGGTTCCGCCGGATCGCCCGTCTCCCCGGGCGCGCCCCAGGCCAAGGCGAGCAGCAGGGTGGCCCGCGAGGCAGGGTCGTCGAGTGCGGGCCCGAACAGCTCGTGCAGCCGGCCGAGCCGGTAGGACACGGTCTGCGGGTGGATGTGCAGGTCCTCGGCCACCGCCTTGCGGTCACCCAGATGGAGCAGCCACGAGGTGAGCGTGGTGGACAGCCGGGCGCGCGAGGAGTCGTTCAGCTTCGCGAGCGGGGCCAGCACCCGCAGGCGCAGCGCGTCGAGCAGCCGGTCGTCGCGGTGCACGATGACCGCGTCGAGGTGCTCGTCGGCGAACACCGGATCGTCGCTGAGCAGGTGGTCGCGGCGCAGCCGGGCGGTCACCTCGGCGATCCGCAGGCTGGCCGGCAGCCGGTCCACCGGGACCTCGGCACCGACCACCGCGCCCGCCCCGCGCAGCGCCCCGGCCAGCCACGCGCGCCGCCCGGGTCCGCCGGGGTCGGGCACGATGGTGACCAGCAGGCCCGGCCGGCGCAGCCGCAGGCAGGTGTCGTCCAGCCGGGACACCAGCTCCCGGCCGAGCTCGTTCTCGTCCTCCACCAGCACCACCGCGGCCTGGCGCGGCAGCCGCCAGGCGGCGCGGGCCGCGGCGGCCCGGACGGCGGCCATGTCCGCGCGGTCGGACAGCAGCAGCTCGGTCAGCTCGTCCCGGAGCCGTTCCCTGACCCGCACGCCGTCGGACTGCTCCAGCAGATACCCGCGCAGCGAGGATTCGGAAAGCTGGTCCACCAGGGCGAACACGGTGGTGGCCAGCGAGGCGAACAGCTCGGCCTCCACCTCCAGCCCCAGCGCCGCCTCCGAGACGTGCCGCCAGGCCACCCGCGCGCCCACCCGATAGGCGGACAGCAGACTGGTCACCGGGCGGCCCTGCCGGTACTGGGTGCGGCCGATCTCCTCGAACACCACCTGCTCCACACCGGAGCCGAGCCCCGGCAGATCCTGCTCGGGCTCCTCGGCGGCCAGCGCGATCAGCCGCCGCACGAACCCGGCGCTCGCGGTGATGATCTCGGCCAGTTCCTCGGTCAGGAACTCCGCGTAGTCCGGGTGCTGATCGACGAGCTGATCGCGCACCTCGTCGAGGATCGCCGGCAGCCGCCGGGTCACGACGACTTCCAGCTCGTCCAGCCGGGTCACCTGATCAGGTCCCATTTCGTCCGGCCCTCCCTCCGTCACCGCCTGCCGATCCGCGAGTCCACGCGCCTATCCTCACCCCACTTTGTCGTCTCGTGCCAAGTCGAACCCCCCAAAATTCTCCATCCGGTTGCAGAAGCCGCCCATCCGGGCGGACCAGACTAACCTCGATGACACGCACTTCACCTGGCCGTCACAGCCCGGAAGGAGCCGGTCTGCGGGCGAAGCGGCACGCGGAGAACTTCCCGGTCGCGCTGCGGATCCTGCCGCGGCCGCTGCGGGCGGACCTGGTCGCGGTCTACGGCGTCGCGCGCACCGTCGACGATCTGGGGGACGAAGCCGAGGGCGAGCGCGGCGCCGGGCTGGAGGCCTACCGCGCGGAGCTGTCCGCGACGTTCGCCGGCGCCGAACCAGCCGACCCGGCGCTGCGCGCGCTGGTCCCGGCGATCCGCGGCGGTCGGGTCGAGCAGGCCCCGTTCCGGCACCTGATCGAGGCGAATCTGCAGGACCAGCGCGTAAAACGCTATGCGGATTACGCCGGGCTGCGCGAGTACTGCCGGCTTTCCGCGGATCCGGTGGGCCGGATCGTACTGTCGCTTCTGGACGTCCGCGACGAGTCCGCGGCCCGGCTGTCCGACCGGATCTGCACCGGGCTGCAGCTGGTGGAGCACTGGCAGGACGTCGGCGAGGACTACCGCAACGGGCGGATCTACCTGCCACAGGAGGATCTTGCCGCGTTCGGGGTCGCGGAACGGGAGCTGGCCGCGGCGCACGCATCGCCGCGGCTGAAGGAACTGATGCGCTGGGAGACCGACCGCGCAGCCGCCCTGCTGGGCAGCGGCGCGGAGCTGATCGGGCGGCTGTCCGGCTGGGGACGGCTCGCGGTGAGCGGCTTCCTCGCCGGCGGGCTCGCGGCGGTGGACGCTTTGCGCGACAGCCGCGGGGACGTGCTCGGCCGGCCGGTCCGCCCGAGCCGCGCGGGGGTACTGGGATGGCTGGGGTGGCTCCAGGTGAGCGCGAGGACGGAGAGGCGGTCCGGATGACGACGGTCGAAGACGCGTACGCGCACTGCACGCGGATCACCCGGGAGCAGGCGCGCAATTTCCATTACGGCATCCGGCTCCTGCCGCCGGCCAAGCGGTCCGCGTTGTGCGCGGTGTACGCGCTCGCCCGGATCATCGACGACATCGGCGACGACCTCGCGCGGTCGTCCGAGGCGAAGCTGCAGGGCCTGGCCGAGGTCCGGAAATCGCTCGCCGAGCTGTCCACCAGCACCGACCCGGTGTACGTCGCGGTCGCCGACGCGGCCCGCCGCCACCCGATTCCGCTCGGTGCGTTCGAGGAGCTGCTCGACGGGGTCGAGATGGACGTGACCGGCCGTGAATACGTGCGGTTCGAGGAGCTGGTGGAGTACTGTCGCTGCGTGGCGGGCTCAGTCGGGCGGCTGTGCCTCGGCGTGTTCGGCAGCCGCCCGGACGCGGCCGCCCCCGGCTACGCCGACGAGTTGGGAATAGCCTTGCAGCAGACCAACATTCTGCGCGACATCCGGGAGGATCTGCGCAACGGCCGGGTGTATCTGCCCAAAGAGGACCTGAACCGGTTCGGTGTGGAGCTGGCGATCGGCGCGGACGGGAACCTGGCCGATCCGGGTGGCGGGCTCACCGCGCTGATCCACGACAGTGCCGCGCGGGCACGGGACTGGTACACGCGCGGGCTGCGCCTCGTGCCGTTCCTCGACCGCCGCAGCGCCGCCTGCTGCACGGCGATGTCGGGGATCTACCGCACCCTGCTCGACCGGATCGACGAGCAGCCGTCCCGGGTGTTCGATCGGCGGCTTTCCTTGTCCGGCCGGGAAAAGGCCGTGGTGGCGGCGCGGGCGCTCACGGGGATCGGGCGATGACCGCGGCCCGGCGGGAGGCTTCTCGCGGAGGCGGCCGGACCGTCGCCGGTGCGCCGTCCATTGCGGACACCGAGCCGCTCGCTCCCGCGGAGGCGGCGTGACCACCGCGGTCGCCGTGGTCGGTGGCGGGCTCGCCGGGATCGCCACCGCGCTCGCCTGCGCCGACGCCGGGCGGCCGGTCACGCTGTTCGAGGCGCGGCCGCAGCTGGGCGGGCTGACCCATTCGTTCCGCCGCGGCGACCTGCATGTGGACAACGGCCAGCACGTGTTCCTGCGCTGCTGCACCGCCTATCTGGCGCTGCTGGAACGACTCCGTGTCGCCGACAAGGTGCTGCTGCAGCCCCGGCTGGAAATCCCCATCCGCGTCCCGGGCGCCGCCGGCGCGACCTGGCTGCGCCGTGGTGCGCTGCCCGCACCGCTGCACCTGGCCGGTTCGCTGGCGCGCTACGACCCGTTGCGCCCGCTGGACCGGGCCCGGTTCGCCCTCGCCGCGCTCGCGTTGCGGCGGGTGGATCCGACCGACGACCGCACCGATCGCCAGTCGTTCGGCGACTGGCTGCGCCGGCACGGGCAGAGCGCGTCGGCCATCGAAGCGCTGTGGGACCTCGTGGGCGTGGCGACGCTGAACGCGACCGCCGACGAAGCCTCGCTGAGTCTCGCCGCGACGGTCTTCCAGGAGGGCCTGCTGACCGATCCCGCCGCGGCCGACATCGGCTGGTCGCTGGTGCCGCTGACGGAGTTGCACGGCGAACCGGCGCTCGCCCGGCTCATCGAAGCCGGCGCCACTGTCCACACCGGCACGAAGGTCCGGGAGCTGGCCCCCGACGGGGATTCCTGGCAGATCCGCACGGACCACGCGGTGGAGGAGTTCGCCCAGGTCGTCCTCGCCACGCCGCCGCCGGTCACCGAGCGGCTCGCCCCGGCGGGCGCGATCCGGCTGCCCCCGGGCTGGTCCGGCGGGCTGGGCAGCTCCCCGATCGTCAACGTGCACGTGGTGCTGGACCGGAAGGTGCTCGCCGAGCCGTTCGTGGCCGGGGTGCGCACGCCGGTGCAGTGGGTGTTCGACCGCACCCGTCAGTCCGGGTTGGACACCGGCCAGTACCTGGCGATGTCGCTGTCCGCCGCGGACGCGGAGATCGACCTGCCGTCCGCGGCCCTGCGGGCCCGGCTGCTGCCCGAGCTCACCGGCCTGCTCCCGGAAGCCGCGCACGCGGAGGTGCTCGACTTCTTCGTCACCCGCGAGCGGCACGCGACCTTCCGGCCCGGACCGGGGACCGCTTCGCTGCGCCCGCCCGCGGTGACCGCGGCGGACGGGCTGTATCTGGCCGGTGCGTGGACCGCGACCGGCTGGCCCGCGACGATGGAGGGTGCCGCCCGCAGTGGTGTCGCCGCGGCTTCTGCCCTCCTGGAGCAGAACGTGCCCGAGAAGAAGGAGGGAGTCGGAGCATGACCACCACCATGGGCTCCGCGGCTGCCACGGGGGTTCCCGGGATACTGGGACGGGCACGCGACCTCGTGCAACCCGCGTTGCGAAAGGCCGTGGCACGGCTGGACGAATCCAGCCGCGCGCAGAGCGCCTACCATCTCGGCTGGACGGATCGCGACGGTGTGCCCGCGGCGGGCAACGGGGGCAAGGCGGTGCGTTCCGCGCTCGCCGTGGTGTCCGCCCAGGCCGCCGGCGCGGCCGTGGAGACCGGTGTGCCCGGAGCGGTCGCCGTCGAACTCGTGCACAATTTCTCGCTCGTCCACGACGATCTGATGGACGGCGACACCGAACGGCGGCACCGGGCCACGGTGTGGTCGCTGTGGGGCGCGCCGAGCGCGATCCTGACCGGCGACGCGATGCTCGCGCTCGCGCTGGAAGTGGTGCTGGACAGCGGTTCCCCGCACACCGTGCCCGCCGCGCGGCTGCTGACCGAGACCACCCGGCGGCTGATCGAAGGCCAGGCGCTCGACATCGCGTTCGAGGAGCGCGACGACGTCGCGGTCGCCGAATGCGTGGCGATGGCCGGGGGCAAGACCGGGGCACTGCTGTCGGCGAGCGCCGCGATCGGTGCGGTGCTCGCCGGGGCCGGCCAAGAGGTGGTCAGCGCGCTGACGGTGTTCGGCGAGGAGATCGGCCTGGCCTTCCAGCTCGTGGACGACGTACTCGGGATCTGGGGCGACCCGGCGGTGACCGGCAAGCCCGTGTACTCCGATCTGCACGCGGGCAAGAAATCCCTGCCGGTCACGTACGCCACCACTCACGGTGGCGCGCCCGGACGGGAGCTGGCCGAGTGGCTCGCCGCGCCGGAGCCCTCGGACGAGGCCGAGCTGGCCCGGGTGGCCGCGCTGGTCGCCGCGGCGGGCGGCCGGGAATGGGCCGTCGCCGAGGCCGCACACCGGCTCGCCGCCGCCGAGCAGGCACTCGCCCCGATCCCGGCCGGACCCCGCGCCGACCTCATCGACATCGCCCGGTTCATCGTGCACCGGGAGGCGTGATGCCCCTTCCGGAACTGCCCCACCACGCCCGTTTCTTCCTGCGCCGGGAGGCCCGATGACCCAGACCGTGCCCGAACCGGCCGTCGTCGCGCAGGCGGCTCCCGAATCGGCGCTGACCGCCGCGATCGGCTTCCTGCGCCGGGAGCAGCACCCGGCGGGCTGGTGGAAGGGCGAGCTGGCGACGAACGTCACGATGGACGCCGAAGACCTGCTGCTGCGGCAGTTCCTCGGCATCCTGACCCCGCAGGTGGCGCAGGAGTCCGCCCGGTGGATCCGCTCGCAACAGCGGGCGGACGGCACCTGGGCGAACTTCCCCGGCGGCCCGGCCGACCTGTCCACCACGGTCGAGGCGTGGGCGGCGCTGCGGCTGGCCGGTGACCCGGCGGACGCGCCGTGGCTGGCCACGGCGGCGGAGTACATCCGCGGGCACGGCGGGCTGGAGGGCACCCGGGTGTTCACCCGGATCTGGCTCGCGCTGTTCGGCCAGTGGTCCTGGGACGAGCTGCCGAACCTGCCCCCGGAGCTGATCTTCCTGCCGTCCTGGTTCCCGCTCAACGTCTACGATTTCGCCTGCTGGGCGCGGCAGACGATCGTGCCGCTGACCGTGGTCGGCACCCTGCGCCCGGTCCGCGGCCTGCCCTTCGACGTGGCCGAGCTGCGGATCGGTGAACATCCCGCGAAGACCCGTGCGCCGTGGACCTGGGACGGGGTGTTCCAGAATCTCGACACCGCGCTGCACGTCTACGCGAAGCTGCCGGTCAACCCGGTCCGGAAGGTCGCGCTGAAACAGGCCGCGGAGTGGATCCTGGCGCGGCAGGAGGCCGACGGGTCCTGGGGCGGCATCCAGCCGCCGTGGGTCTACTCGATCCTGGCGCTGCACCTGCTCGGTTACCCGCTCGATCATCCCGCCCTCAAGGCCGGCATCGAGGGGCTCGACGGGTTCACCATCCGCGAAGAGACCGAGCAGGGCTGGGTACGCCGCCTGGAAGCCTGCCAGTCGCCGGTGTGGGACACCGCGCTGGCGATGACCGCGCTGCTGGACGCGGGCGTCTCCCCCGGCGACGAAATGCTCGTCCGGGCGACGGATTGGGTGCTGGGCGAAGAGATCCGGGTGACCGGCGACTGGTCGGTGCGCCGCCCGCGGCTGGACCCCGGCGGGTTCGCCTTCGAGTTCGCCAACGACGGCTACCCCGACACCGACGACACCGCCGAAGTGGTGCTCGCCCTGCGCCGGATGGGCAAGCCCGACCACCTGCGGATCCGGGCGGCGGTGGACCGCAGCGTGCAGTGGCTGGAGGGCATGCAGTCGCGTGACGGCGGCTGGGGCGCCTTCGACGTGGACAACACCCAGGTGCTCGCCACGAAACTGCCGTTCTGCGATTTCGGCGCGGTGATCGACCCGCCGTCCGCGGACGTCACCGCGCACGTGGTGGAAATGCTTGCCGCGGAAGGAAAGACCGACACCCCGGCATGCCGCCGCGGGGTGCAGTGGATGCTGGACCACCAGGAGCCGGACGGCTCGTGGTTCGGCCGCTGGGGCACGAACTACGTGTACGGCACCGGTGCGGTGGTCCCCGCACTGGTGGATGCGGGCATCCCGGCCGACGACCCGCGGATCCGGCGCGCGGTGCGGTGGCTGGCCGAGCACCAGAACGCCGACGGCGGCTGGGGCGAGGACCTGCGGTCCTACCGGGATCCGGCCTGGGCCGGGCGGGGCGACTCCACGCCGTCGCAGACGGCGTGGGCCTTGCTCGCGCTGCTCGCGGCCGGGGAACGCGCATCCGAGGCGGTCACCCGGGGCGTGGCGTGGCTGTGCGAACGCCAGCGCCCGGACGGCGGCTGGGACGAGGACAAGCACACCGGCACCGGCTTTCCCGGCGACTTCTACCTGTCCTATCACCTGTACCGCGTGGTGTTCCCGCTGTCCGCGCTGGGCCGATACGTGCGGGGCGGGTCGTGATCCCGGCGGTGGTCTGCGCGCCGCTGCGGATCGAGCAGCTGGCGTTACGCGGCGCTGTCCACACCGGACTCGGGCCGCGGCGGGCCGCGGCCACCGCCGCCCGGCTGCCCGCCGGTCCCCGCCTCGTCGCCGGGCTCGGCGGCGGCCTCGCCACCCACGTGCGGCCCGGCGACCTGGTGGTCGCGACCGAAGTGCGCGGTCCACAGGGGACTGTCCCGGTGCCGTCCGCTCCGCTGCTCGCGAGCGAACTGCGCCGCCGCGGCCTCACTGTCCACACTGGACCCATCGTAGGCAGCGACCACGTCGTGCACGAGCGCGAGCGGGCCGAACTGGCGGAAACCGGGGCGCTGGCGGTCGACATGGAGTCACCATGGCTGGCCGCCCCCGAGGCACCCTTTGCCGCCGTCCGGGCCATTGTGGACACTGCGGGCGCGCCACTGCTCCGCCTCGCCACGGTCTCGAACGGGCTGGCCGGGCTGCGCAGTCTTCGCGCCGCCGCACCGGTTTCCACCGCGTGGCAACGGGCTGTGCGGTCCCGGGACATACTGCTGGCCGCTCCGCGTTCGTTCTGCGCCGGAGTGGAGCGGGCGATCGACATCGTGGAACGCGCGCTTGATCGGTTCGGCACGCCCGTTTACGTGCGTCGCCAGATCGTGCACAACACCCAGGTGGTCCGCCGCCTCCAAGAGCGCGGCGCGGTGTTCGTGGACGAGGTCGGCGAAGTGCCCGAGGGCGCCACGCTGGTGTTCGCCGCGCACGGCGTCTCCCCCGCCGTCCGGCAAGAGGCAGCCGGGCGTGGGCTGTCGGTGATCGACGCGACCTGTCCCCTGGTCACCAAGGTGCACAACGAAGTCCGCCGCTACCACGAGCGCGGCGACACGGTCTTCCTGATCGGGCACGCCGAGCACGAAGAGGTGCAGGGCACCGTCGGCGAAGCGCCCGGCCATGTCGTGGTGGTCGACGACGTGGCGACCGCGCGCCGGGTCACCGCCCCGGACGCGAGCCGGGTCGCCTACACCATGCAGACCACGCTGGCGCTCGACGAGGCCGAGGAAATCGCTTCCGTGCTGCGCACACGGTTCCCCGGGCTGGCCGCGCCCCGCAAGGACGACATCTGCTACGCCACCACCAACCGCCAGGCCGCGCTGCGGGCGATCGCCCGCGAGGTGGATCTGGTGCTGGTGGTCGGCTCCACCACCTCGTCCAACTCACTCCGGCTCGTGGAGGTCGCCGGACGCGCGGGAACGCCCGCCGTCCTGGTGGACGACTGCGCGGACCTGGACTTGCACCGGCTGTCCGGCGTCGGCCGGATCGGCCTCACCGCGGGCGCTTCCGCTCCGCCCCACCTCGTGGACGAGGTGGTCGCGGCGCTGGGCGGGCTCGGACCGGTCACCGTCACCGAACGACGGCTGACCGAAGAGGAAACGACCTTCACCCTACCTCGGGAGGTGCGCTGAATCATGGCCATGCCGTTGCGCCAGTCCGTCCGGCTGGGCGGCTACCTGATGCTGCAGAAGCTGCGGCGCAAGGAGAAGTTCCCGCTGCTGGTCGAGCTGGAACCGCTCTTCGCGTGCAACCTCAAATGCGGCGGCTGCGGCAAGATCGCCCAGCCGCACACGCTGCTCAAGCAGCGGATGCCGGTGGCGCAGGCGGTCGGCGCGATCGAGGAGAGCGGCGCGCCGATGGTCTCCATCGCCGGCGGGGAGCCGCTGATGCACCCGCAGATCGACGAGATCACCCGGCAGCTGCTGGCCCGGAAGAAGATCGTCTTCCTGTGCACCAACGCGTTGCTGCTGCCCAAGCACATCGACAAGTTCACCCCGCACCGCAATTTCGCCTGGATGGTGCACATCGACGGGCTGGCGGAGCGCCACGACGCCTCGGTGCGCAAGCCCGGCGGCTTCCAGGCCGCGGTCGAGGCGATCAAACTGGCCAAGGCCAAGGGTTTCCGGGTCATGACCAACACCACGTTCTTCACCGGGGACACCCCGCAGGACGTGATCGACGTGCTGGACCATCTCAACGACCTCGGCGTGGACAACATGCAGATCTCGCCGGGCTACGCTTATGAGAAGGCCCCCGACCAGGACCACTGGCTGGGCGTGCGGCAGACTCGCGAACTGTTCGCGAAGGCCTTCGGCGGCGGCAACCGCAAGCGCTGGCGGCTCAACCACTCGCCGGTGTTCCTCGATTTCCTGGAGGGCAAGCGGGATCTGGAGTGCACGCCGTGGGGCATCCCGTCCTACTCGCTGCTCGGCTGGCAACGCCCGTGCTACCTGCTCGACGACGGCTACACCGAGACGTACCAGGAACTACTGGACACGACCGACTGGGACGCCTTCGGCCGCGGCAAGGACCCCCGGTGCGCGAACTGCATGGCCCACTGCGGATACGAACCCACGGCGGTGATCGCCACCCTCGGCTCGCTGAAGGAATCCGTGCGCGCTGCTGTGGGCCACTGACGCCGCTGGGGTGGCCGGAGTGCTCGTGGCTCCGGGGTGGCTGGGTGGTCGTGGCTCCCGAGGTGGCTGTGCGCGCTGCGGTCACCCCGGGCAGCGCGGCAGGTCGGGCCGTGTCCCCGAATAGCGCACTTCCGAACGGCACCTCACCCCGGGCAGCGCATCATCACGTCGTGCAGCGCCGCCCCGATCACGGCCGCGCCCGCGCGGGTCATCACCGTGGCCGCGTGGTCGGCGCCCGAGATCCGCCGCGGGTGGCCGAGGGTGGGCAGCACGGCCCGGAATTCCGCCAGCGCCGCCGCCGAGTACGCGGGCGGCGTGCCCGGCCCAGAACCCCATTCGGCATAGACGAACTCGATCGGCACGGTCAGCTCACGCCAACGGTGCTCGCCGAACAGCACGTCGGTCGCGTCGGCGAGGACGACCTCGCGGTCCAGCAGCACCCGGCCGTCGGCGAGGTCGTGCTCGAGGTGGTCGCGCAGCAGCGGATCACGGGCGTCCAGCAGCGGGTTCGCCGCGGTGAAATACGCGAGATACTGCTCGACCCCGTCCCACCGCCGAGACACCCTCGCCAGCTGGGCCGCGAACGCGGCGGGCACCTCCTCCGGCGTCAGGCCCGGCGCGACGGCGACCGGGAACCCGCCGTCCACCAGCACCAGCGCCTGCACCCGGTCCGGACGGCGGACGGCCAGTTCCACCGCCACGAAGCCGCCCATCGACATCCCGCAGACCGGCACCCGGCTCAGCTCCAGCGCGTCGAGCACCCGCACCAGATCCTCGGCGTGCTGCCGGATCGAGGACGGCCCACCGACCGGATAGCTGCCCGCTCGGCCGCGCAGATCCGGGGTCACCAGTGAGACGCCGGGCGTCTCCAGCGCCAGCCAGTTCCACAGCCGGCAGTTGCTCGCCACCCCGTGCACGGCCAGCACCGCCGGACGCCCGCCCGCGCCGAGTTCCACCGCCAACGTACCGCCGTCGACCGGTATCCGGACCGTCCTGCGTTCCGCCATCACCCCACGGTAGCGGACCGGACACTGTGGACGGTTCAACCGACCGTGCGGTTCCGGCCCCCGGCGGGCGATTCATCCCGGCAAGGCACATCCGGCCCACCACGCCGTTCGGGCCGGACATGGAGGTCGCCGTGCAATGTGCTCACCGGCCGACAAGCAGTCCGTGAAGGGCCCCTTCACAGCCTTGCCGCCGGACCGTGCCGGTCGCCGCCGGGCGAACGGACCGACCGGCCATAGCGGACCGCCGCGGCAGATGGTTCGACGGTCGAACAAAACGGCGCTACAGTCGGGACGTGCCCGAACCCACCGCCGCAGGAAGCCTCTCCGCGCCCGGAATCACCACTGCAGGAACCGATCCCACCCCCACCGCCGGAACCGCCAAACCCACCTCCACAACCCCCAGCGCCACCACCCCCACCGCTGGAACCGCCCCCGCCGCCGGATCCACACCGGACCCCGCGGCCGTGCTCGCCGTCCGCACCCTGGCGCGCGTCTCCCGCGTGCTGGAGCGCTCGACCGCCGAGCTCAACCTGGCGCACTACCGCGTGCTGTCGGCCATCGCGGGCGGCGATGCCCGGGCGTCCCGTGTCGCGCAGCGGCTCGCGCTCGGGCGTCCGGCGATCAGCGCCGCGGTGGACGCGCTGACCAAGCGTGGGCTGGTCGTGCGCAGCGACGTCGACGGCGATCAGCGGGCCATCGCGCTTTCCCTGACCCCGCTGGGGGAACGGCTGCTCGCCGAGACCGAGGCCGAGATGGTCGCCAGGGTCGGCGCGCTGGCCGGGCGCACCCCCGACCCGGAGCAGGTGCTGCGGGTGCTCGGCTGGCTCGGGCCGGCCATCGACGAACTCGTGGCCGAACACCTGGCATCCCGGTGAGCACCGCGGACGGTCCGGGCTGGCTGCGGCGGCTGACCGGCTACGTCCTGCGGCACCGCCGGGAGGTGGCGCTGGCGCTCGGCGCCGCGGTGCTCGGCGCGGCCTGCCAGACCGTGGTCCCGTTGCTGGAGCGGGAGATCGTCGACAACGTGGTGCTGCGCGGCGACCAGTCCCTGTGGCCGTGGCTGGCCGCGCTGCTCGTGGTGGCCGCCGCCGCGTTCGTGTTCACCTACCAGCGGCGGTACCGCGGCGGCCGGGTCGCCCTGGCCGTGCAGTACGACCTGCGCAACGACATGCACGCGCACCTGCAGCGACTGGATTTCGCCGCGCTCGACCGGATGCCCACCGGCCAGGTGGTGGCCCGGGCGACGGCCGATTCCGGGATCGTGCAAGGGCTGCTCACCCTGCTGCCGACGGTGAGCGGCAACATCCTGCTGGTCCTGCTCTCGCTCACGGTTATGCTGGTCCTCTCCCCGTTGCTCGCGCTGGTGAGCCTGATCGTGGTCCCGGCCCTGCTCGCGCTGTCCTACCGGATGCGCCGCCGGATCTTCCCCGCCACCTGGGCCGCACAGCAGCGCGAGGGCGATCTGGTGCAGATCGTCGACGAGGACATCAACGGCGTCCGCGTGGTGAAGGCATTCGGCCAGGAACAGCGGGAGCTGGCGCGCGTCGCGAAGACCGCCGGGGACGTCTACAGCACGAACCTGCGCGCCGTCCGGCTCCAGTCGCGGTATCAGCCGCTGCTGCAAGCGATCCCGTCGCTGGGGCAGGTCGCCGTGCTGGTGGTCGGCGGCTGGCTGGCGCTGCACCACGGGCTCAGCCTCGGCACTTTCCTGGCGTTCTCCACCTACGTCGCGCAGCTGATGGCGCCCGCCCGGCAGCTGGCCGGGGTGCTCGCGATCGGGCAGCAGGCCCGCGCGGGGGTCGAGCGGATCTTCCAGCTGCTGGACCTCGAACCGGCGATCACCGACGCCCCGGACGCGCGGGACCTGCCGCCGGCGCGGGGCGAGCTGACCTTCCGGGACGTCCACTTCGGACATTCGGCGGACGCACCCGTGCTCCGTGGTTTCGAGCTGCACCTCGCGGCGGGCGAGCGGGTCGCGCTGGTCGGGGCGAGCGGCAGCGGCAAGACCACCGCGACCATGCTGGTGTCCCGCTTCCACGATCCCGATTCCGGCGCGGTGCTGGTGGACGGGCACGATCTGCGGTCGGTGCGGCTGTCCTCGCTGCGCTCCCAGGTCGGCGTGGTGTTCGAGGAGAGTTTCCTGTTCTCCGACACGATCCGCGCGAACATCGCCTACGCCCGTCCGGACGCCGGCGAGGACGAGATCCTCGCCGCAGCCAGGATCGCGGCGGCCGACGGCTTCGTTTCCGAGCTGCCGCAAGGGTATGACACGGTGGTCGGCGAACGCGGACTGTCGCTGTCCGGCGGCCAGCGGCAGCGCATCGCGCTGGCCCGCGCCGTGCTCGCCGACCCTCGCATCCTCGTGCTCGACGACGCGACCAGCGCGGTCGACGCCACCACCGAAGAGGCGATCAACGAGTCCCTCCGCACCGTCCTTTCCGGACGGACGACGCTGCTGGTCGCGCATCGGCGCTCGACCCTGCACCTGGCCGACCGGGTGGTGATGCTGGACGGCGGCGTGGTCGCCGATCAGGGCAGCCACGAGGAGCTGTTCGCCCGCAGCGCCCGCTACCGCGCCCTGCTGACCGGTCTCGACGACGCGGAGGCCGAGCAGGTCGGCGACCGGATCGAAGCCCTGTCGGAATGGGCGGGCGGCACCACCGAATCCGCCTGGCGCGAGGCCGAACGGCAGCATGAGCACCGGCTGCACACCACCCGGGCAAGCACCGCGGGGATCGGGGCCGGGCTGGCCGGCTCGGCCGGGCGCAGCTGGCGCGCCGCGTTGCCCCCGACCCCGGAGCTGCTCGCCCGGGTGGATCGGCTCCCGCCGGTCCGCGACTCCGCCACGCTGGACCTGTCCGCGGAATCCCGGCAGCAGCGCGGGTTCTCCCTCCTCACCCTGCTACGGGAGTTCCGCCGCCCGCTCGCGCTCGGGCTGCTGCTGGTGGTGCTCGACGCGGCCGCCTCGGTGATCGGCCCGGTACTGGTCAAAAGCGGGATCGACGACGGGGTGCTGCGGGCCTCGCAGGCCGTGCTGTTCGGCGCG
The DNA here is from genome assembly GCF_002564045.1 of Amycolatopsis sulphurea. Lineage (NCBI taxonomy): Bacteria > Bacillati > Actinomycetota > Actinomycetes > Pseudonocardiales > Pseudonocardiaceae > Amycolatopsis > Amycolatopsis sulphurea. The sequence goes on along the minus strand of NZ_PDJK01000001.1, from coordinate 419,722 downwards.
GCCGGGCTGTTCCTGGTGATCATCCTGGCCGCGCTGCTGGACGGGATCGCCGAGACGTTCGTGACCGGCCGGACCACGCAGCGGGTGATGCTCTCGCTGCGCGTGCGGATCTGGGCGCAGCTGCAACGGCTTTCGCTCGACTACTACGAACGCGAGCTGACCGGCCGGATCATGACCCGGATGACCACCGACGTGGACCAGTTCGAAGCCCTGATCCAGAACGGATTGCTGTCCGCGCTCGTCGCGGTGGTCACTTTCGCCGGAGTGGGGGTCACCCTGGTGGTGGTGAATCCGGTGCTGGGCCTGTGCACGCTCACCGTGGTCGTGCCGCTGGCGATCGCCACCGCGGCGTTCCGGCGCCGCGCGACACGGCTGTACGACGTGGCCCGCGACCGGGTCGCCGTGGTGAACGCCGATTTCCAGGAAAGCCTTGCCGGAGTGCGGGAATCGCAGGCGTTCACCCACGAGGGCGCGACCATCCGGCGGTTCCGCGAGCTGGGCCGTGACTATCTGGACGCCCGGTTCTCCGCGCAACGGCTCGCCGCCACGTACTTCCCGTTCGTGCAGTTCCTCTCCGCCGGCGCGGATGCGATCGTGCTCGGGGTGGGGGCCGGGATGGTCCGCTCCGGCTCGCTGAGCGCCGGTGCGCTGATCGCCTTCGTCCTGTACATCGACTTGTTCTTCTCCCCCGTCCAGCAGCTGTCGCAGGTGTTCGACTCGTGGCTGCAGACCCGGGTTTCCGTCGACCGCATCGCCGAACTGATGCGGCTGGAGACCCTCACCCCGGTCGCACCCGGCGCCGTCACTCCCCGCCGCGTACGCGGGGCGATCGCCTTACACGGCGTACGTTTCAGCTACCCCACCGCCCCTGCCACGACGCCCCGACGGCGCGGCCCGGCCGACCCGCGGATGATCCCCGGCGCCGAGGCCACCGCGAAGCTCCCGGAAGCGTTGCGGGGTATCGACTTGACCATCGCACCCGGCGAAACCGTCGCGCTGGTCGGGGAAACCGGCGCGGGCAAGTCGACGGTGCTGAAACTGCTGGCCCGGTTCTACGATCCGGACACCGGCCACGTCCGCGTGGACGGCCGCGATCTGCGCGACCTGGACCTCGCCGGTTACCGGCGGCTGCTCGGCTACGTGCCGCAGGAGGCATTCCTGTTCACCGGCACCGTCCGCGACAACATCGCCTACGGCCGCGCCGATGCGACCGACGCCGAAGTGGAGGCCGCCGCCCGCGCCGTCGGCGCACACGAGTTCGTGGCTTCCCTCCCCGGCGGCTACCTGCACGAGGTCGCCGAACGCGGTCGTTCACTCTCCGCCGGGCAACGCCAACTGCTGGCGCTGGCCCGCGCCCAGCTCGTCGACCCGGCGATCCTGCTGCTGGACGAGGCCACGTCGAACCTCGACCTCGCCGCCGAAGCCCGCGTGTCGAACGCCATGCGCACGGTGTCCTCCGGCCGCACGACAATCGTCATCGCGCACCGCCTGCACACCGCCCGCACCGCCGACCGGATCGTGGTCCTGGAGCACGGCCGCGTCGCCGAATCCGGCAGCCACGCGGACTTGCTGGACCGGCCGGGCCGGTATGCCGCGATGTGGGCGGCGTTCACCTCCCTGAGCGGGGAGGGGCCGACTGCCGCTTGAGCGGTCTGTGGCGCTCGGGTGTCTCGGGTGCTTCGCGGTGGGTGCGTTCTCTCGGTACTTGTGATCGAAAGTTGGCGTACGCGTACGCCAACTTTCTGCGGAGAGTGGCGATGGTCGGTGGGGTGCGGGATCTGATCTCTTCTGGGGGATTCGGGGCGTCTTTGGGAACCCTGGGACGGACGCGTTGGCGTTCGGGAGTCGCGTCGTAGTGGCCGCACGGATCTGGGCAGGTCGGACCTCGTCTCGATGTTGATCACTAACGATAGTCGGTCATTCTTTGCCATCTATTGACCTCTTCGCCCCTCCCCTTTATGGTCTAGACCATAACTCCATCCTTCGCTCGCCCCCATCGAGTCACCGGCAGTGTGGCCCGCGGGTTTCGCCATGCCCGGAAAGGGAAGGCGAGCACTCCCCGAAGGAGCTGCCATGAAAGCGAACCGGAAACTCATCGCCGCGCTGAGCGGGGCGGCGATCGCGCCGGTGCTGGTGCTGGCCGGGCCGGCGAGCATCGCCAGTGCGCACGGGTACGTGAACTCGCCGCCCAGCAGGCAGGCGGAATGCGCGCAGGGCATCGTCGAATGCGGGGCGGTCAAGTACGAACCGCAGAGTGTCGAAGGCCCCAAGGGGCTGCACGAATGCAACGGCGGAAAGGCCGAGTTCGCCGAACTGAACGACGACAGCAAGGGCTGGCGCGCCACCCCCACCGGCACCACGGCCAGTTTCACCTGGACCTTCACCGCCCAGCACTCGACCACCGACTACGAATACTTCATCGGCGGCCAGAAGGTCGCCGGCTTCGACGGTGGAGGCCAGAAGCCACCGGAAACCGTTACGCACCAAGTGGATCTGAGCGGGCACACCGGCCACCAGACAGTACTGGCGGTCTGGAACATCGCGGACACGGCGAACGCCTTCTACTCCTGCATCGACCTGCAGGTCGGCTGATTCCCCTGAACGGAGGCGTGCCCGGCGACGTGGCGGCGTCCCGGGCACACCTCCCCCGCGCCGCGACGAAAGTCGTAAGCCAAGTGGGCCAACGGAATCCGGTCCGAAATGCGCCCGCCGGCGAGCACCGGACCACTGGTCCAGACCCTTGCCCGTGCGCCCGGTTTCCGGTGGCGGCCCGGGCACCCTCCCGGCGAACTGTTGACCATTTGCCAACAAGATGATTAGCGTTCCCGTCAGCGAGCAACGGTGCGACCAGGAGGCGATTTTCCTTGATATCCCGGCGAACTTTCCTCGGCGCTTCCGCGGCGGCGGCGACCATCCCTTGGTGGGGAACGAATCCGGCCGCCGCGGCGACCCCGGACACGGTCAAGATCGCCTTCGACGATCGATCCGGCGCGGGGCAGACCTACGCCTACATCACCGGAACCACGCTGGACCACCGGCTGATCGTCCTCAAGGCCGACGGCACCGCGTACTACCCGCCGTCGCCGGGCGCGCAGGCGCCGCTCGGGGTGGACTGCGCGATCCCGCTGAAATCGCTGTCCCAGGTGAGCGTGCCCAAGATGATCGGCGCCCGGATCTACCTGGCACTCGACGAGAAACTCGACTTCTTCGTCAATCCGGGTCCGGAAATGGTGCACCCGAGTTTCCTCAGCGCCGACGACCCGAACTACCGGCGAAACTGGGCATTCGCCGAGTTCACTTTCAACGACGGCCAGCTCTTCGCGAACATCAGCTACGTGGACTTCGTGGCCATTCCGATCGGCCTGCACCTCACCACCACGGGGTCCGGCGAGCAGACCGTCGAGGGACTCCCGGCCCGTTCGCTGGACGGGATCTGCGACGAGCTGAGGAAACAGGGCGGCTCATGGGCCAAACTGGTGGAGGACGACGGCGGGAAGGCACTGCGGGCGCTGTCCGCCCAGCACCGCGCCGACCAGTTCGCCGGCTACCTCGACGGCTACCTCGACCAGGTGTGGGAGAAATACGGCGGCACCAAGCTCACCGTCGACACCCAGCGTCCCGATCTCGGCAAGTTCACCGGCCAGGTCTCGGGCGGGAAACTGACCTTCACCAACGGCGAAAGCTTCGACAAGCCCGCCACCGCGGACGTGTGGAGCTGCGACAGCGGCCCGTTCTCGCTCGCGGGCAACCCCAGCGAGGCCCGCAAGGCGATTGTGCCGCGGCTGGCCGCCGCGCTGAACCGCACCACCTTGCTGGACAATCCGAACCAGCCGACCGGCGAGGACCCGGCGAAGTTCTACCAGGGCGACAAGACCAATCACTACGCCCGGATCGTGCACAGCAAGCTCCCGGACAACCGCGGTTACGCCTTCCCGTATGACGACGTCACGTCCGGCCAGGACTTCAGCGGCGCAGTTCAGGCCGGCGACCCGGACACGCTGACCATCACCGTGAACGCCTTGCGCTGAAAGCAAAACTCACCCGGCTGGAGCACTTTCGCGCGCATTCCGGCCACGTGGTGGGCGAGTCTCCTCGTCCACCACGCCGGTTGCGCCACGATCGCCGGCCTTTCAACCTCGCCGCGTGGTGCCTGGATCAGTCCTCGCCGCGAAGGACTTCGGCCAAGACCGCGGCCTGGCTGTACGCGGGGTCCTTGGTCGCGGTCAGCAAGGTGAGCCGCCCACGGGCCGCACGGGCGCGGAGCGCGGCGACGGCCTCCGCCGCAACGGGTTCCGACAGCTCAAGCCGGTAACGACGGCCGAATTCGGCGAACCGCTCCGGATCGTGGCCGTACCAGCGACGCAGTTCCGTGGACGGCGCGACGTCCCGGCACCAGTCGTCCAGCGCGGCCGCGGTCTTGGCCAGCCCACGCGGCCACAACCGGTCCACGAGGACCCGCGTGCCACCCTCCGAGGTCGCCGCGTCGTACACCCTGGCCACCTGCACGTCGGGAGTGCCCATACCGCCATTGTGCCGCCCGCCCCTGCCGGCCAAGAATGGCACTGAGTGCACTTACTGCCCCCGACGCCCCCGCTCCGCCTCACGCAGCGCGGCACCGATCCGCGTGACCACCTCGTGCACCGGGGTCGTGGTGCGCAGCACCGCCACCACGGTGCCCGGCTCGTCACCCGCCATGGCCAGCGCGGTTTCGATGCCGGTCACGTCTGGAGTTTCGCTCTCTGCAGCCACATTCCCGGGGGCAATGCGCTCGGAAGCAGCGCTCCCGGAACCGGTGCGCTCGTCGAAGGCAAGGACGTCGCCGCTGGCAGGAGCATTGATCCCGGTAACCGCGCTGCCGGACGCCGGTGCCCCACGACCAGCGATCGGCTTACCGGACACGGCCACATCACCTGGGTCGATCACGGCGCCTGCCGCACCGGCGATGCCGCCGGACTCGCCGGAAGCCGCCGCCGTTGCGGGCCTGGTCGCACCGGCACCGGACGCCTTGCCGGAAGGAGCCACCCCGGCCGAACCCACCGCGCCACCGGCAGCGACCGCCCCGCCAGCGGCCATTGCCGCGCTGGAACCCACCGCGCCTCCAGCACCAACCGCCTCGCCAGCGGCCCCCGCCTCACCAGAACCCACCACACCACCAGCACCAACCGCCTCGCCAGCGGCCCCCGCCTCACCAGAACCCACCACACCACCAGCACCAACCGCCTCGCCAGCGGCCCCCGCCTCACCAGAATCCGCCGCGCCTCCCACGCCGGCCGCACCGCCCGAGGCGATCGTGCGGCGGGAGGCCGCCACGGCCTCGGAGCCGTCGGCCGCACCGGAAGCCGTTGCGTCGCCGGAGCGGATCGCACCACCGGACCCAGCCATCCCACCAGGCCCAGCCACCCCACCAGGCCCAGCCACCCCACCGGAACCGGCCGCACTACCCGGCCCAACCGCCACGCCGGACGCGGCAACCCCGCCGGAACCGGCCGCGCCACCCGGACCAGGCACTTCGCCCGAACCGATCGGGCCGGACGAACCCGCCGTACCAGGCGCAGACATGGTGCCGTGCCCAGCTTCACCAGGCATGGGCGCTCCGCCGGCCCCGATCGTCTCGCCCCCGGCGACCCCGGCGGACCATCCGGCACCGGGCGCGGCGGCCGGGTCCGGCGGGCGGAAAGCGGCTGCCACCAAGGCGAATGCCTGTTGCGCGCTGGCCGCGATGTCGTCTCGGCCGCCGCTGCGCAGCCAGCGTCGCAGGACGTGGTTGTTGGCGGCGGCGATCGCGGCCGCCGCGACGGCCGCGCGCAGGCTGGCGGTCTCGTCGCCGGCGGCGGCGAAGCGGTCGGCGAGGTAGCGGGCCAGCACCCGCTGGTACCGGTCGACGGTCGCGACTTCCTTGTCGCGCAAGGAAGGCACCGTGCGGGTGAGCGTGAACCGCTTGAGCGACACGTCGAGTTCGGCGGCATACGAGTCGAGCACCAGCGAGACCGCCGCGCACGCCACGTCCACCGGGTCCCGTCCCGGGTCCGCGCCCGCGAAGACCTGTTCCATCTCGGCCACGATCTCGTCGTGGTTGGCGAAGAGAACGTCGTCCTTGCTGTCGAAATACCGGAAGAACGTGCGCCGCCCGACCCCGGCGGCCGCGGCGATGTCGTCGACCGTGGTCGCTTCGTACCCGTTGGCGGCGAACAGGTCCACCGCGGCCGATGCCAGCGCCCGCCGCAGCTGCCGTCGCCCGGCGGGCGTCGCCCCGACGCGGGTGCGCGGCGTGTCCGTCATGACCAGGACGGTAGCAGCAGACTTGCTAGTGGCACTGAGTGCCGTTAGCATGAATGGCATCCCTTGGACAGCGGAAGGCGTCGACGATGACTCTCGATCAGCAGCTGTGGCCCGGCGCCGGAACCGGCCCGGCCACCGGAGCCGAACCCGCGGCCGCGTACTACGGCGGGCTGTTCGGCTGGACGATCCGCCGCCAGGAATCGAAGCTGTTCCTCGCGCTGGAAGGCGGGCTCTGCGCCGTCACCCTGCCGAAACTGACGGCCGGCCCGGTGCTCGCGCATCTGCTGGCGCTGGGTTGCGAGGGCCCGTCCGTGGTCGTGCCGACCCCGCACGGCCCGCGCCTGTCCATCCTCGCCGAAACCGACGGGCAGCTACTCCCGCGCGGCTCCCTCCCCGCCGACGTCACCGTCCTCGACTGTGGCGCGCTCCTCCCCCTGCCCGCCGGGCAGCGCACGCCCGGCGCGGGTCCGGAATGGCTGACCGCCCCGGATCCGCGGCACCGCTGGCTGCCCAGCGTGAGCGCGGTCCTGGCCGGAGTCCGCCGCCGCCCCTGACCTCCGGCGGTTCTCTGGACGGCCATCACAGCCGATCAGGGAAATGGGTTCGCACGATCTCATCGGGCGGGCGCACTCCCGGCTCCGCGCAGTCCCGGGGCGCGGGTTTTACCGTTGTACCAACCGAAAGCAGGACAGCTCAGCCGGGTACGCAGACCTCGTCCAGTACCGCGGCCGCCTCGGCCACCAGGGTGTCCAGACCGGCGAGGAAAGCGTCGATCTCCTGCCTGCGGCGGTGGCCACGCCGCGGGTTTCCCCGTCATACCAACCGAAAGCAGGACGGCTCAGCCGGGTACGCACACCTCGTCCAGCGCAGCGGCCGCCTCGGCTGCCAGGGTGTCCAGGCCGGCGAGCAGGGCGTCGATCTCCTGCCTGCGGCGGTGGTCGCGCCGCGGGGACGGCACCAGGGAAGTACCGACGAGCATGAGCAGGATGTCGATCTCGTAGGCCAGATCGGCCAGCCGCAGCGCGGGTACGTGATCGCCGGGGGCGCCGGTCTCCGCGTGCCGGCAGGTCGCGTGGCCCAGGGTTCGGCACAGGGTGCGCAACCGGGTGCGGGTGGCATCGGCGTACGGATCGGACCTGGGGCCGCCGGTGCGGATATTCCACGCCACCGAGAGCAGGCAGCGGCCGGCGTCGTCCAGGGCGGTGTTCGTCACCGGGGTGAGTCTGGGAGGGCGGCGTGCGGCGAGGAGTCCGACACGCCAGGGCTCACCGCATCGGATGATCGACGGCAGCCAGGCCAGACCACCGGACCTGACCTCGCACCCGGCACTCCGGAACCCACCAATCTCCGGTAACCCCGGCAGAACACCCGCCGCCTCGAGCCGCCCTCCGGCTTCGCCCGCGCCGCGCCCAGGCTGTGAAGGGGCCCTTCACGGACTCTGAGTCCGTGAAGGGCCCCTTCACAGCCTCAGACCGAAGCTCAAACCCGAAGCGCAGCCGGAAGCGCAGCCCACCACGGAGCTCACGGCACCGGGAGATCCTCCGGACCCGGGCCGGCCAGCAGCAGACGGACCGTCGCGTCCACCGGGAGGCGGTCGTCGGTGGCGTGGGCGAGCAGGGCGTGGATCCGGCCGGCTTCCGGGCTCAGTTCCGCGGTGGTGTCGGTCACCTCGGCGCTCGCGGCGGCGAGGGTGCCCAGCCCGGCGTGGTGGTGGGCGTCGCGGACGGCGTTGCGCAGCACGGCCAGTTCGGCGGGTGTCGGGCCGCGCTTCTCCTCGCGCAGCCGCGCCACGATCCGCCGGACGGCCGGGGAGTGCGCGGCGACCGCCTGCCGCCCGGCGAAGGAGGCCACCATCCGGGGCGTCGCTCGCGTCGCGGGAGCCGCGGGCGGCGGTGTCACGATCGGCGTGGCGGGCAGGCTGTCCAGCGCCGCGGCCCGACGGCGTTCGCTCTCGCGGACCCGGGCCACGGGATCCGGACGGCGGGCGGCGGCGATCTCCCGTGCCTGCGCGCGGGCCCGCTCCCCCGCCCCGGTCAGCCGGGACGGGCGCCGGTAGCCGCCCTCGTCAAGGGCCTGTTTGCGACGCTGGGCGAACCACGCCTCGAAAGTCTGCCCCGGCCGCGGCGGCTCGCGCACCTCGTTCATCGCCGCGGCGGGTCCGTCGTCGAACCAGCCGTTCAGCCGGGAACGCAGGAAATCGCCGGGGCGCTCCCCCGCGGTCCGTGGCCGCTGCCGCTCGCCGCCGGGCAGCACGCTCACCGCGATCAGCAGCGCGTCCGGGCAATAACCGTTGGCGTACCAGAATTCCAGCTGCCGTTCGACGTCGTCGCGTTCGTCGCGGGTCAGCCGTTCGGTCACCCAGCCGAGGCGGCGGAAGAGCACGCCGGTGGCCTGCGCGCGTTCGTGCGCGTCGCCGGGGACGACCGTCGCCGGCCACTCCCGGTCCGGGATCCGCACCACGGCCGCACCTCCTTCCGGTGCCCCGACGGTACGGGGGCCGCGACAGCGCCGATCGGCCGACACGCCGGATTCCGGACTCAGCCCCGCCGGAGCACGGCCACGGCGTTCACCGCCACGATCACCCCCATCGCGACCCAGGCCAGCGCGTCCGGACGCTGGCCCAGCACAACCAGGCCGACCAGCGCGGCCAGCACCGGCTGCACGCTCATGAACGCGCCGAAGAACCGGGGCGGCACGCGCCGCAGCGCCAGCAGGTCCACCAGGAACGGCACTGCCGACGACAGCACCCCGGCGAGTACCGCCGCGCCGAGCGCCCCGGCGGAGAGCGGATGGTGCAGGAACACGAAGATCCCCACCGGCAGATAGACGAGCCCGGACGCACCGGCCGCCGCTGCCGAGCCCTGCACGCCGGGCAGCCGGCGGCCGACCGTGCGGTTGAGCAGGATGTAACCGGCCCAGCACCCGGCGGCCGGCAGCGCCAGCCCGATCCCGATGTAGTCGGTGCTCGGCTCCGGCCGGGTCAGTACGCCGACCGCGGCCGCGGCGAGCAGCGCGCACGCGAGGTCCGTCCGACGCCGCGAGCCGGCCAGCGCGAGGGCCAGCGGGCCGAGGAACTCCAGCGTCATCGCCAGTCCGAGGCCGAGCCGGTCGATCGCGGCGTACAGCGCGAGGTTCATCGTGGCGAACACCGCCGCCAGCGCGAGCACCGGCCGCCATTGGGCCGCGGTGAACGTCCGCAGCCGCGGCCGTCCGGCGGCGAGCAGCACCACGGCCGCCACCCACTGCCGGACCGCCACCACCCCGGCCGGGCCGAGCACCGGGAACGCCAGCGCCGCCGTGGCCGCTCCGACCTGGTTGGAGAGCGCGCCGCCGAGCAGCATCGCCGCACCACGGGCATGGGAGGTCCCGGCCGTCTCGGTAGTCGCCATGCGCCGAGCGTGCCGCCCGATCATCCATGCGCAAAATGCATTGACCGACTCATCGATACGCTGGACGCATGGATCTGGAACTGCGGCAGCTGCGGTGCCTCGTCGCGATCGTGGACGCGGGCACGTTCACCGACGCCGCGATCGAACTCGGCGTCTCACAGGCCGCCGTGTCCCGCACGCTGGCGTCGCTGGAACGGGCCCTCGGCGTGCGGCTGCTCAACCGCACCAGCCGCAGCCTCACCCCGACCACCGCGGGCGTCCAGGTCCTTGCGCGGGCCCGGCATCTGCTCGACGAGGCCGACGATCTGGTCCGCGAAGCCACCACCGGGCACACCCGGCTGCGCATCGGGCACCCGTGGTCGGCGATGGGCCGCCACACCGCCGAATTCCAGCGCCGCTGGGCGGCCGGGCACCCGGACATCGAGCTGCTCCTCATCCGGACGAACAGCGCGACCGGCGGGCTGGCCGAAGGACTCTGCGACCTCGCCGTGCTCCGCACTCCGATGCCGCCGGGCCGGTATTCCGGCGCCGCGGTCGGCCGCGAGGACCGTTACTGCGCGATGGCGGCGGACGATCCGTGGGCGCGCCGCCGCAGCGTCACCCTCGCCGAGATCGCGACCCGGGTACTGGTGATCGACACCCGCACCGGGACCACGACGACGGATCTGTGGCCGGCGGACGCGCGCCCGGAGGTCGAGCGCATCAACGACATCGACGACTGGCTGGCCGCCATCGCGACCGGGCGGTGCGTCGGCGTGACCCCGCACGGGACCGTGCCCCAATATCGGCGCGACGGCATCGTTTACCGCCGGGTGCGCGACGCGCCGCAGGTCCCGGTCCGGCTCGTCTGGCGCCGCGAGGACCCGCATCCGGCCACCCACGCCGCGGTGGCCCTGCTGGGCGAGCTCTACCGCGGCGGCGACCGTCCACATGCGACTCATCGGGCTCCCGGACAGCACTAGACTGACCGGACGAAGGGGCTGTTGTTGCGACTGTCCGCAGTGGACTCCGGCGCGGAAGCGGCCGTCACGCCGGTCTCGTCGACGGCCGCCTGCTCTTCCTGGAACATTTCCGCCATCCGCCCGCGCGCGGCGGGCAGATCGGTCAGATCGCTCTGCGGAATCAGCGGAATCGCGGCGGCGATCTCGGGATCGCAGGGATAGTTCATCGTTCTCCTCCGGACGGACAGGCTCGTTGTTGATCATCCTCCCGCTGCCCGTCCGTCCCGCGCACCCGACGACCGTCGCGAATCCGTATGCCGCGATGCCGACGAACGGCGCCGCAGCACGGAACCCAACCGTCCACAAGGGACGATCACCGGCCGGACCGCCGCCGGATCAGCACCGCGCCGAGCACCATCAGCGCCACGGCGGCGAGCACGATCAGCCCCTTGAGCAGCAGGTCGGTCACCAGGTGGCGCAGGATCTCCGCGCCTTCCCCGGTCACCGCGCATCCCGCCCGCGGTCGTCATCCAGCCACCGCACCGCTTCCCGGGCGACGCGGCCGCCGCCACGCTCGCCCATCGCACGGGCGACGGTCTTCGCCCCGGCCCGCACCCATTCGCCCTTTCCCCGCCGGCGCAGCGCGACGACCGCCGCGAACACGGCCAGCCCCAGCACCACGACCGCCCCGGCGATGATCCCGAACCGGATCAGCAGCACGTTCAGCACCGTCTCCATGACCATCCCTTTCTGTCACGCCTGTGATACAAACCTGAATATCACGAGTGTGCTATAAAAGTCCAGTGCCCAAGGTGGTGGACGGAGAACAACGGCGAGCGCACATCGCGGACGCGGTGCTGCGGCTGGCCGCGCGAGACGGACTGAACGCGGTGTCGCTGCGCGCCGTGGCCACGGAGGCCGAGCTGAACATCGGCTCGGTGCGGCACTATTTCGACAGCCAGCACGCCCTGCTGCGGTTCGCGATGCAGGCCACCATCGACCGGGTGTCGGCCCGGCTGCTCGCCCACCGGGAAGCGATGCCCCCCATGGCCGGGCTGCCCGGCGCGGAGATCGTCGACCGGCTCACGGACTTCTTCGCCGAACTCCTCCCGCTCGACGAACGGCGCCGCTCCGAAGCGACGGTGCTGGTGGAATTCCTGATCGCCGCGCGCGCGGATCCCGGCCTGGCCGACCTGGCCGCGGAAACCATCCGCGGCACCGTGACCCTGGCCCGGCGCATCCTCGACGCACTGGCCGGCACCGGCACGTTCGCCCCCGGAGACCCGGAGGTGGAGGCGCCACGGCTGGCCGCACTGCTGGACGGGCTCGTCTTCCGCGCGATCCTGCAGCCGGAGGTGACCACGGGTGCGGAGTGCCTGGCCGTGCTGCGTGCGCATCTGACCGGGCTGACGCGGGAGGGGTGAGCCCGGGGTCGTCCGGGGCCGACGAAAATCGGCACGAACCGGCCGGAACCTCAGCCGGGCAGCCGCACTTCCGCCCAGGTCGTCGCCCGTGCTCCATCGGTGACCGTGGACCATTCGGAGGCCAGGTCGTCCAGCAGCAGCCGGCCCCGCCCGCGGCCGGGTGAGCGCGGCTCGCCCGCGGGGGCGACCGGTTCGATGCGGGTCACTTCGAGGCGCAGCCGCGGCGGGCCGGCGAGCAGGCCGAGCCACAGGCCGCGGCAGACGGCGCCGTCGCGGGCGGCGTCGGTGATCAGTTCGTCGAGCAGGAGCACTGCGTCGGCCACGCGGGGGGCGTCGACGTGCGAGAGCATCGCCCGGAGCGTCGTGCGGGCGGGTCCCGCGATGTCCGGGCCGTCGAACACGGCCGTGGTGGCCGGGTGCCGCGCATGATCGGCCATCGCCGGTCCTCCTGGAATAGGGGTGGCAAACCCGGAACTACCCAGATCATTCCGGAGTCAACCGCAGGCGCCCTTATCCTGGCCGGGAGGGAGGCAGGGCATGGAGGACGACCGGCGGGCCTGGTCCGAGGAGGATCGGGCGGCCTACCGCGCATTCGTGCGCGAACATCACCCCGACGTGGGCGGTGACCCGGCCGAGTTCGCCGCGGGTCTGCGTGCCCTGCGCGAGCGCGCGGCCACCCCGGCGGAGGAGCCCGATGCCCCGATCGTCTTCGTGACCCGGCAGAGCGCGCTGCCCCGGCTGGTGTCGGCGTTGTCGGCTCGCCGCCGGCGCAAGCGCAACCCGCGCGTCCGCTGATCAGAGTGCGCCGGTCAGCGCCTGCAGGCCGAGGCTCGAAGCGGCGACCGCGACCCACAGCAGCGCGCCCATCAGCAACGGCCGGTGCCCGGCGGCACGCAGATCGGCGGGCTTGAGGGAAAGCCCGATCCCGGCCAGCGCCGTGGTGATCATGAACGTCCCCGCGGTCGACAGCGGTTCGTGCCACGAAGCGGGGATCAGCCCGGCGCTGTCCAGCCCGGCGGCGACGAGGAAACCGATCAGGAACGGCGGCACCAGCCGGTGCCAGGGCAAGGTACGCAACGACATCCGGCCGGACCGCGCGTCGCGGCGCGCTGCGAGGAGAGCGAGTACGAGGACGATCGGGATCAGCGTGAGTGTCCGCGTGAGCTTCACGACGATGCCGTACGACCCGGCGTCGCCGCCGTACGCGTACGAAGCCGCGACGACGGACGAAGTGTCATTCACCGCCGTACCGGCCCACAGCCCGAACGCATGCGACGACATCCCCATCAAGTGTCCCAGCGGCGGGAAGAGCAGTACTGCGGCCACGTTGAAGGTAAAGATCGTGCCCAGCGCGTACGCGACGTCGGCTTCCTTCGGCTTGAGTACGGCGCTCGTCGCAGCGATCGCGGACGCGCCGCAGATTCCGGTGCCCACCCCGATCAGCGTCTGCGTGTCCCCGCGTACGCCGAGCAGACGGCCGAGCAGCCACGCACCGCCGAGCGCGACCGCGAGCGTGCCGAGCATGACCGGCAACGACTCCCCGCCGACCTGAACGACCTGCTGCAACGACAAACCCGTACCCAGGACCACGATCGACAGCTGCAGCACAGCCCGCGACGCGAAGGCGTACCCGGGGCTGAGCCCCACTGCGCGCAAGCCCGGCACAGCAACTCCAGCGAGCGCGCCCAGAAGGATCGCCAGCACCGGCCCACCGACGACCGGAACGAGTTTCCCGCCCGCTGTCGCCACCGCAGCGATCAGCACGGCGACCGCGAGCCCCGGAACTTTTCCCCCGAGCTTCGCCAGCCAATCCGGCGCTGCGGCGATCCTCGCCCGGCCGAACGCGGCCCCGTCCGCCGTCATGACACCTCCAATGTACGTACATTTACCGTAGGATATGTACGTACATTTGACAACCGGGGTCGGACGGTAGTGTTCCCGCAGGCGGAGGAGGTGCCATGAGCGAAGGCGGGCTGGACCGCGACGGCGGACGGCCGCTGTGGCGGCAGCTGCGGGAACGGCTGCTCGACCGGATCCGCGCGGGCGAGTTCGACCACACCTTCCCTGGGGAACTGGCGCTGGCCGAGGAGTACGGCGTCAGCCGCCAGACCGTCCGGCAGGCCCTGCGCGAACTGCGCGCGGACGGGACCATCGTCGCCGAACGCGGACGGCAGCCGCGGGTCGCCGAAGCGGCCGAGATCGTGCAGCCACTCGGGGCGCTCTACAGCCTCTTCGCCGCGGTCGAAGCCGCCGGGCTGGCGCAGAACAGCATCGTGCGCACGCTGGACATCCGCGCGGACGCCGTGGTGGCGGAACGCCTTTCGCTGGAAGGCTCCACTCCCCTGCTGTACCTGGAACGGCTCCGACTGGCCGGCAACGATCCGCTCGCCGTGGACCGGGTGTGGCTGCCCGCGGCGATCGCCCGTCCTCTGCTGGACGCCGATTTCCAGCGCACCAGCCTGTACGGCGAGCTGCACCGCCGTGCGGGGATCCGGCTGGACCACGGCGAAGAACAGATCCGCGCGATCGTGCCCAGCCCCGCCGAACGCGCCCTGCTCGGCTGCGACCCCGCGTCGGCCGCGTTCTCCATCTGCCGCCTCGGCACCAGCGGCGGCACCCCGGTGGAATGGCGCCACACCCTGGTCCGCGGGGACCGGTTCGCGCTCACCGCGGAGTTCTCCGGACGGACCGGGTACCGGCTGATCGGCACCCGGCAGCCGGCCGCGCTCGGCTGATCGCCGTCTGTCCTTTAAGGACTCAGGACGGGTCTTCAGATGGCCCGGCAGAGGCGCGCCGCGTCCAGCATCGCCGCGTGGACGTTCCGGCTCGCCACGGCGTCGCCGATCCGGAAGAGCCGCCAGGCACCCTCCGGGTTCCGCACCACCGACTGGGCCTGCAAGGCGAGCAGCCCGCCGAGGTCCACGGCGCCCAGGTTCACCGACCGGCCGGTCAGCTCGTCGTAGACCTCCCGGACCGGGTCGGTGCCCATCTCCGCGACCACCCAGTCGACGCTGCGGTACTCGCGGAATTCAGTACCGTCCACGCCGAGTTCCACCGCCAGGCCGCCCTCGGCGCGGCGGACTCCGTGCAGCCGCCGCAGCACGGTGATCGGCACCGCCGCTTCGGCCAGCGCAGTGAAGTAGGTGGACGCTGTGATCGCCCCGACGTCCGGCGAGACCGACCGCTCCGGAGTGACGATCTCGACCCGCGCGCCGCCGCGGATCAGCGCTTCCGCCGCGTCCAGTGCCTGGTTGCCGCCGTGATCGTCGTAGACCATCACCCGGCCTTGCGGACGGTGTGTCCCGCCCAGCACGTCCCAGGTGTCGAGCACCAGGTCCGCACCAGGCACGCGGGGCGCGGCCGGGGTGCCGCCGGTGGCGACGATGACGACGTCCCAATCCTCGTCCCGCAGCGTGGCCGCCTCGACGTAGGTGTTGAGCGAGATCGGGACCCCGAGGCGGGCGAGTTCGTCCAGCCGCCAGTCGACGATGCCGCGAAGATCGCGGCGGCGAGGCGATCGGGAAGCCAGCAGCAGTTGCCCGCCGACCTGGTCGCCCGCCTCGTAGAGCCGGGCTTCGTGGCCACGCTCGGCCAGCACCCGGGCGGCCTCCAACCCCGCGGGACCCGCACCGATGACGGCGACGCGCTGAACGACCGTGGCACGGTCGATGCGATGGGGCAGTTCGAGTTCACGCCCGGTCGACGGGTTGTGGATGCAGTACGCGGCACCGGACTGGTAGATGCCGTCGATGCACATGCCCGCGCCGACGCAGGGGCGGATCCGGGCGGTTTGCCCCTGCCGGACCTTGGCGGGCAGCTCGGGATCGGCGATCAGCGCGCGGGTCATGCCGACGAGATCGAGCAGTCCTTCGGCGATCGCGTACCGCGCGGTCTCCACGTCCGCGATGCGCGCCGCGTGCATCACCGGCACGGCGAGCTTCCGCTTGATCTGCCCGGCGAATTCCAGGTGCGGCGCGGCCGGGGTGTGCATCGGCGGGATCACCCGGCCGAGTTCGGCGTCGGTGCCGATCGAGCCCCGGATCAGGCTGAAGAAGTCGATCCCGGCCTCGGTCAGGTCCCCCGCGATGCGCAGCGCCTCGTCCGGCTCGACGCCCCCGGGACGCTGTTCGTCGAAGCTCATCCGCACCCCGACCACGAAATCCGGCCCCACCGCCGCCCGGACCGCACGGATCACCTCCAGGGGATAGCGCATCCGGTTCTCGTATGAACCCCCATACTCGTCGTCCCTGGCGTTCCAGAACGGGGTCCAGAACGCGTCCAGGAAATGCCCGTAGGCCATCAGCTCGATGCCGTCCAGACCGGCCGCCCGGCACCGCTGGGCGACGTCCACGAAATCCTGGCGCACCCGATCGAGATCCCACTGTTCCGCCGCCTTGGCGAACGCCCGGTGCGCGGGTTCGCGGACGGCGCCGACCGAGACCGCGGAGAGCCACTCCCCCGCGTAGTTGCTCGTCCGGTGGCCCAGATGGGTCAGCTGGGTCATCACCGCGGCGCCGTGTTCGTGCACTTCGTCGGCCAGGCGGCGCAGCAGTGGCTCCGCTTCGTCCTTCCAGAGCTGGAGGTTGCCGAACGCGGGCGTGCTGTCGCGGCTGACCAGCGCGCTGCCGCCGATCATGGTCAGCCCCGCTCCGCCCCGCGCCTTTTCCACGTGATAGGCCCGGTATCGGTCCCCGGGCAGCCCGTCCTCGCTGTAGGCGGGCTCGTGCGAGGTGCTGACGATGCGGTTGCGCAGGGTCAGCCCCTTGAGGGTGAACGAGCTCATCAGCGGGTCCGGGACGGTCATCGCAGCTCCAAGGGGCTCGGGTCAGGCATCGATCGTCAGGTCCTCGACGGGGGTGGCGCAGCAGGCGAGGATCCGACCCGCGGCGATTTCCCGCGGCCGGATCCCGCCGGCGTGGCGGAGATCCACCCGGCCGCCGAGGAGGGTGAGCTTGCAGGTGCCGCACACGCCTTCCCCGCATGAGGAGGGCAGGGTCAGCCCCGCACTCGCTGCCGCGGCCAGCACGGTCGTGCCCGGATCGCACTCGATCACCCGGCCGCTGCGCCGGAATTCGACGCGGTGTGCCGGGCCCGTCTGCGCCGGAATGGCCGGAGCGGCCGCGCCGAACACGAAAGACTCCACGTGACAACGGCCCGGTTCGGCACCGGCCTGGACGAGCAGTTCCCGCACCGCGGCCAGGTACGGCGGCGGCCCGCAGGTGAAGATCTCCCGGCCCGCCAGATCCGGCGCCGCTGCCGCCAGCACCGGCAGGGTGAGCCGGCCACGGTGACCACGCCACTGCTCACCCGGGGAATCGCGCCCACACAGGATGACGACCGAAACACCGGGTTCCTCGGCCAGGGCTTCGAGTTCGGCGCGGAAAACGATGTCGCCGGGCGTCCGTGCGGAATGCAGGAACACGACGCCGGCCGGATCGCCGGTCTCGCGCAGGGTGCGCACCATGGACATCGCCGGGGTGATCCCGCTGCCCGCGGTCAGGAACAGGTACTTGTCCGCGGCGTGCTGCGCGAAGCTGAACTGCCCGAACGGGCCGGACGCACCGAGCACGTCACCCGGTCGCAGGTGGTCGTGCAGCCAGTTCGAGACCACGCCGCCGGGAACACGCTTGACCGTGATCGCCGGCCGTTCCGGACGGGTCGACGGGGACGAGATCGTGTAGCAGCGTTCCACTCGCTCGCCTTCGAGGAGGAAACGGAACGTCAGGAACTGGCCGGGCTGGAAGGACAGCGCCGCTACGGCGGGCTCGAAGACGAACGTCTTGACGTCGTGGGTGACATCGACGATCTCGGTGCAGGTGAGCTGTTCGTCCGGGGCTTCGGCCGGGCTGATCTCCGGCGCGACAGTGGGCGAGGTCATCGGTTCTGGTGCTCCTTCAGGCGCTCGATGTACCAGGTGACGAATTCCTCCACATGGCTCTCGGTCGGCGCGTACGGCCCGGGTTCGTAGGCCGGATCGCGGACACCGGCCTGCGCCCGGGCGACCAGCGCGCCGTCCTGGGCGTTCGTCCGGCGCCAGACGTCGGTGAGCGTTTCCAAGTCGTAGTCGGTTCCTTCGACGGCGTCGGCATGCACCAGCCAGGTCGTGCGGACGAGGGTCCGATCCACCGCGAGCGGCAGCACGGAGAACGTGACGGCGTGGTCGCCGAGGAAGTGGAACCACGAATTGGGCTGATAGTGCACGGACAACCGGCCCAGCCGGGGCGTGTCCAGCTCGCCGAGCAGCTTGCGCGAGGCGGCGCGGCCGTCGCGGGTGTAGGACTCACCGGCGCCGTCCAGGGCCTCGCGCTGCACCCGGAACGCCGTGGGACGGCCGGAAAGTTCCTCGATCGGCTCGTACGGCATGCCGCGCCGATCGCACTCGCGCGCCAGCTCGGCCGAAGCGTCGAGATAGCGGCGGTGCGCGGGCAGCAGCCGGTCCGGGATCTCGTCCGGCCGGTACCCGTAGGTCGGAAAGAATGTGCACGTCAGCTCGGGATGCCCGGCCTCGCAGTGGTAGCACTCGCGGTTGTTCTCCATCACCAGCTTCCAGTTGGCGTGCTCGACCAGATCCACCTGGGCGGCGACCTTGGTGTGGCGCAGCCGGTGTGCGGCAAGATAGGGCCGAACCTGCTCGGCGACCTCCTCGAAATCGGCGGGCGGTTCAGGGGCCAGGCACAGGAACAGCAGCCCTTCGACGGAGCGCAGTCCGACCCGTTTCAAACCCCAGCAGCTCTTCTCGAAATCCGGAGCCTGCTGCCCCGCATGCAGCAACGCGCCGTCCGTCGCGTACGTCCATTGGTGGTACCCGCACACCAGATTTCCGGTCGATCCCGCGGCGTCGGACAGGATCCGGGCACCACGGTGGCGGCAGACGTTGTGGAACGCGCGCACCTGCTCGTCGTCGTCACGCAGCAGGATGACGGAGTACCGCCCGAGGTCGACGGTCACGTAGTCACCCGGTTCGGGGACCTCCGCCTCGGTCGCCACGAAGATCCAGTGCGCGGCGAAGATCGCGGCCAGATCGAGGGCGAAGAATTCCTCGCCGGTGTAGAACGGCGCCTCCAGCGCCCGCCCCCGCTTCCGGCGGGCCACGAGTCCGGCGGTCGCGCAGCGGTCGCTCGCCGGTTCGGCCGATACGGTCACGATTACCTCCTCGGATGCGGACGCTCCGGAACCGCCGGGAACGTGTTCTTGAAGTGTGGCCCGGGATCCGCAGCAGGAAAATCTCGTGTTGGTGCAGAGGACCATGCACAATGAGCGCATGATCGATAGACGGCTGAACGTGCTCCGCGTGGTTGCCGCCTGCGGCACGGTGACCGCCGCCGCGGAAGCGCTGAAGTTCTCGCCGTCGGCGGTGTCGGCTCAGCTGCGCTCCCTGGCCGGGGAACTCGGCGTCCCGCTGCTGGCCCAGGACGGCCGTGGCGTCCGGCTCACCGAATCCGCCCAGACGCTGCTGGCGCGCGCCGCCGAGCTGTACACGCTCTGGGAAGAGATCCGCGGCGAACTCGGCGACACCGATCCGGACCAGATCAGGTCGCTGCGGCTGTGCGGGTTCTCCACCGCCGCTTCCGCGCTTTTGCCTTACGTGGTCGCGAAAGTCCGCGATGTCCATCCACAATGTACAGTCCGGATCATCGAGGCCGATCCGGAGGAGTGCTTCGAACTGCTGCTGGCCCAGCAAGCCGATCTGGCCGTCGTCGTGGCGACCGCCGCGCTGCCGCCCCGCACCGACACCCGGTTCGACCAGCAATCGCTGCTGGAGGATCCGCTCGATCTCCTGGTCCCCGCCGAGCACGCCCTCGTGGGCCGCGGCTCCGTGCTGCTCAGCGAGGCCGCGCGCGAACCGTGGATCATGGACCGGCCGGGGCGGACCCATCACGGACTCGTGCTGACCGCGTGCGCCAACGCGGGTTTCACCCCCTCGGTCGCCCACGAATCCTCGGAGTGGGACACCGCCGCCGCCCTCGTGGGCGCCGGCCTCGGCGTCGCCCTCATCCCCCGCCTGGCCCGCATCCCGGCCGGCGACCGGATCGCCCGCGTCCCCCTCGGCGGGGACCCGACCCCGGCGCGGCACGTCCTGACCGCCGTCCGGCGCGGCAGCCGCAGGCAGCCCGCGATCGCCACCGCGCTCGCCGCACTCGCCGACGTCGCCCGCCTGCGGGCGACGAAACCGTTGCCGGAGAAGGAAACCTGAGACAGCGCGCGAGACCGGTTCCTACCGGGTTCCGGCAAAGTCGGTCGAGGACCCGTGATCAGCAGAGAGAGCCCTGGCTGCCGCGTCATCATCGACGGCGCCTGCCCTCTTCGTCGATCACGCCCGGCAGCAGGCGATGCGGAGGTGTTCGAGATACGCGACCACCTCGCGGTGTGTGCGCCGGACCGGTTTCGGGTCCGTGAAGGGGCCCTTCACGGACCTCCACGGTCGGCGCAGGGCCCTGCACACCGACTTTGCCGACACCCTGGCCGGTTCCTACGTCCGGACCACCGTCTCCGCGTGGCGACGCAGGACCGTCGGAATCACACTCGCGCCGACCTGATCATCGGCACGACCGTCATGCCACGCTGCGGCGACCTTTTCGGAGGCACCGGCTGCCCACGTCGAATCCGCCGCCTGCCGGGGAACCGGTCAGCCGAGCCGGATCCCGGCCAGCTGCGTGGCCTGGGCGACCAGCTTGCCGGTGCGGTCCCACACGTGGCAAGACTCGTCGACCCGGCCGCCGCCGATCAGGTGCGCGCGGTGCAGGACGCGCACCGGGCCGGGGGCCGGGCGGGCCCGCACGTAGGCGGTCAGTTCGAGCGTCGGCACCCAGCCCGTGTTCGTGATGTCCAGGGTGGCCGGCGGCAGCGCGTCGATGGCGAACAGCAGGCTGATCGGATCGAACGGTTCGTCCGCGGGCAGGCCGAGCCAGCCCCGGATTTCGCCGCGGCCGGTGTGCACCCGGCCCACCGGCTGGTCGGTCCGGAGATCGATCTCGTCCATGATCGCCACCGGGATCCCGCCCGGCCCCTCCGACGGCACCCGTTCCCCGCCGGGCACCTCAAGCCGCGGATCCGGCAGGCCGTCCTGCCAGTACGGCGTGTCCGCGCTGAGCGAGCCGAAGGTGAACAGGGCCTCGGCCTGTGCCACGCCGTCCCGTTCGAGGCGGCCGCGCACCTGGCTGACGGTGCGCCCGCTGCGCATCGGCTCGATCACCACTTCGGCCGGTCCGGGCGAGGGCGACCGCAGGTAGTGCGCACTCGCCGCGAGCACGTCCGGCTGCCCGGCGACGACCCCTGCCGCCCGCGCGATCGTCGCGAGCAGGTAGCCGCCGTTCGGCCGCCCGCCGACCGTCCACGCCGCACTGAGATCGACTTCGAACGTGCCGGCCGTACGCTGTTTGACACCGGTCACCACGGAGAACGTCGTAGTGGTCAAGGCCCCTCCTCGCCGGGCAAGTCTGCTCCGGCAACCTAGCTGGTCCAAGTCGTTCCGTTCCCGGCACTGAGAGCCACGCCACCCCTGCTCCCGCACGGCCGGATCGTTCGGTTCAGGCGGGATCACGGAACCGGTCGCGCCCGGGAATCGCGCTTCGGCGAAGGGACAGTGACAGCGGACGAGTCTCCCCTTCGTCTGTCCATTGCGGACTTGACGCCACCGCCAGGACCGGGCAAAGCGGACTCCCGCGAGACCGGCGGGTCTCCGCCCCGCCGCCCCCCATCCCGCCGTCGGCCCTACCGGCCGCGGCCTCCTCCGGTTCCACCCGGTTCGGTGATCTTCACCCGGCCGCCGGGCGGCTAAAGTGACTGCGATCCCGGCCCGCCGACGAGGGGAACCCCGATGTCATCACGGTTCGCGCCGCTCGCCGCGGGAGTCCTCGCGACGGCCGTGCTCACCGCGTTCTGCCCGTCCGCCTCCGCCCAGCCGGAGATCGCGGGCGGGGCCAGGGCTTCCCTCGCCGCGCATCCCTATGCGGTGTACCTGATCGACAACCAGGGCACCCAATACTGCGGCGGCGTGATCGTCAGCCCGACCGCGGTCGCCACCGCCGCGCACTGCCTCGCGGACGTGCCCGCGAGCGAGACCAGGGTGGTCGCCGGGCGGGAGGACAAGCGGGAGCCGGGCGGGGTCGTACTCGGCGTCACGCAGGGCTGGCGGCATCCGGATTTCCGGACGGTGCAAGAAGGTTCCGACGTCGCGGTGCTCACCGTCCGCGGGCGCCTGCCCTATTCCCCGGTCGATCTGGCCCGCGATCCCGCCGAGCACCCCGCGGGCACCCAGGCGACCGTCCTCGGCTGGGGCCGCCTCGCCTCGGGCGGCGAGCGTTCCAACTCCCTGCGCTCCGTTGGGGTCCCGGTCGCCGAAAATGCCACCTGCCACGAGGGCTACTCCGACTTCAACCCGGCGAGCATGCTGTGCGCCGGCTACCCGGAAGGCGGGGCCGACGCCTGCCAAGGCGACTCCGGCGGCCCCCTGGTCGTCGGCGACACCCTGATCGGCTTGGTCTCCTACGGCGACGGCTGCGGAAAGCCCGGCAAACCCGGGGTCTACACGAGGGTCACGGCCTTCGCCGACGACATCGCGGCGCACGCCGGCCTTTCCGGGTCATCGCGTCTTTCCGGGTGATCGCGCGCGGAGGACGCCGGGAGCCGGGTAGGCCGGCGGCATGACTTCCCCGGAGGCGGAACAACGCCAGCCGCCCGGGCTTCCCGCCGGGCGGCGGACTGACGGGACCCGACGCTGCTCGGTGCGGCGTGCGCCCGGTGCGGTCCATGGCCGGGAACGGCGGTGTACCGCGGTTGGTCGGCAGCGGTTGGGGTCGGCAGCGGTTGGGGTCGGCAGCGGTTGGTCGGCAGCGGTTGGTCGGCAGCGGTTGGTCGGCAGCGGTTGGTCGGCGACGATGCCCACAGCGGCTGTCCCCGCGGCGAGGCTGCCGCGGGCGACGGTCCTGCTGTCCGGTGCCGCCACCGATGCGAAGGCGGCACTGTGGGTCAGCGCCGCTTGCACGGCGGCCGCGGCCCTCGTCGCGAGGCTGCGCCGGTGACCCGAAGGTGGCGGCCCGGCCGGCCCGGGCCGCCACGGTGGATCACTGACGCGGCAAGGTGTCCCGGCCCGCGTAACGAGCCTCGGTACCCAGTTCCTCCTCGATGCGCAGCAGCTGGTTGTACTTCGCCGTGCGGTCGGAGCGGGACAACGAGCCGGTCTTGATCTGCCCGCATCCGGTGGCCACCGCGAGATCGGCGATCGTGGTGTCCTCGGTCTCGCCCGAGCGGTGCGAGAGCACCGCGGAGTAGCCCGCCTTGTGCGCGGTGTCCACCGCGGCGAGCGTCTCGGTGAGCGTGCCGATCTGGTTGACCTTGATCAGGATCGAGTTCGCGATCCCGCGTTCGATCCCGTCGCGCAGGATGTCCACGTTGGTGCAGAACAGATCGTCGCCGACGAGCTGCACGCGGTCGCCGATGCCGTCGGTCAGCTGCTTCCAGCCGGGGTAGTCGTCCTGCGCCAGACCGTCCTCAATGGACACGATCGGGAACCGCGTGGTCAGCTCGGTCAGGTAGGCGACGTGCTCCTCCACGCTGCGCTTGCGGCCTTCGCCGGTGTAGTCGTACACGCCGTCGCGGTAGAACTCCGAGGCCGCCGGGTCCAGCAGCAGCGCGATGTCCTCGCCAGGGGTGTACCCGGTCTCCTCGATCGCGCGGACCACGAACTCCAGCGCCTCGTCGGCCGAGCCGAGGTGCGGGGCGAATCCGCCCTCGTCGCCGACGTTCGTGTTGTGCCCGGCCTCGCGCAGCGAGGCGCGCAGGGTGTGGAAGACCTCCGAGCCCATCCGCACGGCCTCGGCGAACGTCGAGGCGCCGACCGGGCCGATCATGAACTCCTGGAAGTCGATCGGGTTGTCCGCGTGCGCGCCGCCGTTGACGATGTTCATCATCGGCATCGGCAGCAGGTGCGCATAGACGCCGCCGAGATAGCGGTACAGCGGCAGGGAACCCGCCGCGGCGGCCGCCTTCGCGACCGCGAGGGAGACGCCGAGCGTCGCGTTCGCGCCCAGCCGCGCCTTGTTCGGGGTGCCGTCGAGCTGGATCATCGCCCGGTCCACGTCGCCCTGCGCCTCGGCGTCGAGCCCGGTGACCGCCTCGGCGAGTGCGCCGTTGACGGCTTCGACCGCCTTGCGCACGCCCTTGCCGTGGTATCTCCGCCGGTCCCCGTCCCGCAGCTCCACCGCTTCGCGGGTACCGGTCGAAGCACCCGAGGGCACGGCCGCCCGGCCGGTCGACCCATCCGCCAGGACCACGTCCACCTCGACCGTCGGGTTACCGCGGCTGTCGAGCACTTCGCGGCCCTTGACCAGGACGATGCTTGTCATTGCGCTCCTCGGGAGATTCGGCCGGAGCGCTCTGTGAAACGGACCGTGGGCACTGCGGCAGCAGGCGGCACCACGGTGAGCCGCACATTCGCAGCGAGGCTAGCAGAGCTTTGCTGAATCGATCCTGCGCTTGCCCGACTGAATCGATCCTGCGTGACCATCCCCGGAAACAGGCGACTTCGCGCCCCGGACAGCCACGGTTCATCACGACGTCGGACGGCGCGCTCAGGTTCGGGTCCGCGAGGAGTGCCGATGGATCACGCCGTCCCGCCCTTCCGCGCTGGTGACCCGATCATCGCGTCGCTGGCTCAGGCCGGACGCGACGAGCAGCACTACGGCCCGGACGCGAGCCTGTTCGACTTGGCCCGGCAGGACAAGACACCACTGGCCTTCGGGCACGGCGTGCACTACCGCATCGGGGCTCCGCTGGCCCGGATGGAGGCGGAGATCGCGTTGCCCGCGCTGTTCGCCCGGTTCCCGGAGCTGACACTGGCCTGCCCGGCCGGGGAATTGCCCCTGCTGCCGTCCTTCATCACCAACGGGCACCCTCACCCTGCCCGTGCGCCTGTACGGCTGATCAGAGCGCCCAGCCGGCCAGCACCGCGGCGAGATCGCCACCCGGGACCGGCGGCGGAGACGGAATGTCCGCCGGGGTGCGGGAAAACCGCGGCGCCGGGGCGGGCTGGACGACGCCGTCCAGCTCGATCAGCCCGGAACGAGCCGCGATGTGCGGGTGCGCAGCGACCTCGTCCGGCGCGAGCACCGGCGTGACACAGGCGTCGACATCGGCGAAGTGGGCGGCCCATTCGTCGCGGGTCCGGGAGAGGAAGGCGCGCGTGAAGACCGCGCGCACCGCGGGCCAGCCTTCGCGGTCCAGCTGCGCGGGGAGCCCTGCGTCGGTGAGGTCGAGCCCAGCCAGCAGTGCGGTGTAGAACTGCGGCTCCAGCGCACCGACCGCGACGTAACGACCGTCTGCGCAGACGTAGGTGTCGTAGAACGGAGCGCCGCCGTCGAGAAGGTTGGTCCCGCGTTCGTCGGACCACAAGCCGACCCCGCGCAACGCCCAGAACATCTGCGCCAGCACGCCCGCGCCGTCCACCATCGCCGCGTCGACGACCTGGCCCAGGCCGGTGCGCTCCCGTTCCCACAACGCCGAGAGCACCCCGGTGAGCAGGAACATCGAACCGCCGCCGAAGTCACCGACGAGGTTCAGCGGCGGCACCGGCCGCTCCCCCGCACGACCGATCGCGTGCAATACGCCGGTGAGACCGAGGTAGTTGATGTCGTGCCCGGCCCGCTGCGCCAGCGGCCCGTGCTGACCCCAGCCGGTCATCCGGCCGTAGACCAGGCGCGGGTTGCGCTCCCGGCACTCTTCGGGCCCGACCCCGAGCCGCTCGACGACGCCCGGCCGCAGCCCTTCGATGAGCACGTCCGCCTTGCCCGCCAGCCGGAGCACGAGGTCGCGGCCCTCGGGTGCCTTCAGGTCCACCGCCACCGAACGGCGCCCACGCAGCATCGGGTCGGGCCGGTCGCCGGTGAGGTTGAGCGATCCGGACGGGCGTTCCACCCGCACGACGTCCGCCCCGAGGTCGGCGAGCACCAGGCACGCGTGCGGGGCCGGTCCGAGCCCCGCCAGCTCCACGACCTTCAGCCCGTCCAGCGGTCCCGCCACGTGTCCTCCTCGTGCTCAGCGTCGGATACCCGCCCACGCTAACCGAGAACGGGCCGCAGCCGGCCTTCCGGCCGGGTAACCCACAGGTGGGGCGTGTCCGGCCCGGACCACGGCACCCCTCACCCGAATCGGGGACCCCGGCGTCTGGCCACCGTGCCCCGGGGGTACCCGGCTGGTATCCAGACCGCGAGGGGCACGACTCGGCAAAGGAGTGCGACATGAGCTTTTTCGACCAGGCCAAGGAAAAACTCCAGGAATTCACGGGCGGCAACAAGGACAAGACCGGCGAGGGCATCGACAAGGCCGCCGATTTCGCCGACGAGAAGACCGGCGGCGGCCACGGCGACCAGATCCGCCAGGGTGCGGACAAACTGAAGGAGCACTTCGGCGGCGGGGACCAGCCCGAAGGCGGCGGGCAACCCGAGGCCGGGCAGCAGCCCGGTGGTCCGCAACCCGGTGGCCAGGAACAGCAATTCGGCGACGGACAGCAGCAGTAAGGACGCCGGTGGTGGCCCCACCCGCCTGACCCGAACTGTCCATAAAGGACACTCTGCCGATGCTGGACGACGGCCGCACCCCGGCTGCCACCGTCTGCGGTCGGCCAAGGTCTGTGAAGGGGCCCTTCACGGACTCTGAGTCTGTGAAGGGACCCTTCACAGCCTGGGCTCGCGGAAGCGGAGAGGCGCCGTGGGGCAGGGCCAGAGGCAGCGCCCGGCTCAGCCGGGTTTGCGCGCGCTGATCAGCAGGTGCTCCTCCGGCTCGGCACCCGGCTTGTCCGGCGCGAAGGTCTCCCGGTGCGTCTCGAGCACCTCGAACCCGGCCACGCGAACCCGGTCCGCCAGCGCCTCGGCGGAGTAGCTCGTCACGACCATGCGGTGGCCGAGGAACTCGATCGGCAGATCTTCGACGTCGGCCGGAACGGTCGCCAAGGCCAGAAGCCCGCCGGGTGCCAGCCAGCCCGCGACGCGAGCCAGCACCGCTTCGGTGTCCGCGCGGGACATCTGCAGGAACGAGAAGAACGCGCAGACCGCGTCCCAGCTCTCCGGGCCGGTCTCCCAGTACCGCACGTCCGCTTGCACGAACTCGGCGTCCGGGACCTGGGCGCGGGCGATCCGGACCATCTCCCCGGATACGTCGAGGCCGGTCACCCGGTGACCCGCCGCGGCGAGGTCCGCGGCGACCGGGCGGCCGGTACCACTGCCCAGGTCGAGCACGCGCGCACCGGCCGGCAGCGCCGCCAGCAGGCCCCGCACCGCGCGTTCGGCCACCGGCCGCAGGCCGAACGCCGCCTCGTAGTCCGCGCCGATCGCGTCGAACACTTCCGCCGGATCGGTTCCGCTCATCCTGGTCTCCCCTCGTCGCCGGAGGGGATCACGTTATCCCGCCCAGATCCCGCGCACATGCCGGATGTGGCGATCCATCAGGGCCTCCGCACCGTCCGCGTCGCGGGCTTCCAGCAGGTCCAGCAGCTGGGCATGCTCGGCAGAGGAGGGCACCAGCTCCGAACGCTCGGCCAGCCGGCGCAGTCCGTAGATCCGGGACCGGGCACGCAGCGAGCGGACCACCTCGACCAGCTGCGGATTGCCCGCCTCGGCCAGCAGCATCAGGTGGAACTGCATGTCCGTGGCGACATGCGCGATCAGGTCGTGCTCGACGGCCGCGCGTTCGATCCCGGCGGCCAGCGGGCGCAGCCGGGCCAGCACCTGCGGGTCCACCCCGGTCTCGGCGAGCCTGCGGACCGTGGGCACCTCGATCAGCGCACGCAGCTCGCTGAGGTCGTCCAGGTCCTTTTCGGACGGTTCGGTGACCCGGAAACCCTTGTTGCGCACCGTGTCCACCAGGCCTTCCTTGACCAGGTCGAGCATGGCCTCGCGGACCGGGGTGGCCGAAACGCCGAACTGCGCGGCCAGGTGCGGCGCGGAGTGCACCGCCCCGGGCCGCAGCTCGCCGGAGATCACCGCCGCGCGCAGCGTCTCGGTGATCCGCTCGCGGAGGTTGCGCGGCACCCCGAACGACGGCAGGACCAGCGGCGGCTGTTCCTCGGTCACGATCCCTCCCCGAGCGCGGCCTGGTAGGTGGCCGCGGCGACCACGAGATCCTCCCACGCCATCCCCACGCTCTTGAACAACCGGGGACCGCCCGTCGCGTGCGCCCGCCCGCGGACCAGTTCGGCGAGCGGGACCAGATCCGGCTCGGCGAGCGCCCCGGATCGCACGGCCTGCACCACGTCACCGGCCTCCCGCAGCGCGGCGGCGGTCGTCTCGACGACCACCGTGGCACGCCGGGCCGTGGTGTCGTCGACCTCGCGGGCATCCGGTTCGTGCGAACCGACGGCGACGACCGTGGCGTGTTCCGGCAGCAGCGCGCCGTCGAACAACGGGGTCCGCGCAGTGGTGCAGCAGGCGACGAGATCGGCGTCGGCGACGTCGGCGGGCGTGCCGGCCCGAGCGGACAGCTCGCCGTACTTGTCCGCGAAGTCCTGCGTCCGCGCCGGATCCCGGCCGACCACGACCAGTTCCCGCACCGGCCGCACGGCGCGCAACGCGGCGACGTGACTGTGCGCCTGCGGGCCGGTGCCGAAGACCACGAGCCGGGAGGCGTCGGGTTCGGCCAGCGCTCCGGCCGCGACGGCGGACACCGCCGCGGTGCGCACCGACGTGATCGCGACCCCGTCCAGCAGCGCCAGCGGGCTCAGCGTCGCACCGTCGAGCAGCAGGTAATGCCCCTGGATGCGGGGCAGCCCCCGGGCCGGGTTGCCCGGCGCGACCGAGGCCACCTTGACCCCGGTGAACCCGGCCCATGAGGCGGGCATGAGCAGCAGCTGCCCGGCCGGTACCCCGACCACCGACCGGGCCGGATCGGCGTCCGGGTCGAGTCCGCCGAGCAACGCCGCGCGCAGGGCGTCGATGGCCAGGTCCACCGTCGGTTCGGCATCGAGGAGCTTCACAGCCGGAATCCTGCGGGGAACGGGTCTTCGGGATCAAGGAAGTACTGCGCGGTCCCGGTCAGCCAGGCGCGTCCGGTGATGGCGGGCACCACCGCGGGGCGGCCCGCCACGGTGGTCTCCTCCAGCAACCGGCCGGTGAACGCGGTGCCGAGGAACGACTCGTTGCGGAAATCCGTCCGCAGCGGAAGTTCCCCGCGCGCGTGCAGCTGCGCCATCCGCGCGCTGGTGCCGGTGCCGCACGGCGACCGGTCGAACCAGCCGGGGTGGATGGCCATCGCGTGCCGGGAATGCCGGGCGGTGGACCCCGGGGCGGCGAGGTACACGTGGTGGCAGCCGGCGATCTCCGGGTCCTCCGGGTGCACCGGCCGGTCCTGCTCGGTCGCCGCATCCATAATGGACAGTGCGGCAGTCAGCATCCGCTGCTTTTCCCCGCGGTCGAACGGGATCCCGAGCTGTTCAAGCTCCACAATGGCGTAGAAGTTCCCGCCGAAGGCGAGGTCGTAGCGCACCGTGCCGAGCCCGGGCACGGCCACCTCGCGATCCAGCCCGACCGCGAAGGAGGCCACGTTGCGCAGCGTCACCGACCGGGCCACCCCGTCCTCGACCTCGACCCGCGCGAGCACCAGCCCGGCCGGGGTGTCCAATCGGATCTCGGTGACCGGCTCGCGAACCTCCACCATGCCGGTCTCCACCAGCACCGTGGCGACGCCGATGGTCCCGTGCCCGCACATCGGCAGGCAGCCGGAGACCTCGATGAACAGCACGCCCCAGTCGGCGTCCGGACGGGTGGGCGGCTGCAGGATCGCGCCGCTCATCGCGGAATGCCCGCGGGGCTCCTCCATCAGCAGGGTGCGCAGGTGGTCGAGATGCTTCATGAAGTACAGCCGCCGCTCGGCCATGCTCGCCCCGGGCAGCATGCCCACCCCGCCGGTGATCACCCGGGTGGGCATCCCCTCGGTGTGCGAATCGACCGCGTGGAACACCCGTTTCGCCCGCATGGTCTAGGAAAGTCCTTCCTCGAGGGCCCGGATGGTCGCCTCCCGCACCAGCTTGTCCTGCTCCGCGGTCAACGGCACCCGTGGCGGCCGGCACGGCCCACCGTACCGGCCGGCCAGATCCATGCTCAGCTTGATCGCCTGGACGAACTCGGTCTTCGAATCCCAGCGCAGCAACGGATGCAGCAACCGGTAGAGCGGCAAGGCAGTGGCGAGGTCACCCGCCGTCGCAGCTGCCCACAGGTCGATGGACGCCTTCGGGAGCGCGTTCGGGTACCCGGAAACCCAGCCGACCGCACCGCCGGTGGCCAGTTCGAGCGCCACGTCGTCGGCCCCGCACAGCACGTCGAGCCCGGGCGCCAGCTCAGCGATCTGGTAAGCGCGCCGGACATCGCCGGAAAACTCTTTCACGCCCGCGATCAAGCCCTCGTGGTACAGCTGGGCCAGCAGCTCGGGCACGAGATCGACCTTGGTGTCGAACGGGTTGTTGTAGGCCACGATCGGCAATCCGGCCTTGGCGACCTCCCGGTAGTGCGCCACCACCGACCGGTCGTCCGCGCGAAAGGCGTTGGGCGGCAACAACATCACCGCGGAGCAGCCCGCCTCGGCCGCGTCCTCGGCCCAGCGCCGCGCCTCCACGGCCCCGTACGCCGCGACACCCGGCATCACCGAGAAACCCTCCGGCGCCGCGGCGACCGCGACCTGGACCACCCGTGAGCGTTCTTCCGGCGTCAACGTCTGGTACTCGCCGAGGGAACCGTTCGGGGTCACGCCGTGGCAGCCGTTCGCCGCCAGCCAGGAGACGTGCTCACTGTAGGTATCGAAGTCCGGTGCCAACGTGCCGTTCGCGGCTTCCCGGAACGGAAGCGCGGTCGCCACCAGCACGCCGTGCCATGGCTTTTCGCGGTCTGTCATGGGCCCTCCCTGGGACGGTGTCCGGCGCGCCCATCGTGCCATGTGTTATGTGACATTGTACAGAGCCGAACCGGAATGCCCGTCGTGCGCAGCAGGTCACACCGCTTAGATACAAGCTGAGATGCATGCTACCGTCGCCGCCGTGACCGAACCCCGCGTGCCCGCCGCCGATCGCGCCTACACACTGACCAAGGAACTCGTCCTGACCGGCGAACTGCCCGGCGGGCACCTGTTCAGCGAGGGCGAGATCGCCGAGCGCCTCGGCGTCAGCCGGACCCCGGTGCGCGAAGCCTTCCTGCGGCTGCAGGTCGAAGGCCTGCTCAACCTGATCCCCAAGCGGGGCGCCGTGGTGGTCCCGGTACCCCCGGGCGAGGCCGAGGACGTGCTCGACGCGCGGGAGGCCGTGGAAACGTCCGCAGTCCGCAGGCTGGCCCGCCGCCCGGAGCTGATTCCCGGCGCGCTCACCGAGCTGCACCGCGTCCTTGACACCCAGCGGCGCCACGCGGAAGCCGATGACCTGCACGCCTTCGCCGAGGCCGACGAGCTCTTCCATCGCACGATCGTCGCCGCCGGCGGGAACGCCCTGCTGCTGGACTTCTACGCCACCCTCGCAGATCGCCAGCGGCGCATGAACGTACACGCCCTCAGCCCGATTCGCGGCCAACTCCCGGAGATCGTCGGGGAACACGAGCACCTGCTGCGCATCATCACCGCGGCCGAGACCGAGGCCGGTGCGTTCGCCCCCGCACTGCGTGCGCACTTGGACCGGGTACACCGCCGATGACCGCCGGGCCTGGTTTTCGACGGCCACCGCAGGAATGCGACCCCACCGGCGGTGCGCGGATTTCCCCGCGCACCCACCTGAACCGGGCCTACCGCCGGTGACCACAACCAGCACACAGCACTCAGACGGACTCGTTTCGGCGGTTAGGCCCACTCCGCAGCCATCAAGGGACGACCGGCAGACACCCCCAGCTGAACGACCTTGCTTCGGGCGACCGCCACGCAGACCCCCACTTGACCCAGGTGCACCGCCGATGAGCCGACCACCCGGACAACCCAGCCCTGAGCCACCACACCGGAATCCAAGCCCCGCACCGTTACTCCGGCACCGGCCCGAACCGGGTCCGTCGACGACGATCACCGGGGCACCACGCGTCACCCGGCTCCCCACCACCACGCCGGAAAGCGAGCCGCGCTCCCGACTCCACGCCCACTTCGGCCAGGTGCACCACCGATGATCACAGCCACTCCGCCAACCACCCGGACAACCTGGCTCCCAGCCGCCGCCGCGGTCTTCGTGTGCGGCTGGGGCGGTAACCAGTTCACCCCGCTGCTGGTGATGTATCAGGCCGCGGGCTACTCGGCCTTCACCGTCGACGCGCTGCTCGGCGCGTACGTGCTCGGCCTGGTGCCCGCGCTGCTGGCGTCCGGCGGCCTGTCCACCCGGTTCGGACGGCGGCCGGTGATGCTCGCAGGCACGGCGTGCTCACTGGTGGCGAGCGCCCTGATTGCGCTCGGGCCGCTCGGGGCGGGGTGGATCGCGGCCGGCCGGTTCCTCACCGGGGTGGCGGTCGCGGTCGCGATGGCGGTCGGCTCCACCTGGATCAAGGAGCTGGCCGACCTCGACCCGCGGGCCACCCCCGACGTCGGCACCCGCCGCGCGGCGCTGTGTCTCACGCTCGGACTCGGCGCCGGCCCTGGGATCGCCGGGGTACTCGCCCAGTGGGGACCATTGCCGATGATCCTGCCCTATATCGTCCACATTGGACTGACCGTGATCGCCCTGCCGTTCGCCGCGCGCGGCAAGGAGACCCTCCGCCTTGACGCGCTTCAGACGCCGGCACGGCGCGGACTGCCCGGCACCACAAGGCATCCCCGTTTCCGGCGAGTGATCGTGCCGTCCGCGCCATGGATTTTCGGCTCGTGCGGTATCGCTTACGCCGTCATGCCGCAGCTCGTGCACGACCGTCTCGGCTCATGGTCCCTCTGCTACTCGACGCTGCTCACGGTCTGCGCCATCGGTGCCGGCGTCGGAATCCAGCCGATCGCGAAACGCGTGGACCGGACGAACAGCGCCCGCGCAATCCTCACCGGGATGACCGTGATGTGCGCCGGACTCGCAATGAGCGCCGCCGCGGCCGCAGAACGTTCACCTTGGCTCGCACTACTGACCGCTCTCGTCCTCGGCACCGCGTACGGCATCGTGGTCGTTTCCGGCCTCCTGGAACTGCAGCGACTCGCCCAGCCGACGGAAATCGCCGAGCTGACCGGCATCTTCTATGCACTGGCCTATCTCGGTTTCCTGCTCCCGTCACTACTGGCCGCACTCAACGGAGTAGCCGGATACCCGATGCTGCTGAGCTGCCTCGCCGTACTGGCACTCGGCGGCACGGCCGTGATCGCCCGGCATTCCCGACGGCACCTGCCTGCGGACTGACCGTTTCCTGCCCGAGTTCCCTTTGTCTGGACACGTTTCCCGTACACCCGTCAGCTGGCGTCGTTTCCCACACACGATCACCGTGCCGAATCCGGACACCGGCGCCATTGTTCCGCTACCGGATCGAATATTCCATTGTGGACCCAAGGTCCAAGCCGAGTAGTTCCAGCAGGCGCAGGGCGCAGCACATCCTTTCCACCGGCACGGCTCGGCACATTCCGTCCCCCACAGGTCTCACCACGGCCCTCCCCAGGGCGTCGGCAAAGTCGGTGTGAGGGGACCTGCGCAGACCGCGGAGGTCCGTGAAGGGGCCCTTCACAGACCCGAGAGAGGCCCGGCGCACTCCACGAGGTGGTCGCGCATCTCGAACACCTCCGCATCGCCCGCTGCCGGGCGCAATAGATCGAGAGGGCAGGCGCCGTCGATGGATGACGCAGCAGCCACGGCTCACTCTGCTGATCACGGGTCCTCGACCAACTTGCCGGGACCCTGGGCCCCTCCCCAGGCACGGCTCAACACGTCTCTCCTCTGCGGGGCTCAGCACGTCCCGTCCCCCAGTACGGCTCAACACGTCTCCCCTCTGCAGGGCTCAGCACGACCTTCCCCCGTACGGCTCAGCACATCCCTTCCCCCGGCAGTGCTCGGCACGATCCCCAGATCAGGCGACCTTTCCTCCCGTCGCCGCCGCATGGCAGGCGCCGAAACCCTCGGCGCGGACCACGATCCGGCCCGATTCGACCCGGATGGCGGTTTCCGTCGCGTCGCTCACCGCGGAGACACCGGCGGCGGCGGCGATCTCGCCGGTCTCGTCGACCACCACCCGCAGCCGCGGCCACGCGTCTACCGGGCACGACTGACGGAGCAAGCCGCGCAGATCGGCGAGCACGAGGGCGACCAGTGGCACCAGTTCACCCGGCTGCCCGGTGACCACGACCAACGTCACGTCGTCGGTGGTGAACGCGGCGCGCACGGCTTCCTCGATCGCGGACAGCCGGTGCAGGCCGAGCACCGCCACCACCCCGTCGCCGTCGAGGCGGACCGGCTGCGCGCGCAGTGCGTCGAACGATTCCGGCGGCGCCCACGCCTCCCCCGCGGCCCGCGCCTGCGGCACGATCGGCGGCGTCGGCCAGCTGTCCTCGAACCGCAGCGACGGCAACGCCTCGCACGCGCGCACCACGTTGAACGGCTCCCCGAAGCCGGGCGCGGCGGCAGCGAGCTGGCTCGCGCCGTGCAGCAGCGTGAACGCCGCCTCCGCCACCCGGACCAGTCGCCCGCCCATCCGTTCGGGCGGGGACAGGCGTTCCATGGCCAGGCCGAACACGATCGCGTCGAACCGCAGGAGCTGAGCGTAGGGCCGGTGGGTCAGCTCGTCGGCGAGGATCTCCGGGAGCAGCTCCACCCCCAGCCGCGCGGCGGGGTCGGACGCCAGCGGCAGCCGCGCCACCCAGGTGCGGGCCAGCGCCCCCAGCACGTCCCCCGCGGTGAGCGAACGGTACGGCCCCGGCAGCTCGGCCGCGGACCGTTCCGCCTCCTCCGCGAGCACGGCGAAGTACAGCGCGCGCTTACCCGGGAAGTTGGAGTAGACGGCCCCGCGCGTCAGCTCCGCCCGCTGGGCGATCACATCGATCTTCGCCTCCCGAAACCCCCGTTCGGTGAACTCCTCCCGCGCCGCGCCGAGCACCTTCGCCCGGTTGCGCTCCTGCGTTTCCGCCCTGGTCAGCCGGGCCATCTGGGTCCTCCGATCTCCTCGGCGGCAGACTAGCGTTCACATGTATATGATGAGATCATCTGAATTGACCATCTGAATGACCGGACGTCTGCTCACCCCCATCCGGATGACCCGGTCCGAACTCCCCGGAGCTGCCCGTGCCCGCTGACTTCAGGCCTGCCGAACCCGCACCGTCCGAACCGTCGGGTGGCTCCCGCCCCAGCTCCCCGTTCCAGGACACCGAGCAGTCCGGCTCCACGCCGTCCGGCCCCACGCACCAAGCCTCGGAATCCCCCCGCTCAGACCTGCCGTCCAAGACTTCACCCGACCCGGCGACCGCTCTTCCCGCCGATCCCGACCCCGGCAGCACCAGCCCCGAGACCCGCCCGACGTCCACCACCGGCTCGGCCGGCCCCACGCCCTCGCGCCCCGCTCCGGACGTTCCCGAGATCGACCTGGCCGACCCCTCCGTGATCACCGATCCGTTCACCGCCTACGGACACGCGCGGGGACAGGGACCGGTGGCCCGGCTCAGCGGGCCGGGGTTCGGCCCGGTGTGGGTGCTGACGCGGCACGCCGAGGCGCGCGCGATGCTCACCGATCCGCGGTTCGCGCTCGGGGCAGGCACTTTTCAGCCGCTCGACGTGCCCGAACACTGCCGTCCCTATATGCGGACCATGCAGGAAATGGAGGGCGAACCACACGCCCGCCTCCGCCGGCTGACCGCGCCGGCGTTCGCTGCCCGGCGGGCGCTGGCGTTCCGGCCTCGGATCGACCGCGTGGTGGCCCGGCTGCTCGACGCACTGCCCGAGCACGAGCCGGTGGACCTGATCACCGCGTTCGCGCAGCCGTTGCCGATGGAGGTGATCTGCGAACTGGTCGGCGTCCCGGAGGCGGACCGGCCGAACTGGCACGAGTATGGCTCGAACGTGGTCCGCGGCTCCGGCGAAGGATTCGCCACCGCCGTCCCCGGGATCATCGACGGCGCACGAGACCTCGTCGCGCACCCGGACAGCGAGCTGCTGCGCCACCTCACCGAGGACGCGGGGCTGACCGGCCAGGAGACCGTGGCCCTCGTCTGGCAGCTCGTGCTCGCCGGGCAGACTCCGGCGAATTTCCTGGCCAATGCCGTAGATGCGCTGATCACCTACCCCGATCAGCTGGCCGTGCTCCGCGACGGACCACACCACTGGCCGAACGCGGTGGACGAGCTGATGCGCTGGTGTGGCTCGCAACTGCTGACCATTCCCCGACGCGCGACCCAGGACGTCGAGCTGTACGGCGTCACCGTCCGCGAAGGCGAACAGGTGACCGTGTCGATCGCGGCGGCGAACCGGGACCCGCGGGTGTTCCCTGAGCCGGACCGGCTGGACGTGCGCCGGGCAGCGGGCGGGCACCTCGGATTCGCCTTCGGTCCGCACTTCTGCCTCGGCGCCTCGTTCGCCCGTGTCCAGATCGAGGTCGCGCTCACCGCGTTGTTCGACCGGTTCCCCACGCTGCGCACGCTCGACGCGCGGCGGGCCCCGGACCCGGGCACCTGGCGGCTGGCCACGCTGCAGGTGTCCGGCTAGCGCCCCGATCGGGTGAGGCCCGCGGGCCGAAACGCGCGCCCGGCGTTACCGTGCCCCCGGTCGGCGCATACCCGGGAGGTACGTATGTCCGCATTCCAGACTCCACCCGTTCTCGGCCTGGCCGTGCTGGATCCCCGGCGGGCGTGGCCGCTGGTCGCCGCGCGCGGCGCGCTGGCCGTGGTGTTCGGTGTATTCGCGCTCGCCTGGCCCGGCGTCACCGTGCTGGCGATGGCGGTGCTGTTCGGCATCTACGCTCTGGTCGACGGATTCGGCGCGATCGTCCAGGCGTTCCGGCCAGGCGACGGCACGCACCGCCTCGCGTACGCATTGCTGGGGCTGCTCGGGCTCGCGGCCGGGGTGCTCGTGCTCGTCTGGCCCGCGCTCACGGTGCTGGCGCTCGCGACGTTCGCCGGCGTGTGGGCGGTGGTCACCGGCGTCGCGGAGATCGTGGCCGCGATCCGGCTGCGCAAGCAGATCACCGGGGAGGCCTTCCTCATCTTGGCCGGGCTGGTGGCCGTGGTCGCCGGGGTGCTGGTGCTGGTGCACCCGATCGCCGGGGTGTTCGGAATTGCGATCTTGCTCGGCTGCTACGCGCTGCTGCACGGGATCGTCCTCGTCGTGCTGGCCTTCCGGCTGCGCCGGCTGGCGAAATCCGAGCCAGCGGAAGAGCCCCGGTAGCAGGACAATCGGAAGCGACGAGCAGCCCGGCGGCGGAGGGATCGGTGATGACGCAGTACCCGCGTGGTGATTACGGGCAGGATGTCCGACCCGGTGTGGACGCGGCTCGGCTGTGGGCGGGCGGGGTCGCGACCGCGGTGGTCGCGGCACTGGTCGCGTTCGTCGGCCTGCTGATCGCCCGGGGTTTGTTCGAGGTGCCCGTACTGGCCCCGAAGGGCGACGGTATCTGGGGCAATGCCAGCACCACCACGTACGCGATCGCGGCCGCCGTCGCCGCGCTGCTGGCCACCGGGCTGATGCACCTGCTCAGCGTCGCCACCCCGGCGCCCGGCCAGTTCTTCGGCTGGATCATGGTGCTGGTGACGCTGATCGCGGTCGTCCTCCCGCTCACGCTCACCGTGGAGCGGAGCGCGAAAATCGCGACCGCGGCGATCAACCTCGTGATCCGGCTGGTGATCGCGCTCGTGGTGAGCAGCATGGCGGCGAACGCGCGCACCCTGCACCGGCACAAGACCGGCCGCCGGGAGCCACCGCCGCCGACCCGGCAGTGGCCGCAGCAGCCGCCTTCCTCGTACTACGACAGCTGAACCGGGCACTTCACACGAGTGCACCCAGGGTCCCGGCAAAGTTGGTCGAGGACCCGTGATCAGCAGAGTGAGCCGTAGCGGCCGCGCATCGTCGACGGCGCCTGCCATCTTTCGTCGATCACGCCCGGCAGCAGGCGAAGCGGAGGTGTTCGAGACGCGCGACCACCTCGTGGTGTACGCCGGGCCTGTCTCGGGGTCTGTGAAGGGGCCCTTCACAGACTCAGAGTCCGTGAAGGGCCCTTCACGGACCTCCGCAGTCTGTGCAGGGCCCCCCACACCGACGTTGCCGACACTCTGCGAGTGCACCAAGGAGCCGGAAGGCCGCCGCGCTGCCCGAACCCGTCGGATGGCCCGTCGGGGCCGGGATCCGCTCGGCCTCGGCATCATGATCTCCTGCCTTCGGTCACATGCCGAACACTCCGGGCAGGCCACCCGGCACAAACCGCAAGTTCCAGTCCGCAAGGCAACCGCAGAACGGCGGCGGGCACCTCACGAACGAACCTGCCCCGATCACCATCCACTGCCCGACTGTCCACTCGCGACACAGCCAGCCCACCGAGGACCGCGCACAGTGAATCGTCACCGCCCCGTAGGACCGGAAGGACACCGCGTTCCTGGCCGGACACCGTATTTTGCCGGGACCCGTCAGCTGAACGCTCGGGCTGAATCCGACTCAACCTCGGCAGCCTGACCTCGCACGCTCTGCCGGCACCACACGCCGAACACCCCGCCCGGCTTCACCCGGCAGCGACGCCGGGACCGCAGGCGTCAACTTCGGCACTCGACCCCAGCACAAGCCGCAGATTCCGATGACAGGGACACCGCAGATCGGAGACGGTCACCTCAGCGCCAACCCCGAACACCCACCCGACTGTCCACTAACGATGACACAAACCGGCCCACTGAGGACCAACGCGGACCGGGCACAGCGAATCGCCACAGCCCACACTCCGACATGTCCTGAATCACACTCCCGTCGAAAACCATCCGGCCGAACGCGGCGTCTAGCCGGATATGAACGAGGTTCGAGCGCATCGCCGGCCCGGCGTGGCATCGTGGATCGCAAGCCAGGCAACGAGTCTGGCCGGCCGCCGGACGTGGCAGGTCGCCGCGGTGGCCGGGGCGATCGGGCTCGGGCTGCTCGGGCTGCTCGATCTCGCCTACCGCAGCAGGTTCGGCGACCTGCAGAGTTTCTACCAGGGAACGTTGGCCTGGTGGCATGGACTGGACCCGTACGGGCAACTGCCGGTGACCTACGCCGGCCCGACCCCGGGCTTCATCTACCCGCCGTTCGCCCTGCTGCCGTTTTCCTTCCTCGCCGCGCTGCCGTTCCCGGCCGCCGCCGTGCTCAGTATGCTGGTTTCCTTGTCTTGCCTGGGTTTCACCGTCTTCCTGGTACTGCGGCGAGTCTGGCCGGACGGCGGCACCCGGGGCTTCCTGAAGGTCACCATCGCGGTGCTGCCGACCTTGCTACTGCTCGAACCGGTGCGCAACACCGTCGGGCAGGGACAGGTCAACCTCCTGCTGATGGCGCTGGTCGCGGCGGACTTCCTGGTCGAGAATCCGCGATGGCCACGGGGAATGCTGATCGGGATCGCCGCGGCGATCAAGATCACCCCGGTCGCTTTCGTGCTCTTTTTCCTGGTACGCAAGGACTTCCGTTCCTCATTGACCGTCGCAGGCACCGCGGCCGCCGTCACCGGCGGAATGGCCCTGCTGATGCCGGACGAGTCGAAACGGTTCTTCTTCGGCGGTGTGCTCAACGGGCCCGCCGGAATCGTCAACCGGGACAACCAGACTATCTCCGCCGCACTCAACCGGCTCGGCCTGCACGGGGTCTGGCACCACGCGGCCTGGATCGTGCTGGCGGCGCTGATCCTGGCGGCTGCAGTGCTGATCATGCGGCGCTCCAGCCCCGAAATCGGCCTGCTCGCCAACGCCGCGGCCGCGTTGCTGCTTTCCCCGCTGTCCTGGACCGCACACTGGGTGTAGGTGGCCCCCGCGCTGGTGGCGCTCGCGGCAAGCATGCTGCCTTCCCACGGATTCCGTCCACTGAGGACTGCAGACCGGTGTATCCGGCTGCTGCTCACCTGCGCCGCGCTGCTGCTACTCGGCCCACAGATTCTCACTCCGGCCGACGGGCCTTGGGCGGGATGGCAGCTGATCGTGGCGAACACCTACCCGTTGGTCACCCTCGCATTGCTGCTGACCGCTGCGTACCGGGCACACCGCGCCGCCGTCCTCGCACCGATTCGGCCGACCCCGGCCCGTCCCGAACCGGTAGCCGCCGCGCCGTCAGCCAGTGCGCTCCCCCATCCGAAAGCGGTCTCGATCAAGGAGCTGGCCGAGTATCTGGGGCACGCCGACGCGGGCTTCACGCTCCGGACGTACACCCACCTCGTCCCGTCGAGCCCTGAACGGGCCAGGCAAGCCGTTGACGCGGTGTTCGCGAGATCAAGCAACCAACAAGGCGACGTAACCGCCGCGACTATCTATACCTTGACGTAGATAGAGTAAAGTCTCTCGCTGGACAGCTCGATCAAGGCGCCGAAGAAGGGCGCAGCTTCTCTCGACGCGCCAGCAGGAAGACCGCAATAGGGTGGGAAAAGTTTCTATCGTTCAATCCAGAAAGCGGCACGGAATCAACTATTCAAAGATCCATGCTCGACAGCTTATTTCCAGATCTTGAAATCAGCCTAGAGGCAACCCTTTTGCGGGATATCAGCGACGAATTTAGCGACACCGAGATTGCCACATAGGAGGTCATCCGAGAGAAATGTCCAGAAGGTTCCTTGGTTCGACTCACCGCGCCAGGATACCTCTTCGACAGCAACTACTTAGGCAGCTCTCTAGTAAACCTATCTACAGCAATAAACGGGTATCAATAGCTTAACTACGAGCTACTAAAGGCCGCCCTGAAGGAAACAGAAGGCGACCCCAACAACGAGCTCGCAGACTTGAACTTCCTCGAATCGTCATTTCCCAAAGGGGAAGAGGACGAATACGAGAGAGTCTTGCACGACTTCATCCCAGACTTTGGGTATACCGCAAACTTTCTTCGCGCAGTAATCAGGACCACAAGAGGACTCCTGCCGTCCGGATTGAACCTAGTTTCGTTTAGCTCCCACGGAAACATCCAGATGACAGCAAACACCCGCCTTCAAAGAGAACGCCGATACCTGGAGGCGGACCCGGCAATCATCGGTTCAAGATTCGGCACTACACCTCAGGACTGGACAGTAGTAGGCACCGTAGGCCACTACACCCCAGCTGCCCGCCGAAGCAAGTGCAATACAAAAGAGTGCCATCGAGACACTTCGCGAATTCCAAGATGGAGCAAAAGAAGCCACCGGCTTCAGCCGAGCTAACTTTATAAAGGAAGTAACCAAGATGCTTTCCGAGCTAGGCCGCCTCGGCTTCCTAAATGTTCCACAGCATCCGGGAATGACCATCATCCCCATGGTGATATATCGCCATGTCCAGTAGCGCGAGTGCTTCTCGCCGGGGCGGACAGTCAACGCGGTGTTCGGGCGGTCTGGTGCCAATGACGGCCTGGAGGCGGCCTGATCATGGACCACCAGGACCACCCGAACTACCGGATCAAGATCAATCTAGCCCTTGAGCAGCGCCCGAGCCATCACAACCCGCTGGATCTGGTTCGTCCCTTCATAAATCTGCGTGATCTTCGCGTCCCGCATCATGCGTTCCAGCGGGAAGTCGCGGGTGTAGCCGTAGCCGCCGAGGAGCTGGACCGCGTCGGTGGTCACGCTCATCGCCACGTCCGAGGCGTGGCACTTCGCGGCGGCGCCGAAGAAG
Source organism: Amycolatopsis sulphurea (assembly GCF_002564045.1). Taxonomy (NCBI): domain Bacteria; kingdom Bacillati; phylum Actinomycetota; class Actinomycetes; order Pseudonocardiales; family Pseudonocardiaceae; genus Amycolatopsis; species Amycolatopsis sulphurea. The sequence goes on along the minus strand of NZ_PDJK01000001.1, from coordinate 378,016 downwards.
GACAGGTCCGCGTCGCCGCGTTCGGACTTCGCGGCGGCGGTGTAGACCATCTGGCGGGCGGTCTCCACGGCCATCGCCATGTCCGCGAGCATGAACTGGATGCCCTGGAAGTCGGCGATGTGCTTGCCGAACTGCTTGCGCTCCTTGACATACGCCAGCGCATGATCCAGCGCGCCCTGCGCGATGCCCACCGCTTGGGCGCCGATCGTCACCCGGGTGTGGTCGAGGGTGCGCAGGGCGATCTTCAGGCCCTGGCCGAGCTCGCCGACCAGGCGGTCGCCGGGGATGCGCACGTTCTCGAACAGCAGCTCACGCGTCGGCGAGCCCTTGATGCCCAGCTTCCTTTCCTTGGCACCGAACGAGAAACCCTCGTCGGACTTCTCCACCACGAACGCGCTCACGTTCCCGCCGCGGGGGCCGTCCGGGTCGGTCACCGCGAGCACCGTGTAGTACTCCGACACCCCGGCGTTGGTGATCCACGACTTCTGTCCATTGAGGATCCAGTCGTCACCGGACTGCTTGGCACGGCAGCGCATCGACGCGGTGTCCGAGCCGGCGTCGCGTTCGGACAGTCCATACGAGAATCCGGCGGCCCCCGAGGCCAGTGGCGGCAGGTACTTCGCCTTCACGTCCTCGTTCGCGGCCAGGATCAGCGGCAGGCTGCCCAGCTTGTTCACCGCCGGGATGAGCGAGGACGCCGCGCACACCCGCGCGACCTCCTCGATCACGATGCAGGTGGCCAGCGCGTCCGCACCCGCGCCGCCGTATTGCTCCGGCACGTGCGGGGCATGGAAATCGGCGGCGACCAGTGCGTCGTAGGACGCCTTCGGGAACTCCGAGCGCTCGTCGGCCTCGGCGGCGTGCGGCGCGATCTGCTCCTCGGCGACCGCGCGGACCGCCGCGCGGATCGCCTCGTGGTCCTCGTTGATCTTGAACAGGTCGAAAGTCATCAGGTACTCCTCGAAGGATCAGGCGTAGGTGTAGAAGCCGCGACCGGTCTTGCGGCCCAGCAGGCCGGCGTCGACCATCCGCGCCAGCAGCGGCGGCGGGGCGTACAGCGGCTCCTTGAACTCCTCGTACAGCGATTCCGCGACCGCCTTGGTGGTGTCCAGCCCGATCAGATCGGCCAGCGCCAGCGGGCCCTGCGGATGCGCGGCACCCCGCACCAGGCCCTCGTCGATGGCCTCCTTGGTGGCGAATCCGGACTCCAGCATGCGCACCGCGGACAGGATGAACGGGATCAGCAGCGCGTTGACCACGAACCCGGACCGGTCCTGGCACAGGATCGCGTGCTTGCCCAGCTGGTCCTCGGCGAACGCGCGCGCCCGCGCGGTGGTCTCCTCCGAGGTCAGCAGCGAGGGCACCAGCTCGACCAGCGGCAGCACCGGCACCGGATTGAAGAAGTGCACGCCGAGCACCTGCGCCGGACGTTTCGTCGCGGTGCCCAGCTTCATGATCGGGATCGACGAGGTGTTGGAGGCCAGCACCGCGTCCGGCGCGGTGACGATCTCGTCCAGCTTGGCGAACAGCTCCCGCTTGACCGCCTCGTTCTCCACGATGGCCTCGACCACCAGCGTGCGGTCGGCCAGCTCGCCGAGGTCCTCGGCGACCCGGATCCGGCCCAGCACCTCGGCCGCCGAGTCGATCCGGCCCTTCTTCTCCGCCCGCGTCAGGGAGGCCTCCAGCCGGGCCCGGCCCGCGTCGGCCGCGGCGCGGCTCGACTCGACCGCGACCACGTCCAGCCCGGCCCGGGCGCACACCTCGGCGATCCCTGCCCCCATCTGCCCGCATCCGACCACGCCGACGAGCTCCACGCGCCGTCTCCTCTCCGCTGTACCGGTACTTGGTTCCACTGTTACGGTACTCAGTATCAGCCGGGAACGGAAGCGGGCGCTCCCGCTGCCGGGACACGGGTGCGGGAAGGAGGGATCGGGATGCCGGCGAAACCGGCCCGCCAGCGGCTCACCGAGGCCGCCTTCGAACTGTTCGAGGAGCGCGGCTACGACCAGACCACGGTGGACGACATCACCGAGCGGGCGGGCGTCGGGCGGACCACGTTCTTCCGCGCCTTCCGGTTCAAGGACGAGGTGATCTTCCCCGACCACGAGGTGCTGCTGAGCGCGATCGGGAACCGGCTGGAGGGCGCGGACCCGCCGACCGCGCTGGTCGCGGTGACCGAGGCCGCCCGGCTGGTGCTGCGGCACTATGTCGCGGAGGGTGACCTCGCGCTCGCGCGCTACCGGCTGACCCGCCGCGTACCCGCGTTGCGCGCGCGGGAGATCGCCGGCACCCAGCAGTATCAGCAGCTGTTCCGCGACTTCATGCACCGCAGCCTGGGCGGCGGCGAGGACACCGCGCTCCGCGCCGAACTGCTGGCCGCGGCCGTGGTCACCGCGCACAACCACGTCCTGCGCCGCTGGCTGCGCGGGCAGGTGGAGAACCCGGAGGCGGAGTTCGACGCGGCGATGGCCGACACCGTCGCGCTGTTCGGCGCGCGTGCGGACGAGCCGGAGACCACGGTGATCGCATTCCGCACCGGCAAGGACCTCTCCGCCGTGCTCCCCGGCCTGCGCCGGCTGCTCGGCAACGACGGGATGCCCGGCTGATCAGTCCACAGTGGAGGGAACCCGGCGCGGGAACCACGGCACCACCGGCGAAGTACGGCGCTGGTACTGCGCGTACTCCGGGTAGCGCCCGCGGGTGATGCTCTCGGTGAAGATCGTGGACCCGACGAACAGCACGCTCAGCAGCAGCGCCCCGGCCACGGTCCAGGTGAGCGCGCCGGCCGCGGCGACGCCGAACCCGGCGACCAGCCACCACTGCGCCTGTTCGAAGAAGAAGTTCGGGTGCCGGGAGAACCGGAACAGCCCGGTCTGCCGGAACTGCGGATCGGGAACGCGCCCGGCCGCGAGTTCGGCGGCCTTCCGGCGGTGGAAGTCCCACTGCTGCTGATCGGCCACGGTCTCCCCCGCCAGGCAGGCGAGGAAGGCGAGCGCGAGCAGCGCGTCGGCCACCCCGAACGGCGTCCGGTGCTCCAGCGCGGTCCACGCGGGCAACGCGATCAGCAGCAGAATCCCGTTCTGGCACAAGGTGATGAAGAACAGGTTGAACAGCTGGAACTGCCACGGCGCCATCCGCCCGCGCAGGATCGCCCAGCGATAGTCCTCGCCGCCACGCGCGTATCCGCCTTTGCGGCCGAAGTTGAACGTCAGCCGCGCGCCCCACAACGCCACGAGCACGAACAGCACGTTCAGCCGCGGGTCCGCGAAACCCGCGTGGCCGGCGAAGATCCCGGCGTAGGCCACCGGCACCAGCGACCAGATCCGGTCCACCCAGGAGTATTCGCGGGTGAGCACCGAGAGCAGCCAGCAGCCGGCGCAGACCGCCCCGAAGACCCACAGGCAGACCTGGAACGCGTTCATGAGCGGAACTTTACGCGCCGCGCGGCGCCTTTTCGGAGGCTCGCCGGGTGAGCACCAATGCGTCGCCGTCGGTGATCGCGACGGTGTGCTCGGAGTGCGCCGTGCGCGAACCGTCGGCCGAGCGGATGGTCCAGCCGTCCGGGTCGTAGACGATCTTGTCGGTCGTGCGCGCAAGCCAGGGTTCGAGTGCGAGGGTCAGCCCGGGCCGGAGCTTCATACCGCGCCCGGCCTGTCCCTTGTTCGACACGTGCGGATCGCCGTGCATGGTGCGGCCGATGCCGTGCCCGCCGAATTCGGTGTTGACCGGGTAGCCGTATGCGCGGGCGACGCCCCAGATCGCGGCCGAGATGTCGCCGAGCCGGTTGCCCGGACGCGCCACCTCGATCGCCGCCTCCAGCGCCTCCTCGGTGGCGCGGATGATCCGCTGGTCCTCCTCCGCCGGGGTGCCGACGATCACCGTGCGCGCCGAATCGGCCGCCCACCCGTCGATGGTCACCGCGAAGTCCGCGGTCAGCACGTCCCCGTCGCGCAGGAGGTAGTCGTGCGGCAGGCCGTGCAGCACGGCGTCGTTGACGGCCAGGCAGAGGACGTTGCGGAACGGGCCCCGGCCGAAGGAGGGCGAGTAGTCCCAGTAACACGACACGGCCCCGCGCTGCTTGATCATGTCCCGCACGTGGTGCTCCAGATCCAGCAGGTTGACGCCCACGTCCGCAAGCCGGCCGACCTCCGAGAGCACCTCGGCGACGAACCGCCCGGTCACGTGCATGCGGTCGATCTCCGCAGGCGTCTTCAGCTCGATCACGGTTGCCTCACGTTCGACATCGGTATAGTTATACCGACGACAGTAGCACGATGCCGGGATAGAAATACCAGTCCGGCCGGGGCGCGCGGCCCAGGCTGCCGCTCGAGACGCGCGGCCACCTCGTGGTGTGCGCCGACCTGTCCCGGGTCTGTGAAGGGGCCCTTCACGGACTCTGAGTCCGTGAAGGGCCCCTTCACAGACCTTCACGGACCTCCGCCGTCTGCGCAGGGCCCCTCACACCGACTTTGCCGACACCCTGGTCACCTCGCTGATCAGCGACCTGCCGCCCACCCTGGGCGTCGACTTCTCCCGCCCGACCGGTGATTTCTTCGTGGACGCGAACTACTGGTACGCCCGCGACGCGGACATGCTGTTCCTGCATCCGCCGGACTGGATGCGGATCGTCACCGGCCGGTCCGCCTTCTGCTATCCGCTGCTCTCCTGGTACTGGTGACCGGCCGCAACGGGATGGATCCAGCTGCCCGCGGTGATCTACGCGACGATGATCGTCACGCTCACCGCGGGGTGGTGGTGTTCGGCGATCCGGCCACCCGCACCGGCAACCCGGCGAAGTTCCTCGCCTTCACCCTGCCCTATGTGCTGATTCCGTTGCTGCTGATCCGGATGCGCCGGCCGCTGCCGTTCACCCGCCGGTTTCTGACCACTGTGGACAGACGGGTTCAGCCGATCCGCTGCCGGCGGCGGGCCGGGGTATGCCCGGGATGCGGCAGCCGCAGCGGCTCGGTGTCCGGGTGGTACTCGAAATGCCACCATTCGTTGTCGTAGCGGCGGAACAGCCGATGGGCCGCGCCGTGCCGTTCCAGCCAGGCCGCGCCCTCGGTCGGGCGCACGTCCATGGCCGTCCCGCCGACGTGCGCGGACTCCTCCGGCGGCAGCACCAGCCGCCGCGCCTCGGAGACCGAACCGGTGCGGCGGACCTCCTCGGTGAACAGCCGGTACTGCTCGGCCGCGTCGCGGTGGCCCGACGTCAGGCCGATCAGCTGCCCGTCCCGCCAGAACGCCTCGGTGCGGGCGCGGGTGAACGCCGCACGGGCCGCCGCGTTCAGCCCGGCCAGATCCTCGGCCGGATACCGCAGGCCCAGCGCCCACTGGCAAGCCAGGTATCGGGCACGGCCGGGCGCCCGGACGAACGCGACGGGCAGCAGCAGTACGCCCATCAGCCGGGTGATCGCCGTCAGCAGCCGGGGACTGAGCAGGAAGCGGAGCATGCAGCCAGTTTCGGAGGCCGGTGTGCCCGGCCGGTGCGGACGATGTCCGGGCAGTCCGACGGCTCTGTAACAGCTCTGTGACAGCCGGCGTCCGTTACCGGTTCATGACCTGCCGCGCACCCCGCGGTGAAGCACCACCACGACGCTGTCGGGTGGTGTCCGCTGTGGACTGTCCGGGAGCCGGACGGGCGGGCACCGATCACTGCTGCGATAGTGAGAACCATGCCCCGGGTGCTGCTCATCGAAGACGACCAGGCCGTGCGGGAGGGCCTGCAGATCGCCCTCACCTACCAAGGCCACACGGTCGAAGCCGTGGAGACCGGAGAGGAGGGACTCGCCCGGCTCACCGGCGGCACCGCCGACGTGGTGGTGCTCGATCTGATGCTGCCCGGCATGGACGGATTCGAGGTGTGCCGCCGTATCCGCGCCTCCGGCGATCTGCCGATCATCATGCTCACCGCGCGCAACGACGACATCGACGTGGTCGCCGGGCTGGAGGCCGGTGCCGACGACTACGTGGTCAAGCCCGCACAGGCCCGGGTGCTGGAGGCGCGCATCCGGGCGGTGCTGCGCCGCACCGGAGGCGAACCGCGCCAGGCCGGTGCGGCGGAGGCGGGGCCGGAACGGCACGGGGACCTGGCCATCGACCGCGCCGGCCTGGTGGTGGCCAAGCACGGCCGGCCGGTCGCGCTCGCGCCCACCGAACTGCGCCTGCTGCTCGAACTGTCCGCCTCGCCCGGCCGGGTGCTCAGCCGCCAGCAGCTGCTCGAATCGGTGTGGGACCAGGGATACCTCGGTGACTCCCGGTTGGTGGACGCCTGCGTGCAACGGCTGCGCTCGAAGATCGAGGACGATCCGGGCGCCCCGGCGTACGTGCAGACCGTCCGTGGTTTCGGCTACCGCTTCGGACCGCTGTGAAGCTCTGGCGGAACTGGGGGCTGCAGGCGCGCCTGCTGCTCGCGTTCGCCCTGCTGAGCGTGGTGACCGCGAGTGCGGTGGCCGGGATCGGCTATGTCCGGGCGCGGGACGCGATCGTGCAGCAGGCGCAGGACAGCGCCGTGGTCGACATGACCAACAAGCTCCAGCAGATGTATCCGCTGCGGACCGGTGCCCCGGATCCGGCCCAGCTGAACGACATCGTCGAGAAGCTGCGCGGCCGCACCGTCACCGTTGCCGCGCTCGCCGGCTCGCTGTACCAGGGCGACCTGCCCGTTTCGGACATCACTCCGGAGCTGCGCGCGAAGGTGGGATCCGGGCAGGTGGCCTGGCAGCGGATCGCCCACGACGGCGTCACCGCGCTGGTGATCGGATCGCAGCTGCAGATCACCGGCGGCTCGAAGCACGCACCGACCTTCCCGTCCGGCATCGAGGTGTACGAGCTGCGGACGTTCGAGAACGAGAGCGAGACGATCGCCGGACTGGCCCGCGACGCGTGGCTCACCGGCGGCGGTGGCCTGCTGCTGGCCATGCTGCTCGCGCTGCTGGCCGCCCGCAGCGTGCTCCGGCCGGTGCACGAGCTGCAGCGCGCGGCGCACCGGCTCGGCGAGGGCGATCTCGACACCCGGCTGACCGTGCGTGGCGGTGACGAACTGGCCGCGGTCGCCGGGACGTTCAACTCGACCGCGGAATCCCTGCAGAAGCACGTCGGCGAGCTGCGCCGGATGGAGGCGGACGCGCGCCGGTTCGTCGCCGACGTCTCGCACGAGCTGCGTACCCCGCTCGCCGCGATGACCGCCGTCACCGACATGCTCGACGCCGAGTCGGAACGGCTGCCCGGCGTGTCCGGCCAGGCCGTGCGGCTGGTCAGCCGGGAGACGCACAACTTGACACGGCTGGTGAACGACCTGATCGAAGTGACCCGCTTCGACTCCGGCACGGCTTCGCTCGCGCTCGACGACATCGACCTGGCCGAAGCGATCCGGATGACGCTGCGCACCCGAGGGTTCACCGACGAGGTCCAGGCGGACCTGCCGGACGGCATCCGGGCCAGGGTGGACCCGCGCCGGCTGGACGTGATCGTGGCCAACCTGGTCGGCAACGCGCTGCGGCACGGCGAGACCCCGGTGACCGTGCGGCTGACCGGCGACGCCGCCGGGGTGCGCATGGAGGTCGCCGATTCCGGCCCCGGGCTCGACGAGGAAGTGCTTCCGCACGTGTTCCAGCGGTTCTACAAAGCAGACAGCGCGCGCGGCCGTTCCGAGGGCAGCGGGCTCGGGCTCGCCATCTCCTGGGAGAACACCCGCCTGCACGGCGGGCAGCTGACCGCGGCCAACGCGCCCGGCGGCGGCGCGGTGTTCGCGGTGTGGCTGCCCCGCACGACGGAGGTGGAGCAGTGACCCGCCGGACGGTGTGCGTGCTGGCCGCGGTCGCGCTGCTGGCCACCGGATGCGGAGTGCGGCCCAGCGGGGTGATCCCGGGTAACGGAGCACCGAGCGGACCGGCCTACCCGCCCGGCCGGTCCGGCACCGCGGCCCCCGGGGCGGGGCAGGACGTGGTGCTGTACTTCGTCCGGGGCGGCTCGGTGACCCCGGTGTCGCGCTCAGGCCCGCCCCCGGAGCCGGCCGGGCTGATCGGCATGCTGGCCGCCGGACCGGACGGCCGGTCCGGCGAGGGAGGCTTCACCACGGAGGTGCCGAAGACCGCCCTGCCCGCCACGGTGACGACTGCCGGCGTGAGCGTGCAGGCGAACCTGCACTCGGACGTCACCACGCTGTCCGCGACCGCGGTCGACCAGATCGTCTGCACCCTGCTGTCGGACGACAGCCTGGCCGAGCTGGCCACGGTGGTCCTCAGCGGCGGCGGCCGGACCCTCCCGGCGGCACGATGCCACCCCTGAGCGTCCGGGTCACCGGGGCTTGAGCGCCGGGGCGAAGATCACCCCGAGCAGGCACAAGACGATCGGCAGCACGAACGTGACGTTGAGCGGCATGAAGTGCGCCAGCCCGCCGATGATCGCCGGGCCCGAGAGCAGGCCGAGGTAGCCGACGCCGACCACGCGGGCCATCAACGCGCCGGACGCGCGGGTGTCCAGGTTTCCCGCCGCGGTGAACAGCTGCGGAACGCCGCCGGAAAGGCCCAGCCCGAACACCGCCCAGCCGATCAGGGACAACGGCACCCACGGCGACGCCGACGCGACCGTCAGCCCGAGCGCGGCGAGCGCCGACCCGTACCGCATCACCGCCACCGGCCCGGCGAACGCGGCCACCCGGTCGGTGGCGAACCGGCCCACCGTCATCGCGACCGCGAACGAACCGTAGGCCAGGGCGGCGGTGCTCTCCGAGGTGCCCAGCCCGTCGCGCAGGTACAGCGCCGACCAGTCGTTCGCCACGCCCTCGGACAGCATCATGGCGAGCGCGAGAAGGCCGAGCAGCCAGACGAGCCGGGCCGGCGGGCTCTTCCTCTCGTCCACAGTGGACTCTTGCGCCGAGGCCGCGGGCGTGGCCAGCAGGAACCGGCCGGCCACGGCCACCACCAGCGCGCACAGCAGCCCGGTGCCGCCGAGCGAGACCACGGCAGGCAGCCCCGCGTCGAGCACCGCCGCACCGGCCACCGAGGCCAGCGCCCCGCCGATCGACCACATCGCGTGGAACGCCGCCATGATCGGCCGCGAGTAGGCCCGTTCCACGACCACCGCCTGCGCGTTCATCGCGACGTCGAGCGAGCCGTTGAAGAAGCCGAACCCGAGCAGGGCCAGCGCCAGCGTCCACCAGTTCCCCGCCAGCCCCGGCAGCACCAGCGCCACCCCGAGCAGGATCCCCGCGACGGGCACGATCCGGTGATTGCCGAACCGGTCGGCCAGCCGGCCGGCGACCTGCATCCCGGCGAGCGCGGCGCCGCCGAGCACCAGCAGCAGCGCGCCCAGCGCGGGGTGCGAGATCCCCGCGGCGCGCTCGACCACCGGGATATGCACCACCCACATGCCGACCGCGAAACCGTTGAGCGCGAACACGATCCAGGTCGCCGCACGGGCCCGGCGCGCGACGGTCCGTGCCTGGGGTGGGGACAGCTCGGTCATCGGCCTCGTTTCCTGGTCGACGGCGGGTCTGTCCCGATGATCGCACGGCGGGGCGCGGTCCGTCTCGCACGGAAGGCCTCAGGCCGGGGTGAGATCCTTGTGGTACACCAGGAATTCGCACGGCACCGCGAGCAGCGGCGCGAGGTGCGGGAAATCCACGTCGAGGGTAGTGGTCCGGACCACCTCGTAACCGAGCCTGCGGTACCAGCGGGCGAGGAAATCCTTCGCCGGGTGGGTACCGTCGCGCGGCACCAGCAGTTCCAGCTGAATCCGGCGATGCCCGGCCGCGCGGCTGTGCCGTTCGGCGAAGGCGACCAGCGCCCGGCCCAGCCCCGTGCCGCGCACCTCGGGCGACGCGGCCAGCATGCCGAACTCCCCCGTGTCGTCGGCGAGGCGGCACACCCGGACACAGCCGGCCAGCCGGCCGCCGAGCCGCGCCACCGCGATCTCCCCCGCGGCGACGAACCCGGCCACCTCGGCGGGCGTGGTGCGGTCGACCGCGCCGGACCAGAGGCCCGTCTCGGACTCCGCGTAGACCAGATTGACCAGGTCACTCACCGCGGCCACGAGCGCGATGTCCCCGGCCGCGGACGGCGGCAGCAGCGTGATCTCCGGAGCAGTCACACGACGCAGCGTAGCCGTGGGTGCGGTGGTTGGCGGGGTGTCCGCGTGAGCCGCCCGGCGCAGCACTCCTTCAACGATCACCGGGCATGCAACGACCCCACGGCCCGGGCGAATCAATGCAGCTACCCCGTTTCCGGCCGAACTGCCCACCATGCTCAGCGGCACCGTGGTCACGCGACCCGGTTCGCCCTCGAACGACGGGCGTCATGATCCGCTCAGCATGGGAGCAATGCGAACTGCCCAGCGCATGCCCACCGCAGCAGGGTTCCGGCAAAGTTGGTCGGGGACACGGCAGCGGGCGATGCTGAGGTGTGTGCGACCACCTCGTGGCGTGCGCCGGACCGGCTTCAGGTCGGTGAAGGGGCCCTTCACGGACTCTGAGTCCGTGAAGGGCCCCTTCACAGACCTCCACACCAACTTTGCCGACACACTGCCCACCGCAGCACCCGGTCATGCGTTCGCCCCACCGGCCCGGGTGATCAGGGAGCCGGACACTCAGCCGGGAAGGTGCTGGACTCAGCAGATGCTGCCGATGCTGGAGGTCCAGCCCCACCACATGCCGTACTCGGCGAGGTTCCCGGCGTCGTTGAGGTGGATGCCGTCGGCGTTCCACGGGCTCGGGTTCGGCAGGTTCGCCGAGCCGGCGGGCGGGATGTACTGCCGCAGGTCGACCAGCGCGGTGCCCTTGGCGACCGCGGTCTGGTGGATCACCGAGGCATACTGGTCCCAGGTGTAACGCTGGACCGAGCCGCCATAGGGGTTCGGGGTCCACTTCAGCTCGGCGTAGATGGACATCAGGATGTCGACCCCGGGCCGCGCGGCGCGGATACCGTCGATCACCTTCTCCAGATCGCCCCGGAATTTCGCGGGGTCGGCCTGTGAGATCAGCTCGTTGCCGCCGAGGTCGACGAGGACCAGATCCGGGGTGTGAGCCGTCAGGTCGGCGAGCGCGCCGGTGGTGTCCGCCCAGCGGCCGCCGGGCAGGTAGTCGGCGGCGAGCGCGCCGTTGTGCGAGTGGTTGCGGGTTTCGGTACCCCATTCCGCGTGCAGGTCGTTGGCCAATTTCGTGGCCCACCCGTAGGTGGTGGGCGCGTAGGTGTCGGTGGCGGACCGGTAGCCGGTGGTGGCGTAGCCGGTGTCGGCCGAGGTGCCGAGGATGGCGACCGAGCCCTTGCGGGCGCACCAGGTGCGCTCCTGCGCGGCGTCCGCGCCGACCGTCGTGCACATACCGAGACCGAGGGCCAGAAGTGACACGAGCGCGACAAATCGGGCTTTTCGCATGGTGGGGGGACCTTTCGAGCACACCGGGGATCCGGCGAGTCGGGAATCGGGGACCAGAGGTCTTCGGCAGGTAGTTCGTCGCCATGAGGAACCTGAACACCGGAGGCCTTGCGGACACTTTAGCGTGACAGGACGATCTAATTTGACCGACGCTCAGCAGTGCAAGGACTATCGCCGGAACCGGGGCCGCCTCGCGCGTGACGGGGTGACCCCGGTTCCGTGCCGCCGGGTCAGGTCCGGTAGTCCCGGGTCCGGCCGGTCGCCGGGTCATGATCGATGACGCCGTGTTGGAAGGTGTTACGGCGCAGATTCCCGGCCTGGATTTCGTCGCTGGTGGGGAAACCGAGGTAGGAACGTTCCCAGCCGAGCCGGGCGTAGTGGTCGCCGATCGCGCCGTAGATCAGGTGCGCACCGGTGGCGGGCGACCAGTAGATCGAGCCGCCGTTCTGCACGTGAGTAAAGCTGCCCTCGACATTCGGCGTCGGAGTGGTGTCGATGGTGGGCAGTTTCCAACGGTATTCGCCAGCACTCTGGTATTTCTCCAACGCTGCACCGGTGACCGCGTGCGCACCCGTCGCAGCGCTCCAGTACATCCGGCCGCCGGCGTAGTCGCGGTAACGGACCCCGCCGCCGAACGCGTCGTACACCTCGGGCGCAACCGGGGCGCCCAGCTTGGCGCGGAGGGCGTCGTCGTTCTTCCAGCGCAACGTGATCGGCGTGGTCACCTCCGGGTCCGGGTCGACCACTGACCAGGTGGTGTCCTCTTTGAACAGCCAGCTGGCGTTGTAGGTGCCACTGTCGGTACTGGCGGCGGCATACACCTGGCCGCCCCAGTGGCGCAAGAAGTGGCCACGGTGGGAGTAGGACTCCAGCGACACACCGGAACCCGACGTGCCCGGGCTGGCGCACCAGGTTGCGTCGTTCTTGAACGGGGTACCACCGTCATTGGCGGCGAGCTTCACCATGTCGCCGTCGGCGCGCAGGTAACTGCCCTCGAACTGGGTGGACTCCAGCGAGAAGCAATTCGGGTCGGCCAAGCCATCCTTGATCGTCCAGGTAGCGTCGGTCAGCTTCGCAGTGCTCCGAGTGCCGGGCTCACCCCGGACAATGTAAGTGCTGCCACCGTTACTGGCGACGTACGCGCCACGGACACCGGAGGTAGTCGCTTCCAGCGACTGCGTCGGCACAGCATGTTGGCCGGTTTGCAGGAAGGCCTCGATGTCGTGGTCGGAGCCGGCAAGCGCGGCGACAGCGGCGGCGACCAGGCGGGGCCGCATTCCACCATTCTCGGCGCGGGCCTTGATCTCCCGTACGACCCGACGGTTCTCCGCAGCCTTCTTTTCGTTCTCTACCGCGACATCGCGATCACGCGCGGCATAAATGCCAGTGGCAAGGTAAGCCTTCCAATCTGCCGGAACCGCACTGCTCAAGGAAGCCTGAGCGGCAATGGCGATCTGGGTCCCCGGCGCCGCTTTCTCCAGGATCTTCCGGATGAAGAAGTCGTCGGCCAGATCGAGCATCACGTCGGTGGTCTGCAATCCGACGACGGTGGCCGCGTTCTGCCGGGCGTCCCGTGCCGCCAGCCGTACTTTCTCCGCCTCGTCACGGTCCTTGTCGGCGTTGATCGCGTCCGTCTGGTCCTGTCGCTTCGCCGCGAGCAAACCGTTGGCAAGAAAGACTTTCTGCTCGGCTTCCGACGCCCCGTAGGCCGCGAGCGCAGCTGCCTTGACCTTCGGATAGCCGGTCACGAAATGCCACAAGTCGTAAATGAAGTCACGGTAACCCAGATCGAGCTGCTGATCAGTAACCGGCATCGCGACGAGCGCGGCAGCGCTCTGCTTCAATCGCCGCGCCTGGTCACGCTCCAACCGCCCACGCGCGTAGTTGTCCCGATCACGCCCGGCCAGTTCGGTGACCCCGGACCGGATGAACAACGTCGACGCCGTATCGCCATCCCGGAATGCCTGCAGCGCGCCTTCTTTCACCAGCGGGAACCGCACCGGGTCGGCGGTGTCGAAAATCTTGAAGACGAAATCGTGGTCACGCAGGACGAGCCAGCCGTTGTCGATGTCCAGTCCCAACGACCGGACCGCCTCCACCCTCTCGCCCTGAGTCGCCTCCGGCACCCGGGTCGCCGGCGGAACGGCAGGGTCGACGGGCGCCTCGGCCAACGCCCTCACCGACGGCATCGACGGCACCACCGGCACGGCGTCGGCCCAAACCGGCGGGGTCGCGAACCCCGTCAACACGGCCGTAGCGGCGACGGTGATCAGCACCCGGCCGGGCAGGCCGGGCCTCTTGCCCATTGCAAACACTCTCATTCCCCTCTGAATTCCTACCCCTGTGGTGCCCCTGCATCGGCGATCTTCGGCAAACCCCGCATAACCCCCGATCACCCCGAATTACTCCCGCAGTAAACCAACGAAATACCATTCGCCGCATCCACGGTTACCCTATGCCATAAATAGTCGGCGACAATCATGATCTTCCTGTAGCACACCTCGGTCGACCTGGTACACCTTTCCTGCAATTATTCGACCGGAGTGCCAGTCTGCGATAAAATCTTGCTTTGCGGCAAGTAGCTCCGACCCTCATCACCAGTGTCCATCAGTGCGCCGCATGTTCGGCCACCAGACGACCCGGGACGCTAATTGCCGGCATCGCCGCATCCGCTCAGAATTCGATCACCTCAGCTGCAGGATCCGGCGAATATCGGACAATCAGGTCGCCGAGCAGCGCCGACTCGGCGTCGCAGTCCTCTTCGACACGCCGTTCTAGAATAACGGCGTCCGACCCCGTCCAGCACCGTGACGGTCTCTGGGCCTACAGAGAACCGGTTCAGTCTGACTCGGTATACTTTTGATCTTCAGAGCCCGCGGAGGCAGGGGAGCAAGCCCGCTCCCGCAGACCCTGCCGCGAGAAGTTAAATAGAGAATGCACATCAGTTCACCCTCCCCTCATTAAATAGATATCGCTGTTCAAACCCCCTTGTCATGCCGTTTCGCCGATCACGACGCAAGCAGGCTCAACGCTTCTTCGTAGGACATCGCATTGACCGGGGCCAATACCGCAAGCCCTGTCAGTGCAGACCGGGCGGCCTTCGCCATCGCGCGCAAGAACTCGTCCTCCGCAACCGACGTCCGGCGCGCCACCTTCCCGACGCACGTGACCAGCATACGGCCAACCTTTTGCCGTTCGAAAATCAGTTCGACGGGCATATCTGGAAACCTGGTTGAAACACGATTCCGGATACGGAAGTCGCCGAGCATCGTGCAGATGTACACCCACAGCTGGTCAACGAGATCCCACTGAGCTTGGCCGCAGATCTCGACCCCGTTGATCACCAGCTCGATCGCGCCTTCGATGTAGTCCGAATCCGGCACCGAAGCCCCCGGAACCGAAGCATCCGACAGCAGCGTAAAGGTCCCGTCGGACTCGCGCAGCAGGGTGCGCACCTCGATCATGATTCTCCCATTTCTTCAGTGGGGGTAGAACTGGCCAATCCGACCATTGTTCAGCCCCACGGTGTAGGTTATTCCATCAACTGTACCTTCTATCTGGTACATGCCGCCAGTCCCCTTGCTGATCAGCGTGTCCCGGTTCTGCGCCAGCACTCTTTCGATGGTGCTCTGAAGTTCATCGATGGTCATGCTCTCACGAAAGAAGCTCTGATTCTCCTTGACCGAACCGTCCCAATACTTCGGGTGGTGCCGAATCAGGAAGTGGTCCATCCCCTTCTTGTCGAGAAGGAACTGCTCGCGGCCGAACTGCATCTGCTTGTTGGCGAAATTCTTCAGCACTTCCAAACAGGCGAGGTTATGGACGAGGACGTCTCGACCGCCCGCCTCGACGTAGTACGTATGCATCTCCTCGACAGAGAGATTGTAGACGACTTTTTCCTCCTCGTACGACCGAAGTGCGCTGACCGTCACCGGCCGGTCCTTCCGGTCGTGCAGGCGGTCACCAATGCGCAGATGATCCGCGGGCGCCCAGAGCCGTCGATTCTCGACCCAGAAGGGGTGCCCGGCTGTTGCGTGGATCGTGGCGCCGTTGTCTGCTGTGACGTCGACCAGATCCTTGCGCCCGGAGCCGACGATAACCGCCGAGACCGGACGTGTCCCCGTCCGCCCTGTAATCGGATCGGTCGTGATGACTGCGTCACCGGCCTTGACGTCTTTGATCGGACGATGGCTGCCATCCGCGAGCAACACCGGTGTCGCGGGGCTGAAGCTGTTCGGCACGCTCGGACACCGGGCTTCCGCCGCCGTGACAACACCACGCATCTGTTCCAGGAACTTCTGGCCGGTCTTGGCCTCGTCGAGGAACTTGGTCAGGCCTCCGCCGACCTTGGCGATGGCCGCCACAACTTCCGGAACCTTCCCGGCCATCGAGATCAACGTGCCGACGTTGAGTACCGTCCAGAGACAGGCTGCGACATCGCCCTCGCCGAAGCACCTTTTGGCGTCGGTATAGCCGATCAGATCCAGCAGGGTCTGCCCGCCGTTTTGGACGAGGTAATCGATGATCCCCTTTTTGGTCTGCTCCCGCGCAGCGAGGTACCGGTTCACGAGTTCTTCCCCGCCGTCGGAGAAGAGCGCGTCGATGTCTTCACCCGTCGGATCTGGACCGGCATCGTCCAACCGCTGAACTTGCTTGGCGCGTTCAGCTGCCTTCCGTTCCCGTTCCGCTTGTTCCGCGCGGTCGGCCGCGTGGCCGGCGTCGATGGCGTGCTGCAGTGCGTCACGCGCAGCTTGGGCGGTGTTGTCCGCGTGGGTTTGGGCTTCGGCCGCGGCCTTTTCCGCTGCAGTCGCGTCGGATTCGGCGCGGCTGGCTGCACCGCGGGCGGCGGCAGCGTCGGATTCCGCGCGGTTCGCGGCAGCACGCGCGGCGGCTGCGTCGCGTTCAGCAGCGGAGGCTGCTTTCCCGGCGATGGCAGCGTCGTTGCTGGCGGCGTTGGCCGCGGCACGCGCTTTGACCGCGTCGGCGCGGGCCTGGGCGTCTGCGTCGTGGGAGCGAGCGGCAGCGGCGCGAGCCGCAGCACCGTCGACCGCGGCATCGGCGGCGGCCTTCTGGGCTTCCGCCGCCGACTTCGCGGCAGCGGCCGAGGAGTGCGCCGCGGCAGCGGAGGCATCGAACGCGGGTTTCACCTCGCCCGCTGCCCGGTCGGCGGCGTCTTGGGCGCGTCGTGCGGCGTCGAGGGCTTCGGTCGCGCGTTGTTGTGCGGCAGCGGCCTGTTCGGCGCCGATGGCTTTGGCCTGGTTCGCGACCAGCACGACGAAGTCGGCGTCGAGGTCACCGCCGCTGAACGGGGCAACCACGGTGATCGCGGTGTTCGCGGGATCGGTGATCGCCGTGGAGGAGTTCTTCGCTGCTGACGCGGCCTTCACCGCCAATCCGGCCTGGGTGGCGGCAGACACGGATTCGGCTGCTGCTGCGTCGGCTTCGGCTTTGGTGCGCTCCGCCGAGCGTGCGGCCTGGATCGCTTCGTCCGACGCCCGTTCTGCGAGCGCCATGGCGTTACGGGCGGCCTCGGCTGCTTGTGCTTCGGAGAAGGTGGCGTCGGAGGCGGCAGCGTCGGCTTTCAGCCGGGCCGCATGAGTCGCGGCGGCTTCGGCCTCCGCCCGGTTCGCTGCCGCATTCGCCCGCGCCGCCGCTGCTGCTGCCTGCTGCGCCGCAGCCCGCGCCCGAGCGGCGTGCGCACCGGCCTCGGTCGCCGCCGCGCGAGCACCCGCCGCCGCGCCGGTCGCGGTGTTCGCCGCGCCCCGCGCGGCACCCGCGGCATTCCGCGCGACCCCCGCCGCGCCGCGGGCCTCGTCCGCAGCATCCTGTGCCGGCTTCTGATTCTGGCCGCCCCGAGCCGCTGCGGCCATCGAATCCATCGCCGCGGCGCGGGCCTCAGCCGCCCGCTGGTCGCGTTCGGCCTGATAGGCATGGTCCCGTGCATCCGCGGCGTTCCGTTCCTCACCACGCGCGCGGGTCTCCGCATCAGCGGCCCGCCCGTTTGCCGCGTCCGCGGCGCCACGGGCCCCGGCCGCGATCCCCGCCTGGCGGGTGGCCTCCGCGCGTGCGGAGTGCGCGACCGCGGCCTGCTGATCCGCACGTGACCGTGCCGCTGCAGCGGCCGCACGCTCCCGCTCCGCCTTCTGACGGGCAGCCGCCGCGTTCGCGGCTTCACGTTCGGCGGTGACCCGCGCGGTCCGGGTTCGTTCGGCCGCGGCCCACGCCTGAGCCTCAGCGGACTCGGCTGCCTGACGAGCTGCCTTCGTCCGTGCAGCGGCGTCTTTGGCCGCGTCCGCCTGCACCCGGGCCGCATCGGCGAGCCGCGCTGCGGCCTTCGCGTGTTCCTCGGCGTGCAGACGCCATTGGTGTGCTTCGGCGGCGTGCCGTTCGGCCTGTTCCTGGGCGTTGCGGGCCTGATCGGTGAACGCCGTCGCGTCGATCGTGTGCGCGGCGGTCTCCGACGCACTCACCGCGGCCTGCGCGGCATTGGCCATACCCGTGGCCATCTGCGCCCACTGCACGCCGTAGGTCAGGCCGGTCTCGACCAGAATGTTCGCCTGCACCTGCGCCGACGCCGATGCCCGCTGCGCGTCCTCGCCGGCCTGACGGGCATACCCGAGCTGACGGGCGACCTCGTTCTTCTGCCGGTCGAACGCATCCGCCGGATGCTTCCCGCCCGCGGTGTTCGCCGCCAGGATCTGGGCAGCGGTGCGTGCCTCGTTCCCCGCCAGCACCAACGCGTTCGCCGACTTCTCCAACGCCCGGACACCATTGCCGTGCGCCACCAGCAGATTCCGGCGCGCCTGCGTGGCTCGCGCGGACCGGCGCGCCAGATCAGACAGTTCCTCAGCCGCCTTGATCCGTGCCTCTTCGTCCTTGAGCTGCTGTTCCCGCGTGTCCGCGTCGGCCTTGGCCGCCACCAGATACCCGGACTTCAGGAATTCCGTGATCGCCGCGTCACCAGCGTCCAACGCCGCCTGCGCGGCGCGCTGCACCGCTGGACCGGCCGCGGCGGTCAGCATCAGCACCCGGGCGCGAGCCCGATCCCGCAACTCCTGCTCGCCCTTGGCCGCATCCGCGTCACGCTGGTTCGCGATGTCCTTGCCAAAAGCCAGAAAATCACTGCGGTCATACACGCTGCCCGCAAGCACCCGCTCGACTTCGGCCTTGAGGTAAGGGCCACCCGTGCCCCGCAATGCCTCCACCTCGGCCAGCTCGCGACGCGCGATCTCATCCTTACGAGCCCGCGCCCGCGCCTGTGCCTCCGCATTACCATGGTCGAGGAACTCCATGATCGCCGCGCTCCTGCCCACGGCCAGTGCGGCCGCCGCCGCTTCACGAACCTCCGGTTCCTCGGCCAGCTCCGCGTTGTCCACCACAATCTGGCGCAACCGCGGATCACCCCGATCCGGCACCCCGGCCGAACCGTCCCACTCCCGATACGGATCCGACGGCATCGGCCGCGCCGGGTCCTCCACCGCCGGCTGATCCGCAGCGGCCGCGACCCGGCCTGGTGCGGCCGTCGCGGCACCCGGCTGGACCACCCCGGCCAGCACCGCGAACGCGATAAAGAGCAAGAAAAGTCTTCGGGCGTGTTTCAACGCAGTCCCTCGGGATCGAGTGCGCCACAGCGCACACTTGAAAATACGGAAGGGTCGTGCTCGTGCGTTTGGGGCGATCGGTTCAGACGGCGGCGCGGACCCGCTGCTCGCCGTCTTCGGCCTGCTGCAACAACCCGGCCCAATACCGAGCCTGCTGCGCGGCCTGCGTGCTCTCGTCGGTCCACTCGGCCTGGTTGTCCCGCGCCGGACCGGTCATTGCGGCCCAGTTCGGACCGCTCCCTGCGTTCGCCGCGGCCAGTACCGTGGCCCAGTTCGCAGCCTGCTTGTCGGCCAGGCGCTGAGCCTCGCCCCAATACGACCGGGCCGGCCCGGTCTGCTCGCCGACTGCCTGCCACGCCCGTACCGCCGCGGACTTCGCCCGCTCGGCCTGATCTCCCGAGGCATCCCGTGCGGCCTGTTCGGCCGCCGCCGCGTCACTCAGCAAACGGGAAAGTGCGGCCCGCCATCGCATTTCGTTGTCGGCGCTGCGCCGGCGGTGCGTGTCCAGGTCGAGCTTCGCGCCGAACGCCCACCCACTGGCGAAGAAATCGACCACGTCGCTGTCGGTCGCACCGACTCGCACCGCGTACGACGCGCTCACCCGCACCTGCTCCCCAGGATCGTGGGCCGCAAGATCACGCACGAACTGCCGGTCGGCCTCGGCCAACGCCCTTGCCTGCTTGCCTGTGGTCTCGCGGGCAGTCCTGTCGCGCTGCTTGGCTGCCTCGAAACCGCCGTGCGCGAACCGCTCACGTTCGGCGTCGTCCGGGCTGTTCATCGCTTTCTGCGCGGCAGCGTGCACCGCTGGGGAAAACTCCGCCGGGTACGTGGCCAGCACCCACTTTACGAAATCCGTATTACGAGCCTTCTTCTCCTCCGATAAACGCACCGCATACGCGTAACCAGAGTCCATGAACTGCCGGATCGCCGCCTCCGGCGCCTTCGACAACACCGCCTGCCACGCCGCGATCCGCACGATCGACCGTGGATCGTTCATCGCCAGATGTCGCACCCACGCCTTCTCCGCGGCGAAATCCTGGACACCGGCCGTTGCGGCCACCGCCACCGACGACGACCCGGACACACCTAACGCGACCGTCACCGACAGGCAGACCGCAGACAGCACAAAGCGCGCACGCATCCGTTTTTTCCTCCCCTGGGACCGCGGACCGAAACACCTAACGCGGACAAACAAAAATTAGTGAAACAACCCAACACGCACAAGCGAGACGATCATCACCAACCACCACGTAACGAACCGGCGAGCCGCGACGATCATGGGAATCCGGCCGCCCCGGATCCGGCGGGCCGACGACGGTTCATACGCCAAGTCCCGGCTCCGGCGCGACGCACTCATCGATGCCAGATCACCCCAGGGTGCCGGCAAAGTCGGTGTGAGGGGCCCTGCGCAGACGGTGGAGGTCTGTGAAGGTCCGTGAAGGTCTGTGAAGGGGCCCTTCACAGACTCAGAGTCCGTGAAGGGCCCCTTCACAGACCCGAGACAGGTCCGGCGCACTCCGCGAGGTGGTCGCGCCTCGAATACCTCCGCATCGCCCGCTGCCGGGCGCAATCGATCGATATGGCAGGCGCCGTCGATGATGACGCGGCAGCCACGGCTCTCGCTCTGCTGATCACGAGTCCTCGACCACCTTTGCCGGGACCCTGCGAATCACCCGCCCGCGCGTAATCCGGCTGCGCGATGCGCCCGGGATCTGGCAGGCTCACGGTCGTGAAGATCTTGTTCGCCACCGCGCCCGGGTACGGGCTAACCCTGCCGATCATCCCCCTGGTGTGGGCGGCCCGTGCGGCCGGGCACGAAGTTCTGCTTGCTACCGCCGCCGAAGTGGCCGAAGCCAGCGCGGGCGCCGGGCTGCCGGTGTCCGATGTGTTCCCGCACCGGGACGTCTGGCAGGACCTGGTGGCCAGCGTGACCGGCGACGATACGGACGAGGCCGCCATGCCGGAGGAATACCGGCTGGCCCGCCGCGGAAACGGGCCGTTCGCGCTTTTTACCGCGACCATGACCGAAGGCACCATCGAGGCGGGCCGCGCGTTCGGCGCCGAGCTGGTGGTCACCACCTCCGACCACGCGACGGGCATGCTCACCGCAGCCGCGCTCGGCGTGCCGGTGCTCGAAGTGGGCAACCGGGTCTCCTGGTCGATGCGGGACATCGACTGGCGCACCGGACACCAGGACATGTCCGGTGAGGACGAAGTCACCCGCGTGATGCGGGAGAAGCTCGGTATCGGCCAGGCCATCGCGCGCCCGATCGCCCGGATCGACCCGCGCGCGCCCAGCATGGGCGGGCTGCACCCGCAGGACGAGCATCCCGACGAACGCGACGGCGTGCCGTGGTGGCCCATGCAGTTCGTGCCCTACAACGGCGGCGCGGTGCTCCCGGAATGGGCGCTGTACCGGCCCGAACGCCCGCGGATCGCGGTCACCCTCGGGACCGTGGTGCCGAGTGTGAACGGGGTCAGCAGCCTCGCCGCGGTACTGGCGGGTCTCGGCGGGATGGACGTCGAAGTCGTGCTCGCCGCGGGCACCGCCGACCTGAGCGAATTGGGCGAACTGCCGGCGAACGTACGCTCGGTGGGCTTCCTTCCGCTGTCGGCGTTCCTGCCGTCCTGTTCGGCGATCGTGCATCACGGCGGTTCCGGCACCACTGCCGCGCCGCTGTTCTACGGTATCCCGCAATTGATCCTGCCCGGCTTCGCGGACAATCCGGTGTCCGCGCAACGCGTCGTCGACCGCGGTGTGGGCCTGTCCCACGACCCGGCCACCGTCGACGCCGACGCGGTGCGGTCCATGGTCCAGCGGTTGCTCACCGAGGACTCGTTCGGCAAGGCAGCCGCCGAAGTCCGGGCGGAGATGGCCGCCCAGCCGAGCCCGGCCAGCGTCCTGGCACGCGCGGTCGAAGCGCTGAACCGAAGGCTGTGAAGGGGTCCTTCAGGGACTCAGAGTCCCTGAAGGACCCCTTCACAGCGCAGCGGTGGTCGTGAAGGCGCTAGATCGCCGTCTCCCCCTTGCCCAGCACCACGATCCCGAACGGGCTCACGTGGTAGTGCTCCCGGTCGCGGGCCAGATCCACGCCGATGTGCGCGCCGGGCGGCACCACCACGTTCTTGTCCAGGATGGCCCGCCGCACGACCGCGCCGCGGCCGACGCGGACGCCGTCCAGCAGCACCGAGCCCTGGACCACGGCGCCGTTCTCCACGAGAACGTCCGGCGACAGCACCGAATCGACCACCTGGGCACCGGAAATGATGCAGCCGTTGCTCACGATCGACTGCGTCGCCGTGCCGCCCTCCACGAACTTCGCCGCGGCGCGCTGGCCCGGATGCGCCAGGATCGGCCACTTCCGGTTGTACAGATTGAAAATCGGCGAGGTGGAGATCAGGTCGGTGTGCGCGTCGTAATAGCTGTCGATCGTCCCGACGTCGCGCCAGTAGCCGTGGTCGCGGTCGGTTTCGCCGGGTACCACGTTGCCGGTGAAGTCGTACACCGCGGCCTCGCCCTTGGCGACCAGCGCCGGGATGATGTCGCGGCCCATGTCGTGCTTCGAGCCGGGGGCGCGCGCGTCCGCCCGCAGCGCGTCGAGCATCACCTGCGTGGTGAACACGTAATTGCCCATCGACACGTAGGACTGCTCCGGCGAGTCCGGCAGGCCCGGCGGATCCTCGGGCTTCTCCAGGAACGCGTCGATCCGGGTGCCGTCGGCGGTCTGGATCACGCCGAACGGGCGGGCCTCCGAGCGTGGCACCCGGATCCCGGCCACGGTGACCCCGGCGCCGGAAGCGATGTGCGCGTCGAGCATCTGCCGCGGATCCATCCGGTAGATGTTGTCCGCGCCGAACACCGCGATGTAGGCGGGTGATTCGTCGTGCACCAGGTTGAGGCTCTGGTGGATGGCGTCCGCGCTGCCCTGGAACCAGTGCGGGCCCAGCCGCTGCTGCGCGGGCACCGGCGTGACGTATTCGCCGGTGAGCGAGGACAGCCGCCAGGTGGTCGAGATGTGCCGGTCCAGGGAATGCGATTTGTACTGGGTGAGCACGCAGATCCGGCGGATCCCGCCGTGCACCAGATTGGACAGCACGAAGTCGATCAGCCGGTGCACCCCGCCGAAGGGCACCGCGGGTTTCGCCCGGTCGGCGGTCAGCGGCATCAGCCGCTTGCCCTCGCCGCCGGCCAGCACGATGCCCAGCACCTCGGATCCGTCGATCACGAAAGCCTCCCGCACGCCTCGTAGACCGCGACCGTCGCGCCGGCGATTGCGGCCCAGCCGAACTGTCTCACGGCCCGGTCCCTCCCGGCCAGGCCCAAACGGGCCGCCCGGGCGGGCTCGGCGGCCAGCTCGTTGATCCGCGCCGCGAGCGCGGTCTCGAACGCCGCCGGCTCGGTCTCGTCGTAGTGCACCAGCAGCCCGGTCGCGCCGTCTTCGACCACCTCGGGGATGCCGCCGACATCGCTGGCCACCACCGCGGTGCCGCACGCCATCGCTTCCAGGTTCACGATGCCGAGCGGCTCGTAGACCGACGGGCAGACGAACACCAGCGCGTGCGTCAGCAGCTGCACCACCTCGGCCCGGGGCAGCATTTCCGGGATCCACCGCACGCCGGACCGCTTCGCCTGCAGATCCGCGACGAGCCCGCGGAATTCCGCGTCCAGCTCCGGGGTGTCCGCGCCACCCGCGCACAGGATCAGCTGCACGTCCTCGTCCAGCTCAGCACCCGCGCGCACCAGATGCGGCACGCCCTTCTGCCGCGTGATCCGCCCGACGAACAGCGCGTACGGCCGGTCTGAGTCGATACCGTGCTTCGCAAGCACGTCCCTGTCCGGGTCCGGCCGGTACAGCCCGGTGTCGATGCCGTTGTGCACCACGTGCACCCGCGCCGGATCGATGTCCGGGTACGCCGTGAGTACGTCACGTCGCATCCCCGCGCTCACCGCGATGATCGCGTCCGCCGCTTCGTAGGCTTCGCGCTCAATCCACGACGACACCCGGTAGCCGCCGCCCAGCTGCTCAGCCTTCCACGGGCGCAGCGGTTCCAGCGAGTGCGCGGTGATCACGTGTGGGATCCCGTACGTCAGCTTCGCGAGATGCCCGCCCAGATTGGCGTACCACGTATGACTGTGCGCGAGATCGTGCCCGGCGAGCACGTCCGCCATCGAGACGGCGATGTCCATCGTCGCGAACGCGGGCTGGCTGTAGCCGTACGCGTCGCGGTGCCCGTGGGCGCCGTCCGACCGGTCGGGACCCCAGCAGTGCACGTCCAGGTCGACCAGCGACCGCAGCTCCCGCGCGAGGAACTCGACGTGCACCCCCGCTCCCCCGTAGACGTCCGGCGGGTACTCCCGGGTGAGCAGGCCGACCTTCATAACCCGACCCTAGACGCCCTGCCTGGCCGTCCGCAGTACAGGAAGCGAACGATGATCAACGACTGCCGAGCACGACAGTGGCGCCGAGGTCCGCCGAGTGTTCGACACGCGCGATCAGCCCGGCTCGGCGCGCCTCCGCGGCCGCGGCTTTCGCCTGCTGCTCACTCGTTTCAAACAGCACGTGCCCGCCGGGCGCCAGCCACGACGGCGCTTCCGCGACGACTCTGCGCAACAGGGCCAACCCGTCGTCCCCGCCGTCCAGGGCGGTCCGCGGTTCGTGATCACGGGCTTCCGGCGGCAACAGACGGAGGTCTCCGCTGGGCACGTACGGCACATTCGAGATCAGCACGTCGACGTGGCCGCGCAAACGCGACGGCAAGGGCTGGTAGAGATCGCCCTCGTACACCGCCCCTGGCACGTTCTTCCGCGCGCACCGCACTGCCGCGGGCTCCACGTCGGCGGCGTGCAGTTCGATGCCCGGCACCTCAGCGGCGACCGTGGCCCCGAGCGCGCCGGAACCACAGCACAGGTCGAGCACCACCGAACCGGCCCGCGCGAACCCCGCGGCCAGCCGGACCAGCAGCTCACTGCGGTGCCGCGGCACGAAAACGCCCGGCGCCACGACGAACCGCCGTCCCACGAACTCCGCCCAGCCGAGCAGGTGTTCCAGCGGCTCCCCCGCCGCGCGGCGGGCGACCAGCGGTCCGAGCGGTTCGCCGGATTCCACCAGCAGCTGTGCCTCGTCCTCGGCGAACACACAGCCTGCGGCACGCAGCCGCGTCACGATCTCGGAGTAGTCCACCCGTCCGCTATTCCTTGTCATCCGACCACGAAAACCACTGCCACCAGGCAAGAATTCCCGTCCCGATCCATCCATTGAGGACTGTTCACGGCACCACCACGACCGGCCAGGTCGCGGCGCGGACCAGCCGGTTGCCGACCGAGCCAACGAGCCGGTGCCCGCCCTGCTCGGACGCGCCGACCACGACCAGGTCGGCACTCTCGTCGAGAGCGGCCTGGCGCAGTTCGGGGAAGGTCTCGCCGCGCCGCACCATGAAGGTCACCGGCACCGACAGCTCGTGCGCACGGGCGGCCAGCTCGTCGCGCAACTGCTTGATCTCCTCCTCGAAAGACCGCAGCTGTACGTCGACCACTGCCGCCGCGGCGAGCCCGGTCCACACTCTGGGCGAAGCGACGTACACGACCACCAGCCGCGCTCGCTGACGGCGGGCGAGACCGGCCGCGTACGCCGCCGCGCGCAACCCGGTCGGCGACGTGTCCACCCCGGTCAGGATCACCCGCGGTCCATCGGTACCTCGTTCGTACGGACCGGGCTCCCAGCGCGGGCCGTACTCCTCGACCAGTTGCTCCACCGGGCCATTATCGCCATACGCGGGCGGAAAATCGCATCAGGCAGAAGTGAGTCCCCACAGCCGGCCGCCTGCTGGTAGCGTGCCCGCGTTCGGTTCGCCGTCCCCCGCGACGTGTACTTCGTCCCGGAGCTACCCCGCAACGCCACCGGGAAGATCGTCAAGCACCTGTTCGGCGACGATCTGTAGCCGCTGCCGGATCCCGGCCTCAGCGCGCCCGCTTCGCCGCCCGGGACACTGCTGCGGCCAGCGGGGGCGAGTCGAGCTTCCGCTGCTGCCAGTACAGCGGCACGTCGGCAGGGTGGTCCGGGGCCAGGTCGGTGAGACCGGGGCCTGGCACCTGCAGTTCCGGCACCATGCCCCAGACGAGGCCAGCCGCCACCGCGTCTGCGAAGGACGCCGAAGCGGGGACGTAGTGCCGCACCGGTTCCGCGCCGGCCCGCCGCGCTCGGCGTGGCCCGTGGGGTCTCCTCTTCGGCTACGGCGTGCGGATGCTGGTTTCCGCGGGATGAACCGGCAGCCTTCCGGCGAACCGGACAATCGACGTCGCCAATAGCTCTTATTGAGAGCTAACTTGCGGATATGCCCGCGAATGTGCTCGCCGAAGACCTGATGACCGCCGTGCTGCGGATCCGCCGCCTGGTACGGCGGCGGTTGCGGGGTGAGCTGCCCGGCCCGCATCTGCCCGCTTCGCACGTGGAACTGCTGCGAGTGGTACACCGCGAGCCGGGGATCGGAGTGGCCGCGGCCGCGCGGGAGCTGAACCTGGCCGGGAATTCGGTGAGCACGCTGGTGAATCTGCTCACCGAGCGCGGATTGCTGCGCCGCGAGGTCGATCCGGCCGATCGGCGGGCCGCACGGCTGCACGTCACCGGCGCGGCGGTGCGGCGGATGACCGCCTGGCGGCAGGCGCGGATCGGACTGGTCGCCGAGGCACTCGATCGACTGTCCGAAGAGGACACCGCGGCGATCACCGCGGCCCTGCCCGCACTCGGCAGGCTCACCGCGCTCCTTGATCCGGTGGAGGAGGGCAGATGATCACACCATCGCGGTGGCCTGCTCATGCGGCCGACCGGATGCGGACATCCTGCAGGACACCGCACCACATGTCTGCACCATCCCGACAACCCGCTCATGTGGCCCACCAGACGCAGGCATCCTGCAGAGCGCCGCATCACATGACCGCACCATCCCGGCGACCCGCTCACGCGGCCAACCAGATGCGGACATCCCGCAGAACACCAGACCGCATGACGACACCATCGCGGCGACCTGCTCGCGCGATTGACCAGATGCGGATGCCCCGCAGAACACCGCACCACATGATCACACCGTCCCGACAACCCGCCCACACCACCGACCAGATGCAGGCATCCCCCAGAACACCAGACCACATGACCACAGCATCCCAACCCGTCCCGCGAACTCTGGAGGAGGCATGAACGAGCCCGAGGCCGCCGTCCGGTGCGCGGGGGTGCGGCATGCGTTCGGTACCACGCGCGCGGTGGACGGGGTCGATCTGGAAATCCGCCCCGGCGAGGTGTTCGGCCTGCTCGGCCCGAACGGAGCGGGCAAGACGACCACGATCCGGGTGATCACGACATTGCTCACCGCCGAGGCGGAGCAGGTCAGCGTGTTCGGGATCGACGTCACGCGGCGGCGGATCGACGTCACGCGGCGGCGGATGGCGGTGCGGCGGCGGATCGGCTATGTGCCGCAGCAGCTTTCCGCGGACGGCGCGCTGACCGGGCGGGAGAACGCCACGTTGTTCGCCCGGCTTTTCGACGTACCGAGGGCGCAGCGAACCGCGCAAGTGCGTCTTGCTGGGCGCTACCGCGCTCGCGCTCACGATCGCATCGGCCTTGCTGGGCAGGCTGGCGCGATGACACTTGCGTCACATCAACGCCCGCACACCGCGTTCTCACCGCCGCGGGCTTAACGTGGGTACGTGGCTCGTCGCAGGGGGGTAGCCCCATTCCTCGGATTGTGCGTGCTGGCGGGGGTTCTCTTCGCCGGCACGCTGGCGCCGGTGGCGATCGGCGCGGGTGTGCTGTCCAATCAGGTCAGTGACTCGGTCGACTCGATCTCCGCGGATCTCGCGCACGCGGATCCACCACTGGTCACCACGGTGACCGACCGGACCGGCGCGCCGATCGCGACTTTGTACGCGCAGTACCGCATTCCGGTCACCCCGGCACAGATCTCCCCGGCGATGAAGGCCGCGATCATCGACATCGAAGACCGCCGGTTCTACGCCGAGGGCGGCGTCGACCCGCAGGGCATGCTGCGCGCGGCGGTCAAGGACAGCACGGGCGGCAATCTGCAGGGCGCCTCCACGATCACCCAGCAATACGTGAAGAACTACCTGGTGAACGTGGTGGACCGCACCAACAAAGCGGCGCAGCAACAGGACAAAGAGGACTCACTGGCCCGCAAGCTGCGCGAGGCGAAGATGGCCGTGCAACTGAGCGCGACCGTACCGAAGGACCAGGTCCTCGCGAATTACCTGAACGTGGTGGAATTCAGCGGCACGGTGTACGGCGTCGGCGCCGCGGCACAGGCGTATTTCGGGACGACAGTGGACAAACTGACCGTCGTGCAGTCCGCGCTGCTGGCCGGGATGGTGAACAACCCCAACGTCTACAACCCCTACACGCATCCGGCCAAAGCGCTCCAGCGGCGCAACACCGTGCTCGACGCCATGGTGTCGGCCGGGTCGATCCCCGCCTCGTACGGGGCCACCGCGAAAGCTGCTCCGCTCGGCGTCGTCGGGGCGAAACCGGCGGCCCCGTCGAGCACCTGCATGGGCGCGGCGCCGGACGCCGGGTTCCTGTGCGCCTACGCCGTGCGTTACCTGGAGCAGTCCGGGTTCACCGCGGACCAGATCGACACCGGCGGCTACACCGTGAAGACCACCCTGGACCCGCACGTGAGCCAGGTGGTCAAGGACGCGGTCAACGCGAACGTGCCGACCACCCAGGACGGCGTGGCCAACACCTTCGCGGTGGTGCAGCCCGGCGGCGACGGGCATCAGATCCTCGCCATGGTCGCGAACCGCAACTACGGCACCGATCCGGACCAGGGCGAGACGTCCTCGAACATCGTGGCCGACGCGAGCAACAAGTTCGGCGCCGGTTCCTCGTTCAAGATCTTCACCTCGGCCGCGGCGATGGCGGCGGGCAAGGCCGGGCTGAACACGCCGCTGACGAACCCGTTCAGCGACTGCTTCACCCCGCCGAACGCGAACCAGTACACGCACTGCTATCCGGTGAGCAACGACGGCACCGGTTACCCGAACCCGATCTCGCTGGCCGACGGGCTGGCCACCTCGCCGAACGTGGCGTTCGTCGGGCTGGAGGCGCAGGTCGGCATGCCCGCGATCCTGGACATGGCGAGCAAGCTGGGGCTGCGCACCACGATGGCGACCAACGACGCGGGCACCAAGCCGATCACCGACCCGGCCGACCAGCGGTCGAAGAACCCGCAGTACGACGAACCGCAATCGCAGTATTTCGAGAACCTGCTGTCGTTCACCCTCGGCAACAGCCCGGTGAGCCCGCTGGAGATGGCGAATGTGTCGGCCACCCTGATGAGCGGCGGGACCTGGTGCCCGCCGGATCCGATCCTCACGGTCACCGACCGCAACGGCGCACCCGTGCCGGTCAAGCAGCAGTCCTGCGAACAGGTGATCCCGCCGGGCTTGGCGAACACCCTGGAGGCAGGACTGAGCCGGGACACCACCGCGGGCACTTCGGCCGCCGCCGCGCGCAACGCCGGCTGGACCCACCCGGACATCGGCAAGACCGGAACCACGCAGGAGAGCGAATCGGTCGCCTTCATCGGCGGTGTGGACCACTACGCGGTCTCGTCCATGGTCTTCGCGGACGGCCCGCGCCCGCAGGAGATCTGCCCCGGCACGCCGGTCCACCTCGGCACCTGCGGTCACGGCGCGTTCGGTGGCACGGTCGCCGCGCCGCCGTACTTCACGGCGATGACCACGCTGCTCGCCGGGCAGCCGGACGTGCCGATCCCGGCGCCGGACCCGCAGTACCTGGACGCGCACTGAACCCACGGCACCACCGGCGGCCCCATATAGCGTCTTCCTGACGGTCGTAATGCGTATTACAGTACGCAGTGTCCGCGCCCGCCGGGAGGTCCGCCGTGCCGTTGCTGCCGAGTGCCCACGTCGACACCTTCTGCCGGGACCACCTGCCGCCGCGCGCACAATGGCCGCGGTTGCGGTTCGAGCTGCCCGAACTGCAGTACCCGGACCGGCTGAACGCGGCCACCCGGCTGGTCGACGGAGCGGTGCGGCGCTGGGGCGCCGACCGGCGCGCAGTGTTGTCCCCCACCGATTCCTGGACGTACGGCGAGCTGCTCGCGCGAGCGAACCAGGTGGCGGGCGAGCTGAAGGCGCTCGGGGTCGTGCCGGGCAACCGGGTGCTGCTGCGCGGGCCGAACACGCCGTGGCTGGCCGCGTGCTGGCTGGGAGTGCTCAAGGCGGGGGCGGTCGCGGTCACCACGATGCCGATGCTGCGCGCGCACGAGCTGACCAAGATCGTCGAGACCTGCGCACCCGTCCTTGCGCTGTGCGATCACCGTTATCCGGACGAGCTGGCGTCCTTCGGCTTCCCCGTCGTCGCCTACGGCAGCGTCGCGGCCGACGATCTCGCCGCCCGTTGCCGTGCCCGGCCGGACATCTTCGCGGACGTGGAAACGTCGGCCGACGACGTCGCGATCCTCGCGTTCACCTCGGGCACCACCGGACGGCCCAAGGCGACCATGCACTTCCACCGCGATCTGCTCGCCATCGCCGACACATTCTCCCGGCATATGGTGCGCCCCGAACCCGGTGACCTGTTCTGCGGCACTCCCCCGCTGGGGTTCACCTTCGGGCTCGGCGGGTTGCTGGTGTTTCCCCTGCACGCCGGTGCGGCGACGCTGCTCATCGAACGCGCCGCGCCGCTGGAGCTGGCCGATCTGGTCGCCGGCCACGGCGTGACGGTGCTGTTCACCGCACCCACCGCGTATCGCGCGATCCTGGCGTCGGACCGCAGGCCGTTGCTCCGGGGCCTGCGCCGCGCGGTGTCCGCGGGCGAAGCGCTGCCCGCATCGGTGGCCACCGATTTCCACGAGGCCACCGGACGCCGGCTGATCGACGGGATCGGCAGCACCGAGATGCTGCACGTGTTCATCTCCGCCGCCGACGAGGACGCGCGCCCCGGCGCCACCGGCCGCGCCGTCCCCGGCTACCACGCACGGATCGTCGACGACGAGGGCCACCCGGTACCCGACGGCACGCCGGGGCGGCTCGCCGTGCAAGGTCCGACCGGCTGCCGTTACCTGGCCGACGACCGGCAGACGGTGTTCGTCGAGGATGGCTGGAACCTCACCGGCGACACCTTCGTACGCGACTCCGACGGCTATTTCCACTACCGCGCGCGCAGTGACGACATGATCGTCTCATCTGGTTACAACATCGCCGGACCGGAAGTAGAAGAAGTGCTCCTGCATCATCCCGACGTGCTGGAATGCGCCGTGGTCGCGGCACCGGACGAAGCACGTGGCTCGGTGGTGGCCGCGTACGTGGTGCTGGCCGAAGGCGCCGAGGCCGGTCCGGCCAAGGTCGCCGAACTGCAGGACTTCGCGAAATCCCTTGCCGCACCGTACAAATACCCGCGCCGGGTGGAGTTCGTCCCCGAGCTGCCGCGCAATCCCAGCGGCAAGGTGCAGCGGTACCTGCTCCGCCGCCGCGCCGCCGAGTCACGTGCCCCAGAGTCCAGTCCGTGAAGGGCCCCTTCACGGCATTTCTGCGGTGCGGGCGTCGCCGAGGTTCCAGCCGAGTGTCACGACGGTGCCGCCCGCGCCGGTCCGGACGTCCGCCCGGTCGGCGCTCGCGTGCAGCAGCAGGAGCCCGCGGCCGCGGACCGGGACCGGGGTGCGGTCCTCACCGGCGGGGCGCCAGCAGCCGTGGTCGGTGATCACCAGCTCGACCTGGTCGACGTGCAGAGTCGCGTCGAGGTCGACGTGGCCGGGTTCGCCTTCGCGGTAGGCGTGGTCGGCGACGTTCGCCAGTGCCTCGTACCCGGCCAGCACGATGTCGTGCGCCCGGTCGACGGGAATGCCCGCGGACAGCGCCCATTCCAGCAGGCGGTGCCGCAGGGAACGCAGGGCGAGCGGCTCGGCAGGCACGCCGTGGAGGCTCAGCACGTCGATGGCGGAAGGAACGGGCAATGCTCAACCGCCCGTTCCGGCGACCCCGGCCAGCGCCTGGTCGACCGAGGGGAACAGCTTGATCCACTCGTCGAGGCCGGTG
Source organism: Amycolatopsis sulphurea (assembly GCF_002564045.1). Classification (NCBI taxonomy): domain Bacteria; kingdom Bacillati; phylum Actinomycetota; class Actinomycetes; order Pseudonocardiales; family Pseudonocardiaceae; genus Amycolatopsis; species Amycolatopsis sulphurea. The sequence continues at coordinate 345,976 of NZ_PDJK01000001.1, read as the reverse complement.
CTGGTGAACGGCCGCGTGGTGATCGTGGACGTGCTCACCACGCGCAGCGCCCCCGTGTCCAGCTTGCCGTGCGCGCCGGCCAGCACCTGCAGCCCGGACGAGCTGAGGAAATCCACCTCGCGCAGATCGACGACGAGTACGCCGGGCCCCCCGTCGAGCACGCCGCCGACCGCTTCGTCCAGCTCCGGCGCGGTGACCAGGTCGATCTCCCCACCCACGGTGAGCACCGCGGCCGGACCCCGCCACCGGACGCTGACCTGCAGCTCGCCGCCCGCCCCGTCCCCGGAAACCGTCACCCGTCCGATGGTGCCGCAAGCGTGGGCGGAGCGCCAGGCGACAGCGGGCCTGCGTGCGCTGCGGCCGAGATGGGCGGTCGTATGGCCGGCCGTCGAAGTTCCGCTCCACGAAGTACTGCTGCAACTCGGGGCGGAGACTTTCCAGCAGGAACCGCGCGTCCCCGAGCACGGGGTAGTTGCGCAGGACCCGCTGGACGACGCCGTACCTTCCGGTCGTGGCCAACGCGAGCAGCAGCAGGGCCGGGAGCGACCACCACAGCGAGCAGCATTGCCCCGGCCGCGAGCAGCGCGAACCCCGCGACCGCCCCGAACCGGACAACGCTGAGTCTTGCCACGGCGTCGAAACTCATCGCCGTGGCGAGACCGCGCAGGGCGGAATCCACTTCGGACCGAACGGGGTTCAGCCGAGTACCGCGGCGGCCGGGCGGGTTCGGCCGGAGGACAGCTGGTGCGAGCGGTGGGCGAGGAAGATCATCACCGTGGGGACGAGCAGATCGGAGACCAGGACTCCGCCGGTGTTGCCGGGCGCGTGATCGCCGTTGGCGAACCATTGGTAGACGTGGCCGATCAGCGCGCCCCACAAGAACATTCCGGCGCCGAGGCCGACCGTGATCCGTTCGCGCGAGGTGGCCGAGGACGAGGCGGCGCGCAGGCCCAGCACCGCGAGCCCGAGGTTGGCGAAAGCTATCTCGAAGGTGAACGGGGTCCGCGCGAAGCCGATCGCCGTGGCCATCACGTCCGGGAAGCCGAGGAACGCGATCGTCATCCACAGGCTGCCGCAACCGAGCGCGACGATGCTCCACCACCGCTGCCAGGTTTCGAGCGTCGCCTGCCGGGAGGGACTGTGCCGGGTGCGGATCAGCGCGCCGGCCACCGCCACCGCGGGCCAGATCAGCGGGACCGCGGTCTGGAGAAGGTACGAGGTTTCGGTCATGACTTGAGTCTTGCATGGTTAATATTAACTCGTCAAGACTCCGGTATGCTGTCCCGCGTGGACGATGGATTGGCCGATGCCCTGCATCGCGTGGTGTACCTGCTCGGCGAGGCCACCCGGCGGCGCGTCGACGACTCCGGCGGGCTCAGCTACAGCCAGCTGCGGCTGCTGGGCATGCTGGAGGAGATCCAGCCCGCGACCCAGCACCAGCTGGCTCAGGCACTCTCGGTGTCCGACCCGGCGATCAGCCGCGCCCTGCGCCCGCTCGAAGCCGCCGGCCTGGTCCAGGTCCGCCCCGACCCCGCCCACGGCAGGCGGCGCCTGGTCGCCGTCACCGAAACCGGCCGCACCGCCTTCCACGACGGCGGGAAACCGCTCTACGACGAACTCCGCGCCGCCCTGCTGGCCGCCGGATTCCCGTACGAGCAGTACTTGCGGGACACGCTCCGGCTGGCGGAGTTGCTCGGTCCAAAGCTGTGAAGGGGCCCTTCACAGACTCTGAGTCTGTGAAGGGCCCCTTCACAGACCGAAACCGGTCCGGCAGCCACGGGTCTCCCTGCCGACCACGGGTCCTCGGCCAACTTTGCCGGAACCCTGGACTTTGAACCGACACATGACGACGTCACGAGCGCCGACCAATGCCTTGTTCTGTTCAGATCTGACGAAATCAAGCCTCTGATTGCACCCCATGAGCCGGTCAGACCTAGGATGAGGACATGCTGATCCGCTTCGAGGTGTCGAACTACCGGTCGATCGCAGCTCCCGCGGAGCTGTCCATGGTCGCGATCGACCGGGACCGCGACGCGGCGCGAGAGCAGCCGATGCTGAACGAGAGCCTGCTGCCGGTCGCGGCCGTGTTCGGCCCCAACGCCTCCGGCAAGTCCACGATCATCTCCGCTCTTACCTGGGTTCGCGACGCCGTTCGATATTCTCTGCGCGCATGGGACGACGAGATCCCCATCGAGCCGTTCGCCTTCGGCGCCGGCCCGGCCTCGCCCAGCGAGTTCACCGTCGAGTCCGTCATCGACGGGATACGTTTCGAATACATCGTGGAGCTGGATGCCCGCAAGGTCCACTACGAAGGGCTATTTCATTACCCCGAAAAGAAACGTCGGCGAATTTTCGAGCGAGAACACACGGACCTCAAGCTGCAACGCGGACTCGGCAGAATCTCCGGAACCCGGGAACTCCTCACCGAAAGAACTCTCGCTCTGTCGATCGCGCGCCGATTCGACGAGCCCTTGGTGTCCGGCTTCGCCCGAAGCATCTTACTCACGCAGACTCTCGGCTCAGCCCCGCGGAGCGCTGCACTGCGCCGGAATCGCGACGGACGGCAATTCTTGCCCTATCCAGAAAAATCGACCTTGCGCTGGTTCGAAGAATCCGACCAGCCGTCTCTGTTCGACGACGGGACCTTGCCCGCCGGCCGCACCGATCGAGATCGCGCCCTGGCGCTGCTCCGGCTCGCGGACCTGGGCATCGACGAGGTCATGATCGACGCGCCGAGCGGACCGGGCGCGCTCGCCCGGCGGATCCGGCTGGTCCACCGCAGTGCCGAAGAACGGACCCCGCTCGAGTTCACCGCGGAATCCGAAGGAACCCGGACCTGGTTCGCGCTCATCGGACCGGTGCTGAACGCCCTGCAGGAGGGATCGCTGCTGCTCGTCGACGAACTCGACGCCAGCCTGCATCCCACACTGTCGGCGCAACTGATCCACTTGTTCCAGGACCCGGACACGAACCCGCGGGGGGCCCAGCTGATCTTCACCTCCCATGACACCAGTCTGCTCAACCACCTCAACCGAGACGAGGTCTGGCTCACCGAGAAGGACTCGGCCGGGGCGACGAGGCTCGGCGCCTTGGCCGAGTTCGCCGGGGAGCGAGTGCGCAAGTCACAGAATCTGGAGACCGCCTACCTGCACGGCCGGTTCGGCGCGCTCCCCCAAGTCGATCAAAGTGAGCTTCTCCGTTCGCTCGGCTTGATCGGCTGATCGCGGTGTCTCCTCGCCGAAGGCAAGCCGCCTCACTCAAGCGGACCACCGCCGCCCGGCCGGAGCGGCGCACGATCGTCGTCTTCACCGAAGGCAAGAACTCCGAGCCCGACTATGTCAACGGCCTCAAACAGCTCCCGCACATCGCCCGGAATGTCGCCCTCAATGTGGAGTTGCATCCGACCCACGGAGTCCCGCTCAAGCTGGTGCGTCTCGCGGTCGAGCGCAGCGCGGACCCGGAAATCGACGAGTGCTGGTGCCTGTTCGACGTCGAATGGCCGAGAAACCACCCGAACCTGGAAGAGGCCAGGGCGCTCGCCCGAAAACACGGGATTCTGCTGGCCATCACGAACCCGTGCTTCGAACTCTGGCTGGTGCTGCACTACCAGGATTTCGACAAGTTCTGCACCACTGCCGACATCGAACGGATCAGCCGCGGCCTCGACAAGCGCTCCGGCAAGAGCCTCGAAGCCGCTCAGTACCTGCCGTCACGCGCGAAAGCCGCACGGCGTGCCCACAACCTGGAGAAACGCCATCTCCGGGACGGCACTGTCTTCCCGCACGACAACCCGTCGTCCGGGATGGCGAAGTTCCTCACCGCGGTCGAAGGCGCCGCAACCCGCGCCGGCGACCCCTGACCCACGACTGGAACCTCGGCTCCCTCTCTCGTCGCGACCGTGTCCGTGAAGGGCCCCTTCACAGCGGCACGGCAGGCGGTCAGTACGCCAGGTTCGGCCGGAGCCAGCGCTCCACCTCGGCCAGCTCCATCCCGCGCCGTGTGGCGTAGTCCTCGACCTGGTCGCGGCCCAGCCGGCCGACGGTGAAGTATCGCGACTCCGGGTGCGCGAAGATCAGGCCGCTCACCGCGGCGGCCGGGGTCATCGCGTACGACTCGGTGAGGCCGATGCCCAGCTCGGCGGCGCCGAGGAGGGTGAACAAGTCCTGCTTCTCGCTGTGGTCGGGGCTCGCCGGGTAGCCCAGCGCCGGGCGGATGCCCCGGAAGCGCTCCGCGTGCAGGTCTGCCAGCTCCGGTTCGGCGTCCGGTTCGAACCAGCGGCGGCGGGCCTCCAGGTGCAGGTACTCGGCGAACGCCTCGGCGAGACGGTCGGCCAGCGCCTTCACCATGATCGCGCGGTAGTCGTCGTGGTCCGCCTCATAGTGCGCGGCCAGGGTCTCCGCGCCGTGGATGGCGACCGCGAAACCGCCGAGGTGGTCGCCTTCGGGGGCGATGTAGTCGGCGAGGCAGCGGTTCGCCCGGCCTTCCGGCTTTTGCGTCTGCTGGCGCAGCATCGGGAACCGGAAGTCCGCGTACTCGCCTTCCAGGAGGATGTCGTCACCCTCGGTGTGGGCCGGCCAGTAGGCGTAGGCACCGCGGGCGTGGAACGAACCACGCTCGATGATCTCGTCCAGCAGCCGGTTCGCGTCGTCGAACAGCTCCCGCGCCACCGGCTGGTCCAGGATCGCCGGGTACTTGCCCTTCAGCTCCCAGGCCAGGAACAGGAACTGCCAGTCGACCAGCTCGCGCAGCTCGGCGATCGAAGGCTCCCGCACGCACACCCCGGTGAACTCCGGCACCGGCAGCCCGGCGAACGAAACCTCCTCCTTGTTCGCCCGCGCCTGCGCCAGGGTCAGCAACGGCGTGGTGTGGCGGTTCGCGTGCTGCTCACGCAACCGCTGCTGCTCGGCACGGTTGTTCGCGTCCAGCGCGTCGGCGCGGTCGGTGTCGAGCAGATCGGACACCACGCCGACCACCCGCGACGCGTCGAGCACGTGCACCGTGCTGTGGTCGTACACCGGGGCGATCTTCACCGCGGTGTGCTGCTTGGAGGTGGTGGCCCCGCCGATCAGCAGCGGCAGCTTCAGCCCGCGCCGCTGCATCTCCGTGGCGACCGAGACCATCTCGTCCAGCGAAGGCGTGATCAGCCCCGAAAGCCCGACGACATCCGCGTGCTCGGCCACCGCAGTGTCCAGGATCTTCGCCGCGGGCACCATCACGCCGAGGTCGATCACCTCGTAGTTGTTGCAGCCCAGCACGACGCCGACGATGTTCTTCCCGATGTCGTGCACGTCGCCCTTCACCGTGGCGAGCACGACCTTGCCCTGGCCGCGGGAGGTCTCGATGCGGCCCTCGGCCTTCATCTTCTCCTTCTCCGCCTCCATGTAGGGCTCCAGGTAGGCGACCGAACGCTTCATCACGCGCGCGCTCTTGACCACCTGTGGCAGGAACATCTTCCCGGCGCCGAACAGGTCGCCGACGATCTTCATGCCGTCCATCAGCGGACCCTCGATCACCTCGAGGGGCCGGTCGAAGGACTGCCTCGCCTCCTCGGTGTCCTCCTCGATGAAGTCCACGATCCCATGCACCAGCGCGTGCGAAAGCCTTTCGGCGACCGGGTTTTCGCGCCAGGACAGATCCACGACCCGCTTGGTGCCGCTGCCCTTCACCGTCTCGGCGAACTCCACGAGCCGGTCGGTCGCGTCCTCGCGGCGGTCGAAGAGCACGTCCTCGACCAGCTCCAGCAGATCCTTCGGGATGTCCTCGTACACCGCGAGCTGGCCCGCGTTGACGATGCCCATGTCCAGCCCCGCGCGCACGGCATGGAACAGGAACGCCGAATGCATCGCCTCGCGCACGACATTGTTGCCACGGAAGGAGAACGACAGGTTCGAGATCCCGCCGGAGGTGTGCGCGCCCGGACAGCGCTCCTTGATCAGCGGCAGCGCGTCGATGAATTCCTTGGCATACGCGTTGTGCTCGCTGATACCGGTGGCCACGGCGAGCACGTTGGGGTCGAAGATGATGTCCGTACCGTCGAAACCGGCCTGCAGGGTGAGCAGATCGTAGGCCCGCGAACAGATTTCCACCTTGCGCGCGGCGGTGTCGGCCTGGCCCTTCTCGTCGAAGGCCATCACCACCACGCCCGCGCCGTAGTCGCGGATCCGCCGCGCCTGCGCGAGGAACGGGCCTTCGCCCTCCTTCAGGCTGATCGAGTTGACCACACCCTTGCCCTGCACGCAGCGCAGCCCGGCCTCCAGCACGCTCCACCGCGAACTGTCGACCATCACCGGGATCCGCGCGACCTCCGGCTCGGTCGCGATCAGGTTCAGGAAGGTGGTCATCTCCTGCTCGGATTCGAGCAGGTCGGCGTCGAAGTTCACGTCGAGCAGGTTGGCGCCGCCGCGGACCTGCTCCAGCGCGACGTCCACCGCGGCCTGGTGATCGCCCGCCTCGATCAGCTTGCGGAACCGCGCCGAACCGGTCACGTTGGTGCGCTCGCCGATCATCACGAACCCGGTGTCCGCGCCGATCGTGAACGGCTCCAGGCCGGAGAACCGGGTGGCCGGGGCGAGCACCGGCACCGGCCGCGGCGGGACCTGCGCGACCGCCTCGGCGATCTTCGCGATGTGCTCCGGGGTGGTCCCGCAGCAGCCGCCGACGATGTTGACCATGCCCGACCCGGCGAACTCGCCGAGCGCGCCGCCGGTCTGCTCCGGGGTCTCGTCGTAGCCGCCGAACGCGTTGGGCAGCCCGGCGTTCGGGTAGCAGGCGGTGTAGGCGTCCGCGATCTTCGCCAGCTCCTCGGCGTGCGGCCGCATGTCGGCGGCGCCCAGCGAGCAGTTGAGGCCGACCACCAGCGGCTTGGCGTGCGCGATCGACTGCCAGAACGCCCCGACGGTCTGCCCGGAGAGCGTGCGGCCGGACAGGTCCACGATGGTGACCGAGATCCACAGCGGCAGCTGTGGCGCGACCTCGCGGGCCGCGGTGATCGCGGCCTTGCAGTTGAGCGTGTCGAAGATGGTCTCGATCAGCAGCACGTCCACGCCACCTTCGGCGAGCGCGGCGATCTGCTCGGCGTAGGCATCCTTGACCTGTTCGTAGGTGACCGCGCGGTAGGCCGGGTCCTCGACCCGCGGCGACAGCGACAGCGTCACGTTGAGCGGGCCGACCGAACCGGCCACGTACCGGCCGCCGAACTCGTCCGCGGCCTGGCGGGCCAGCTGGGCGCCACGCAGGTTCATCTCGCGCACCTTGTGCTCCAGGCCGTAGTCGGCCTGTCCGATCGAGGTGGCGGTGAAGGTGTTGGTGGTGGTGATGTCCGCACCCGCGGCCAGGTACTGGCGGTGCACGTCGAGCACCACGTCCGGGCAGGTGAGGTTGAGCAGGTCCGGATCGCCGGTGACGTCCTTGGGATGCCCTTCGAGCCAGTCGTCGCGGTAGTCCGCGGGCGTCAGGCCGGCGTTCTGCAGCATGGTGCCCCATGCGCCATCGAGCACGGCGATCCGCCGATCGAGCAGGGCCCGCAGGTTCTCGGTCATGCCACCTCCGCAGCTGAAGTCACGGAGGCGCCCTTGGGATCGTGGTGCGATCGGCCGAGCGTGGCGGACCGCCGGGTCCGTTGCAGCGCCTCTCGACCTGGCCCTCGAGACTACCGGAAGTGACCGTCCGGTGGGCAGCCGCGTTCACTCCGCGAGACGCGAAACGCTGTTACCGAGCCGGCCCCGAGCCATCCTCGAGTGGCGCTCCACGCCACGACCACTCCGTACGGCGCGGCCGGCCCGGCAGCGCGTTCCGGCCGGTGCACCAGCGAAGCGTGTCCCAGGCGTCCGTGACCGGCTCCTGATCGGGGAACAACCGGGCGGCCACACGGGCGCAGATCCCGCGTGGCGGATCGAACGCAGCACCCTGGCCCCGGGCGAGGTCGTCACCGTGCAGCAGGAGTTCGACGCAGCCCATGGCGGCGAAGCCGGCTGGATCGGACCTCCCTGTCGGGTGGTAGGCGCGCGACTGCGGAGCAGCCGTACGGACTGCTGCCGCGAGCAGGCGTCCGCCGGTCAGCGCGAATTCGAGCAGCTCGGCGGGCGAGGCTTCCGCGTCGGCCGTGGCGAGGAACCGGACGTAGTGGTCGGGCGGGCTGCTGACCACCTGGGCCGCGCAGGGTCCCGGCAAAGTTGGTCGAGGACCCGTGATCAGCAGAGTGAGCCGTGGCTGCCGCGCATCATCGACGGCGCCTGCCATCTTCGTCGATCACGCCCGGCAGCAGGCGAAGCAGAGGGCTCGAGACGCGCGACCACCTCGTGGTGTGCGCCAAACCTGTCCCGGGTCTGTGAAGGGGCCCTTCACAGACTCAGAGTCCGTGAAGGGCCCCTTCACGGACCTTCACGGACCTCCGCCGTCTGCGCAAGGCCCTCACACCGACTTTGCCGACACCCTGACCTGGGCCGCGTACGAGAGGAGCGTGTCACCGAGGTGCTCGGCGGTCGTCCGGCAGTCCCAGTCCAGTCCGCCGGCCGTGCGGGTCCAGTCACCGTCGGTGTGCGGCCCGAGCGCCGCTGCCACGTACTCGGTCGCCTCGTCCAGGTCGCTCGCAGTCACCGCCATGGTGTCATCGTGGCATTGCCGGCCCCGGCCGGGTGGCCCAGAACCCGCAGTGGTGGTCCTTCGCGAACCCGGTGAGCGGCCCGACGCCGTCCGGCCGATAGGACACCGTGGTCCCGGTCCGGCCGGTGCGCACGAACGCGGTCCAGTCGTCCACCATCCGATCGGACAGACGCTGCTGTGCCGGGCTGAACGCGGCCGGAAGGC